>JAJYZF010000009.1 GCA_021800165.1 Planctomycetota bacterium | reverse complement strand
ACGTACCCCGCCGCGTGGCCCCGCCGAAGCCACAGGCCAGGCACCACACCAAAATAAGGAATTCGACCCATGCCCATGTTGCGCCCACAAAAAGAAAAAAAGCCCCCTCAACCCGGAAAATTAAAAATGTTTGGCCACATTGGCCATCTTGGCCATCTTACCCCAAAACACCAACAAAACCGCCCATTTTTCAACCTGTCCAAGATGGCCAACAACAAATACCTCGGCCATCTTGCCCGTCCCTTCCTCCTCGTAAAAAAACATGTTGATCTTGTTGATCTTGCTAATCTTGCTAATCTTACCCCACCCTCGGCCGCCCGCTCAATGCTGATTGCTGATCGGCGACTGCTGCCCACAAATCCCTAATCGCTCGCGCTCCCTTATTCGCCGGAGAGGCCACAGGCTAAAATTCACCTTTTTGGGCTTTACCGATCTGTGCCATTCCAGACGACCCACATCGTCTAACCTTACCCCCTTTTTACTCCTTTACAAATTATTTAGAGCTGTGGGGTGGCAGGGACTAAATTTGACGCAAAGCCGGTTTTGGGGTATCACTGTTAACTGAATGGTTCGCTTTCGCTGGCTCTGGCCGTTGGCGTTTGGCGAGGTACAAGGTTTTTTTGGAGCAGATGCCATTAGTCAGCATGGGTTGCGTTGCAACGAGCAGATTCGTATTTCACCAGTCCGTTTAATCGATCAGCATAACACGCAAATCGGCGTGGTTCCTATCGTCGAAGCGATGCGCGCGGCCCGTGAAGCCGGGATGGATTTGGTGGAAGTATCTCCGATGGAGAAGCCACCGGTTTGTCGGGTGATGGATTATGGCAAGTGGAAGTATAAGCAGCGCAAAAAGGAGCAAAAATCACATGCTGGTTCGCATGTGACCCAACTCAAGGAATTGCGCATCCGCAGTGTGAAAATCGACGTTCACGATCAGAACACCACCATGAACAAAGCCCGAAAATTTCTGGAAGAAGGCCATAAAGTACAGTTCAACATGATGTTTCGTGGACGAGAGATGGCCCATGTGGACTTGGGCCGACAGATTCTGGATCGTTTTAGAACCGACTTGGGCAACATGTGTAAAACCGAGCGCGAGCCACGGCTGGAAGGCAACCGCATGATCATGATCTTAACTCCCAAGGCCGCGTCCTGATTTTCGCCGCGGTGTTTCGCCGGCAGGCTGATTTCCGGAAACCTCTGGCGGCCTTATCAAGGTTCCGGGCCGGGTGCATTGCCATCGGGCCTCGGGGTACGGATGGTTGAATCAACACACGTCATTAAAACTTCAAGATCCATGGGGCGGCGGCTAAGACTGCTGGCATGGATGGGCATCTTGGCTGGGACGCTGGCGGCCTGGGCGTTGCTGCTGCGGATCGGCTTTCAAACGGATCAAAAGACGGTTCTGTGGCAGTTGTGGCTGTGCAGTGCGCTGGTGATGGTGTTTTTGTCGGCTATCGCCTGGCTGCTTCATACCACACCGCCGTGGGCCATCAAATTGCCGCCATGGTTGACGGTGGCGATTATTTTAACGATCGCGGTGGGGTTGCGTATAGCGATGATGGTCTGGTGGGTGCCGACCCTGTCGGATGATTTTTTCCGTTATCGACGTGATGGGCATGTGGTACTCCATGGGATGAATCCCTATCGTTATCTGCCTACCGACACGGCCGTGCCGCATCCGGCCAACTGGAATCTTTCCTATGCCCAAGTGGCGTCGTATCCTTATGATTTAATGGACCGCATGAGCAACAATGCCCAGGTTCCCACGATTTATGGGCCTGTGTCGGAAATGCTCTTCGGGGCGGCGGCCTGGATGGAGAATCATTTTGTGGCATCGGGGCGATTTCATCCCCGTGCCGTGCCGCCACCGCGCAACACCCGCCGTTGGTATGCCATGTTTTATCAGCTTGGCGGCAATCCGAGATTTTGGCCGTACCGGGGAATGCATGTGTTGGCGGATGTCGGCGTGGTGATCTGGCTGTTGCTGATTCTCGCCCAGATGAAACGCAGTCTGTGGTGGGCGGCGCTATATGCGTGGAATCCGCTCCCGCTGATTGAAATCGCCGGTAATGGGCATCTGGAATCGCCGGGGGTATTTTTTTTTATGGGGGCGTTCTGGGCGGGAAATAAAAAGAACTGGGGTCTGGCGGCGGCATGTTTAGCGTTGGCCCTGATGGTCAAAATTTACGCGATTATTGCCGTTCCCGTATTCGTACTCTGGTTTTTTCAGGAAACCCCGGTAAAGAATTGGCGGGCGGGGCTACAGCGCCTGACGCGGCCCGCGGTGATTTATATTCTGGTGACGATGGTGTGCTTGCTGCCCTTCATCACCGGGCTACCGGACCTTTACCGCACCATGCGGATTTACGCCCAAAATTGGGAATTTAACGGTCTGCTCTTTCATTTGCTGCGCTGGCTTGCGTTCGCGGGCAACGCGGGTCCGATCCGCCCGATTCTGGCGGTTTTGTGGTGGGGCGGGATGGTGGTCATTCTGGCTGCAGCCTGGCGTGGGCGCTGGCCGGCACCTAAGGTGATGGGGCATACATTGATGCTCTATCTGATGTTGATGCCGCAGGTTTATCCATGGTACGTGCTGTGGCCGCTGGCGTTGCTGCCGCTGGCATGGAATTGCAGCACCTGGATATTTTCGTGGACCGTGCTGCTAAGTTATCAGGTGTGGATGATTTACCATGCCACCGGCCAATGGCGCATGTCCGAATGGGTGTTTCTGGTGGAATGGATGCCGGTGGTAACGCTGGCGTTTTACCAGTGGGGTGCGGATGGAGGTTGGCGATTGTTGCGGCGGCACGCCGTAGGGCGTAGCATAATCGCTGACCATGTCGGCGAGGTCTGAATCGATGTAGCCCGTAGCAACGGCATAAGTCGGAAGCTTGTAACGGTTCCGGCAAAGTATGAACAGGCGTTCTTTAGGAAAGATGATATGAAGAAAAATGTAGAGCATCCCAATGTTATTGTATTTTTTACCGATCAGCAGCGATGGGACAGCACCGGTGTGCATGGCAATCCGCTGGGATTAACGCCGAATTTTGACTCCATGGCGACCGGCGGAACCCACGTGGCCAACTCATTTACTTGTCAGCCGGTGTGCGGACCAGCGCGCAGTTGTCTGCAAACTGGTTTATACGCCACCGCTACGGGCTGCTGCCGCAATGGGATAGTTCCCCGACCAGAACAAAAAATGCTGGCCCATTATTTCAATAAAGCTGGTTATTCCACTGGTTACATAGGTAAATGGCATCTGGCCAAACAGGATCCCGTACCGGTGGGGCAGCGGGGTGGCTACCAGCATTGGCTGGCGGCAAACTTGCTGGAATTCTCCTCCGACTCGTACCGCTGTGAGGTTTTTGATGGCAAAGGCAAGCGGGTGCGCCTGCCGGGGTACCGCGTGGATGGCCTGACCGATGCTGCCATCCGCTTTGTGGAGTCCAATCAGAAAAATCCGTTTTTTTTATTTTTATCGTTTCTGGAACCACATCACCAGAACGAATTCGATAATTACCCGGCACCCGACGGTTATAGCCAGCGGTATCAGGGCCGTTGGATGCCGGCGGATCTGCAAGAACTCGGTGGCGTCGCCGCCCGTCATTTAGGCGGATATTGGGGCATGGTGAAGCGCCTCGACGAAGCGTTGGGCCGCATTCGCGATTCCCTCAAAAGTCTGGCCTTGACGGATAACACCGTCATCCTCTTTACGTCCGATCACGGCTGTCATTTCAAAACCAGAAACGAGGAATACAAACGCAGTTGTCATGAAAGTTCCATCCGGGTGCCTACCGCGTTTTACGGTGGTCCATTCACGGGTGGCGGTCAACTGCATCAACTCGTAAGCCTCATTGATCTTCCGCCGACATTGCTGGACGCCTCGGGCATTGCTATTCCTCCGTCCATGCAGGGGCGTTCCATTTTGCCGCTGCTGGGCGGACGATCACCCGCGTGGCCGCAAGATGTGTTTGTACAGATCAGCGAAAGCCAGGTAGGGCGGGCTGTTCGCACACATCGTTGGAAATACGGTGTGACGGCACCGGATAAAAACGGCTGGAAAGAGTCGCATTCCGATCAATACGTGGAACAGTACTTATACGATTTGGAAGCGGACCCATCAGAGCTTAACAACCTCGTCAGGGCCGAGTCGCATGCACCGGTACGACAGGATTTGAAGCGTCGTCTGCTGGCCCGCATGGTGGAGGCCGGCGAAGCCAGGCCGGTAATTCATGCCGCTACCCCAAGCTGAAGACCGCCACTTTCGCTGGCGCTGGCTTCAGTGCCTGATGATGGCGGATGAGAGGTGGATCGGCCAATGAACAATACCGCGTTCAGCGGTGAATATTGATCATGGCCCGCGGAGATTCAGCCTCGCCGGTGCGGTTGGAAACAAACATGGCCACCATCATGGCCGCGGTTTCCAGCAGTCGATGGCGTCGGCCACGGTGCGGCGATGGAATGGCCGTGAAATGGCGGACGAAATCTTCAATGGCCTGTCGGGCCAGTTGTTCCGCAGACGGCTGGGCCACGGTATCGCCATCCACCGGCACACCTTGAATATCGGCAAACTGATATTGGCCATCTTGCATCCGCACCGTGCCGACACGGCTGTAGAGCCGAAGGCTTCGTGTTGCCTGCAGCTCGCGATCGCCAATCGACAAACTGGCCGCACCTCCATTGGCAAAACGCATGGTGACGGCGGCGGCACCGGTGGCATCCAAAAAGTGATCGCCGGCCCCGGTAGTGCCGTCAATGGCGGCATAAACGGACTCGGGCATCCCCGCCAGTTCCAGGATGGTCCGCATGAGATCCCAGGCCAACACGGAAAGCGATCGCACCAGAAGGGCGTCAGAGGGCACCCGCTGGGCCCGTGCCACGGCGTGGTTGGGAGCGTGCCAGTGGGCTTCCAGGAAGGAAATGGCACGAAAGTATTCTTCCGATTGAATACACTGCTTAAACGCCCAGGAATCGCCAAAGCAGGGCACCACGTGCAACAAATGGGTGGTGGGTTCAAGGATTTTAGCGAGCCTCTGGGCCTCCTCAATGTTGGCAACAGGCGGACCCAGGCTCAAGATACCGATACCTTGCCGAAGACTCGCCTCCAGGAAATCCAGGCGGGTATTGGAGGGGCGATCCATGACCAGCATCTGCGGGGAAATTCCCAGCAGCATACGGCGTTCGTCATCGAAAAACGGAACATCCAGTGCCAAGCCGAGTTCCCGGGCATGTTCCACGTCCACATGATGCGCCCCCACAATTTCAATGATGCCGTCGCGCTGAGCTTGAGCCAGGGCTTTAAGCCAGCTTTTTTCAACACTTTGCAGCCCCATGACAAGGCATTTAACCGGCACAGTAGACTACTCCTGAGCAGCAACCATGGTTACGACAGCGGTTTGGCGGTTACACCGGCCGGGCGGATTAGTGCACCCGCTGACCGGGTGTGGCCCGGGAATCCACGGAAAGCAAGAACACTTCCGTGCCCCCAGGACCACTGGCCAATACCATTCCTTCGCTGGTGCCAAGCTTCATTTTGCGCGGGGCCAGATTGGCACAAAATATTACCAATCGACCGGGAAGCTGGTCCAGGGCGATAGCCTTTTTTATGCCGGCCAGAACAACACGGTGTCCCAGCGCCCCGGCATCGAGTTGCAATTTCAAAAGCTTATCGCTGCCGGGCAAATCCTCCGCCGAGATTACGCGGGCCACGCGAAGATCCACCGCGGCGAATTGTTCTATGGTGCAGGTAGGAGCGAGTGGTTCCACCGAACCTGGCCCCGCTGGTGACGGATTAGAGGAACTGCTTGTTGCGGTGGACGGCGTCGGAGGAATCACAGAGGGCGGGGTGACAGCGGTAGGTTCACTCATCATGTTCTCCTGAATCAGTGATTGCACGGCTTTATCATCCACGCGGGTTGCCAGATGGACAAAGGCGTTGATCTTGTGGGCAGGCATGGAATCTTCGATATGCTGCCATTCCAGCGGCGCAATGTTGAGACATTGTTCCACACTCCGGGCAAATTGAGGAACAATGGCCTTGAGATAAATGGTCAAAATTCGCCCCGCTTCCAAAGCGGCGGTCAAGACTCCACGGGCCGCCTGCGCGTCGGTCTTCACCAGCACCCATGGAGCGTTATCTTCCACGAATTTATTGGCCTTGTCCGCCAGAGAGCATATTTGGCGGGTGGCCCCCGCGAAATTGCGCTCTTCAAAGGCTTGGGCAATTTCCGGTTTGGCCTGGCGGAGCTGTTCCAACAGCGGCAGGGCGTCGACCACGGGCACACCGGTCTCTCCATTGAGCAGGCGGTTCAACATGGGTGCGGCTCGGCTGATAAGATTGGCCAGTTTGCCCACCAACTCACTGTTGACCCGGGCGGTAAAGTCTTCAAAGCTCAAATCCAGATCGGATGGTGCCGTGGTAAGTCGCGTGGCGAAATAATACCGCAGCCATTGCGGGTCGAGATAACGGGCGTACTGAAGAGCGCTGATGAAGGTGCCCCGGCTCTTGGACATTTTCTCCGCATTCACCGTCAGGTGCCCATGAACAGCCAATTTGGTGGGGGGGCGCAATCCCGCCCCAAAGAGCATGGCCGGCCAGAACAGGGCATGAAAATAAACGATATCCTTACCGATAAAGTGGTGAACTTCCAGATCGTCATTTTGCCAGAATTGGATGGCATCCTCTGCCGGTGCCGCAAGGTAATGGGCCAGCGAAGCCAGATATCCGATCGGAGCATCAAGCCAGTTGTAAAAATATTTGTCCGCTTCATCAGGAATGGCAAAGCCGAAAAACGGGGCATCACGTGAAATATCCCAGTCTTTTAATTCAGTGGTAAACCATTCCCGCAGTTTATTGGCGACCGATTCATCCACAAATCGAGTTTGCAATAAATTCTGGAGTTGCTGACGAAAATGTTCCAGCCGTAAAAAAAAGTGTCGGCTGGTTTTTCGTACCGGTATGGCACCGCTGACGGCGCTGCGTGGATTGATCAGATCAGTGGGTTGGTAGTGTTTACCGCAAATCTCGCACGAATCGCCATATTGGTCCGGTGCCTTGCAATTGGGGCAGGTGCCGCGAATGAAGCGATCCGGTAGAAAAATTTGTTCCATCGGATCGAAAAACTGTTCCACATCGCGGGTGACGATGTGGCCATTTTTTCGCAGAATTTCGTAGATATGCACGCAAAGCGCCTGGTTCTCAGTTGAATGGGTGCTGTAGTAGCTGTCAAAAGCGATGTCAAAACGGGCGAAGTCACGCTGATGTTCCAGGTTCATGCGGCCAATAAAATCTTCCGGCGAGAGTCCTTCCTTGCGTGCCCGAAGCATAATGGGGGTGCCGTGGGCATCGTCGCCGCAGACATAGACCACCTGGTGCCCGCAAAGCCGTTGATAGCGCACCCAGATATCCGTCTGAATGTATTCCACCAGATGCCCGATATGAATGGCCCCATTGGCGTATGGCAAGGCGGAGGTGACCAGGATTTTTCTTTTAGGATGGGGCATTGATACTCCGGAGGACAAAACCAGCGTTTGGGGAACCCATTGCCCGGCGGCTGGTATCGCCCGCCGAGCCTGGCCCGCAGCCATCCGGCGGGGACATTGTAACGCCAGCCAGCCAGCCTACAAAGCTATTTTTTTTCTGGTAGTGGCCCGCTGGAAAAATCCTTCCAAGTAGTCGCCATGGTCACGGCAATCACAGCCCGTCCGTTCGGCCGTGACCTGATCCGAGGGGTGGGATTCGAACCCACGACCCGGAGATTATGAGTCCCCTGCTCTAACCGCTGAGCTACCCTCGGAGGGCTGTCGTAGAGGCCGTGGCTTGATGGCATTCCGGCGTGCCAATGGCCGCCGGCGTCACTTGCGCCTGTGGTGTTTGTAGCCGGAGCGGGCGTGAGATGCAACTATGCCTGGGGTAAGCATCCGCGGTTGGCTTGTGGTAATCCCGGACTTGGATTACAAATTAGGCTGTACAGGCGGTCGGTTCGGGGTTGCAAAGCGTCGTGTTCGCGCCATGGCGAGCTTGGATGAATGGGCAACTGCGGACGAGGCTCTGAAAACTTGGTTTCAGGTTGGCCAGCGGTTAAGACCGCCACGGAGCGTTTGAATGTCAGAAACACTGCCAGTTTCGGGCCTGTCTTGTAATGTGCTGGTGCTGAACCGGCTATACATGCCCATTCGCGTAACCAGTGCGAGGCGGGCGTTTGCCATGCTGATCAAGGAAATGGCGGAAGTTATTTCCGTGGAAAACAACTGCTACCTCGCCTACAACATCGAAGGGTGGCTGGAGATTTCCATGCTCAAGGCCCAGTACGAGCGTGAATCGCATGACTTTGTGCGTACCGTGCGGTATGAAATTGCGGTTCCACGAATTATTCGCCTGCTTGGTTATGACCGGCTGCCTAAACAGGATGTGAAGCTGACCCGTCGCAACATCTATGCCCGGGATAATTCACTCTGCCAGTATTGCGGCAAGAAATTTACCACCAATGAGTTATCGCTGGACCATGTGATTCCGAGATCCTTAGGAGGCAAAACCACCTGGGAAAATCTGGTGTGCGCTTGTGTTTACTGCAACGCCAAAAAAGGTGGGCGCACGCCGGCGCAGGCCTCTATGCACTTGAGTCGCGCCCCCCACAAACCCAAGCGTAACCCGGTCATCAACATTCGGCTGGGGTCCGACAAATACTCCTCTTGGAAGCATTTTTTGGACCACGCCTATTGGAATGTGGAACTCAAATAAACCCAATCCCGGTCCCTTAACGTCGGCCATGCCAGGCATTGGGTATTACCAAGCACATGGCAGAACGGCGACGACTGCCAAAATATCGTGTGCCCCGGAACGCCAAGACCAGTAAATCTTCTGGTCGGGTGACTGGAAAGGATGGACTTGAAACTGCTCGCCAAGCCAGAGGATAATGGGCAAAATTCCAGAAGAAGCCATACCAGCCGCAACCTTTACTGCGGTGATTGCTGGAATGTTCTGCGGACCTCCAAACCCGGCAGCGTTGATTTTATTTATATTGATCCACCTTACTATACCAAGCGTGAGTTCCTCAGTCAGGGCCGGAAGGAATCAACGCGGCGGATGCCCCTGCACTTTGATGATCGCTGGAACGGTGGGCACGTTGAATATTTGCGGTTTCTGGCGCTGCGCGTGCAATTGATGCATAGCGTGCTTCGGCCGGAGGGGGTGCTGCTGGTACATCTGGATTGGCATATCGTGCATTATGTGAAGGTGATGCTGGATCAGATTTTTGGAGCGCATGGCCTGATCAACGAACTGATCTGGTATTACCAGACTGGTGGTGCTTCACGGCGGCACTTTTCGCGTAAGCACGATACGATTTTGGTATATGGACGGGGAGATCGGCATTATTTTAACGCCGCTGTCGTGGCCATGCCGCGCAGTCCCAAAGCTCTGCACCGGGCCAGATGGCCAAAAGGAGCGCGGATATCGGTGAACCATACGCACAAAAATCCCGATGATGTCATTGCCATACCAGCGCTGAACCCGATGGCCGCGGAACGTACAGGATTTCCGACGCAAAAGCCGCTGGCGTTGCTGGAGCTTTTAATATCCGCCTTCTGCCCGCCCCAAGGCGTGGTCGGAGATTATTTTTGCGGATCGGGTACCACGCTGGTGGCAGCCCGACGGCTGGGACGAGCCTATACCGGTTGTGATATTTCCCCGGCGGCGATGCAACTGACCCGCAGTCGCTTGCGGGACGTCTAGACCAGCCGAGTCTTGCGTCTGCCAGCAATGGCCGCAGTCAAGGCCGCCGCATGGAAGCTGGCCGTTGGGCGGGGGCCCTCTGACGGGGTGGCTTGGGCTGGGGAGGCTTAGATTCAGAACCACTCGGCGGGCACAACATGGAACTGCGGTAGTTGTCGCGGCTGTCTAGAAGATCAGCGACTGTGGCTTTTTTCAGGGCTATTTCAACACCGGCAATGGCATCATCGAGCCGGCGGTGGAGTGGGCAGATATCCTTCCCATGCCAAGCTAAAGCCAAAGGACAGGATTCAATGCGGCGAATGGGATCAATCACCTGGATGACATCGTAAAGGCTAAGATCATGTGGACTGCAGTTCAGGACGGATCCACCATGCAGGCCACGGCGAGATCTGACCAGATTGGCGCGGCTTAATATCTGAACAATTTTTGCCAGATAACCTGCCGGGACGAGCGTAGCCTCAGCGATTTCCGCGTTGGTGGCGGGCTTACTGCCGCGTGCGGCGAGGAAGACGATTACGCGGAGCGCATATTCGCTGGTTTGGCCAAAAAGCATGAGAACTCCTTAAAACTAAAATTGCACCTTGCTATCCGCATATCCAATAACTAAGATTGTATGGTCAAAGGCGGCTAAACGCCACCTGCATCGATCGACGCGCAGATGGTCTGGTAGTTGTTGTCCACAGGCCGCCGAATTTAGACGAGGCTGCTTTGTGAATACCCTTTGGCTTTCGCGCGTACAATTCGGTCTGACTATTTCTTTTCATTATTTATTTCCACCATTGAGTATCGGCCTGGGAGTGATGATGGTGGTGATGGAAGCCATGTATCTGAAAACCCGTAAAAAGGTTTACGAAAGCATGACCCGGTTCTGGACCCGGATATTCGCTCTGACCTTCGGTTTGGGGGTGGCCACGGGTATTGTGATGGAATTTGAATTCGGCACCAACTGGGCCAATTACTCACGATTTGTCGGAGATGTTTTTGGGGCCCCGTTGGCTTCGGAAGGTATTTTCGCATTTTTTCTGGAATCAGGTTTTTTGGCGGTTTTGCTGTTTGGTTGGGATCGGGTCGGCCCAAAAACGCACTTTTTCTCCACGCTGATGGTCTCTTTGGGGTCCATTTTCAGCGCTTTGTGGATTAATGTTGCCAATTCCTGGATGCAGACTCCCGCCGGATTTCACCTTGTGTGGCACAATGGAGTCGTGCGGGCGCAGATTACCAACTTTTGGCAGGTGGTGTTTAATCCTTCCACCGTGGACCGACTGGTGCATGTCTTGTTAGGGGCATTCATGTCCGGGGCATTTCTGGTGCTAAGTGTAGGGGCCTATTACGTACTTAAACGTCGCCACGAGGAATTTGGTCGGATCTGCGTGAGAATTGCCTTGATCGCGGCGGTCATTGGCGCATTGGCCCAGTTGGTATCCGGTGATTTCAATGCCAAGATGATCGGCAAATATCAACCCGCTAAGCTGGCCGCATTTGAAGGCCACTTCCCGGCGGATGCCCCTGCCGGCATGAGCCTTTTCGGCTGGGTGGACAGCAAAACACAAACCGTATATGGACTGCGTATCCCAGGCATGCTAAGTTGGTTGATGTACTACAACACCAAGGCACCGGTCATTGGCCTGGATCATTTTCCTCCCGCCCTGCGGCCGCCGGTGAATCCGGTATTCCAGTCGTACCACGCGATGGTGGCTATTGGGATGGCTCTTATTTTCATCACCCTGTTGGGCGTTTTTTATTTGTGGCGGGGAACGCTGTTTCAAAAACGTTGGCTGCTGTGGGTATTTGTAATTTCGGTTATTGGGCCTGAACTGGCCAACGAATTGGGTTGGTTTTCCGCGGAGGTGGGCCGACAACCATGGATTGTCTATGGTATCATGAAAACCTCGCAGGGCGTGTCACCCCATCTGGCCGCCGGCGAAGTGCTGGCGTCGATCATTATGTTCGGAATTATGTACGTCTTGTTAGGACTCTTGTTTATTTTCTTAATGAACCGGAAGATTCAGCAGGGGCCGGGCGAGGCCGTCGTAGCGTTACCCATTCCCACAGCCCCAGTGTCTGGCCACGCGCGGCTCGATGCTTAAGGGGCCGTGGAGCTGGACTTTTGGAAAAGGTGTTCTCGTCATGTCGCATGTATTGAATGTGATCTGGTTTGTTCTTTTGGGTGTTCTATTCGCGGGTTATGCCATCCTCGATGGTTTCGATTTTGGGGTTGGAATGTTGTCTCTGTTGGTCAAAGATGATGCGGAGCGGCGGTTGTTGCTCAATTCCATCGGGCCGGTTTGGGACGGCAATGAGGTGTGGCTGGTGACGGGTGGGGGGGCGATGTTTGCGGCGTTTCCGAATGTGTATGCCACTGTGTTTTCAGGCTTTTATCCGGTATTTATGTTGCTGCTGGTGGCCCTGATTTTTCGCGGAGTATCGATTGAATTTCGATCCAAGGAACCAATGCGTTGGTGGCGTAATCTATGGGATACCAATTTTTTCATCGGCAGCGTTCTGGCGGCGCTATTGCTGGGGGCGTTTGTCGGCAACATGGCCTACGGTGTGGCACTAAACCGGCATGGAACCTACACCGGCGGGTTCTGGGCGCTGCTCAACCCGTATGCGCTGCTGGTGGGCGTTACCACGGTGGCCCTGTTTATGATGCATGGTTCAATTTATCTGGTCATGAAAACTCAAGGAAATCTCCATGAGCGTCTTCGCGGCTGGGTCAATAACTCGATTATCTTTTTTATTATCTGCTACGCCACCACCACCATGGCCACGCTTCTTTACGACCGCCATCTGACCCTTGAAGTCCGCAAACATCCGATCTTCTTCGTCGTAGCGATATTGAATATGTTGGCGATTGCGAACATTCCCCGTGAAATATTCCATAAGCGGGACTTTCGCGCGTTTTTATCCAGTTGCTTTTCGATTGCCGCGCTTTTGTCGCTTTTGGCCATCGGATTGTTTCCGAACATCGTGTACGCGCGCAATAATCCCGCCCACAGCCTGACGATTTACAATGCCTCCTCCTCGGCTCTGACATTGAAAATCATGTTGATTATAGCGATCATCGGCATGCCGATCGTGCTGGCTTACACCACGTACATTTATTGGGTGTTCCGTGGAAAAGTGCGCATAGATGAGCATAGTTATTGATGCCGGTTAGACTGGGTGTGCCCTTTGGACTGATCCGAGGTTACCGTGATACTCCAGTGAAGGAAGCTTTTTTTAACCCGGACCAAACTGAATTGCTGGGTTCCAAACGGCGATCAATGGCCGTCGATTGTGAGCCGTACCTGCCGGGTATCGATTTGACTTCCCCGATTGCCCGCAGCCTATACTTTAGGCGAGAAATCGGCTGGTGCCGACATCAGGCGTGAGTGCCGGTCTGTGCTTGGAGTACCGATTTGGAAAAGAGGTTTTGTGATAAGAACAGTACGTCACGGCGGCGACCATGGGATAGCCAAAGGCGGTAGCCCCAAGGGCTTGGCAGCCCCAAAACTCACCGCCGACGAAGATCCGTTAGATGCCTATTCTCGGGCGATCACGCGTGCGGTGGAGAAAGTTGCGCCAAGTGTGGTCAAAATTGACGTTACCTACCGTAAGCGGGGCGATGGCAACCCTCCAGACGGTCGCGGTAGCGGTTCAGGATTTACCCTGACGCCGGATGGTTTTATATTGACCAACAGCCACGTGGTTCATGGGGCCGACACGCTGCGGGTGTTGACTGCCGATGGTCGTAATGCCTCCGCTCGAATAATTGGTGATGATCCGCATACCGACTTGGCCGTAATCCGTATGGAAGCAGCAGATCTATCCACCGCTGAACTCGGTGACTCTTCCCGGCTGAAAGTGGGCCAACTGGCCATTGCCATCGGCAGTCCGTTGGGCTTTGGAGCCACGGTCACCGCCGGCGTGGTTAGCGCATTGGGACGATCTTTTCGATCGGTCTCCGGTCGTCTCATCGAGAATGTGATTCAAACGGATGCCGCGCTGAACCCCGGTAATTCCGGCGGCCCGCTGGTATCGGGTACCGGTGAGGTGATCGGCGTCAATACCGCGGTCATCTTGCCGGGCCAGGGACTATGCTTTGCCATTTCCTCCAACACCGCGCGATACGTGGCCTCGCACCTGATCCGCGACGGGAGGGTAGCCCGAAGCTATATTGGTGTCATCGGCCAGAATGTTCCCATTTCGCGGCAGTTGGTGCGCTTTTACAAGCTGCCGGTGGAAACCGGCGTTAGGGTGGCTACTGTGGAAGACGCCAGTCCGGCCGATCGGGCTGGCTTGGCGCCATCGGACGTCATCATCGCCATGGCCGGGCGAAGCATCACCGCCGTTGATGATCTTCATCGCGTACTCACGGAGGAGCTAATCTCCCGGCCCACAGGAATGGTGATCTTACGCGGTTACGAGAGGCTGGAGATACTAATTGAGCCCACGGCGGTGCGCGAATAAATGAAGCGCCATCTGGACCAAAGCCGGATTTTGCGCCTCGTCATTGGTCTTTATCGAGTCCATGCGGTATTTATTGTCTGCTACGAGTGAGATGTTAATTGGAGTACCGACGTGAAAAAAGTTCTGATTCTGTCAATTGTCTTGCTGCTGACGGCAATGTTTTCCTGGGCGGCGGGGCGTCAAAGCTGGTATCCAAGACCCAACACGGTGAACCTGCGGGACACACTGATTGTGCAGGTGGTCAAACGCCGCGGTCCGGCGGTGGTGAGCATTACGGCTAAACGTCTGGTTCGGCAGCGGGTAAATCCGTTTCCAAACAATTTTTTCTGGCGGCAGTTCAACGTGGGGCCGGTGGTGCAGGTGCCCGCTGATTTTCTCGGCAGTGGTTTTATCATCCAGCGCGATGGCTATGTGATTACCAACAACCATGTAGTGGATCAGGCCCAGGAAATTCATGTCACCTTGGCGGACGGGAAAAGGCTTTCCGCCCATGTCGTCGGCAGTGATCCGCAAGCGGACCTTGCTATTTTGAAAATCCATGGCCCGGGTCCATATCCAACCATCCCCCTGGGGCTGTCGGCAGACTTAATGATCGGCGAACCCACGATCGCCATCGGTAATCCGTTTGGCTATTCGCAAAGTGTGAGTTCCGGCATTGTTTCGGCCATTCATCGGCAAATCATTGAACCCAATAATCCCAAACCGCTCACCAATCTCATTCAGACCGACGCCGCGATTAATCCGGGCAATTCCGGCGGCCCTTTGCTTAACATCTACGGTCAGGTGATCGGAATCAATACCGCCATTCGCGGGAAGGCGCAGAATATCGGCTTTGCCATTGGTGTGGATAGACTTTCGTCGCTGATTCCGCAGTTGATGAATCCATCTTCAGTCAACAAAGTTGAAATTCCGTTGCATCTGGTGGCCATTCGCACCATGACCGGTCCGGATCATGTGCATCAAAAGGTGGTGGTGATGGGTACCCAAGGTCCGGCGGTGGAAAGCATTGACGGTTATCGCGCATCCACGCTGGCAGATGCTTATGCGGCTCTGCTGAAGGTGACGCTGGCGCGGAAGGACGTGAGAGTAAAATTTCGCAACGGTATCGTACGCGAGTATCGAGTCAAGGCCGCGCCACCGCCGGCGGTGGTCCTCGCATCCGAAAAGATTCTGGGCATGGGGTTGAATCAGGTGACGCCAGTGTTGGCCAAACGATACCATTTGGGAGTGCAAAGCGGCCTGCTGGTTACACAGATCAATCCCGGGTCCGTGGCCGCAAAAGCGGGTGTAAAGCCGGGCGATGTGGTTGTGCAGATAGGCCCGTATCGCGTGCGAACTCTCGACGACTTGGCGGCCTTGTTGCCTTATATGCCCAAAGCAAAAGTGGTTCGTATTGTGGTGGTGCGGCAAAGAAAATTCGGCGTGGGGTATTTACGCTTTCCGTGATCCGCGGCGGACAACCTGGAACATGAGCCAGCGGGAGCAGGTGTAAGTTTCGGCGGCCGGTTTGCCTGGAGATGGGCTTCGCCCAACTTAGGGCGCTTTTACCGGCAGTTGGGCTGGCCTTGAACTTTGTACCAATACAACTCTCAAGAGAACAAAAAAAGGGGCGGCAGGCCATCGGCTTGCCGCCCCATGCGCAATTTCGGATGAGCCGGGTTACCGGTGCAACAACGGTGGATTGTAATAACCGATCATGGCTAGAAACCGATTGGCATTAAGGATCGGCACCGACAATCGTTGGGCCTCGGACTCCAGTTGATTGTATTTGCTTTGCTCCGCCTGCCGGGCGGCAATCAGGGCCTGATTTTGCGGCAGTGCGGCTGCGGCACCAGTTAGAGTTGGGGATGCTGGCTGAGCTCCAAGGACGAGGAAATCGGTCTGGCTGGTGAGGTGATGGTCGATTATTCCACCCCATTTTTTTATCAATCGAACAATTTCCAGACGACCCTGGGCGGTGGCCACATTATTGCCATTGACCGCAAAATCACCGTAGACATAAAAGTGAAATTGTCGGCCCTTTTTCTGGAAAACCGGGTTACTTATTAAATCGCCGGTAAAGATGGACTGCCCGGCATGGACGTGGTTGATGCGACAAACCGACGCAAATTGTCCCACATGCGTGACCACTATTGAGCCTTTTCCACCACCGGAAATACCGGAACCAACGCCTAGCTGGGGATTATAGACGGCAAAGGTAAGACCAATGGGTACTTTCTCAGCTCGGCCCATGTTGATATAGACTTGATTTTCGCCCGGACCAACGGCGATGATTTTTCCTTGGGCTTGAGAAAGTATGGCCCCCGCCCCTTCGGATGGAGCCTTGAACCCCGCCAATTGCTTGCGCAGATCGGCAACGATGAGTTTAAGAGAGGCGAGATTCTGCAGCAGTTGCTGATTTTTCACCACTTGGGTTTCCAGATCCTGGACTGACTTTTGCTGGCCGGCAGAAATTTGCTGTTGAAAAACCGTGGCCTGCGAAGCCAAGTTTCCGTTGGCTGCTGCCAACTGGGTTCTTAACTTGGTAATTTCCGCGTGCGCGGACTTGAGTTTTTGGGAGATCGTCTCAATGTTATCGTTGAACGTGGTTTGGGCAGTTGCAAAAGAGGCGCGTTGCCCCTTCAGGCGGCTGCCCAGATGCGTAATCTGGGCCTGCTGGCTTTGCACTCTGGCGGTGAGCTCCGTTACCGCCGCCACCAGCGATTTCTCGGAAAGATGAGCCTGATGCAATGCCTGGGCTGCCGGACCCGAAATGGAAGTAAGCTCTGGAATCGGTTGTTTGGAAACGTGGCCGATCATCTGACTTTCCAACGCGTCAATTCCCGAAAGCAACATGCCCACCACGGAATGATGGCCATTGGCGTTGGCCAACATGGTTTGAATCATGGGGCTTTGCATTTCTGAAGGTAAAATAATCTCATGTAGTTTGCGGGACTCCGTGATGACCGCTCGTTGGCTCTTGCCCACGTGCAGATACAAAAGGACTGCCACTGTGGTTGATAATACCCAAAGAACGACAAAGATAATCAGTGCCCAAGGGGGGGTGGACCGTGCGGTGCGAACAACTGCCATGGCATTAAGCCTCCGTCAAGAAGGTTTCAAGCGTCGCCGCCGGGGTCCACACCCACGAGTGCAGCGGTCCGCCTGTGAACCTCTACAACTATAGAATATCGCCTGCTTTGCCCGCGGGGTCAAGGGAAAACTTTCCAGAGCCGCCCATGGAGCCTGGACCCAGGGGTGCCGACGACCATTATCCGCGGGCCGGCTCAGGTAGTGGATTCCGACAAAATGCCCGGTTTCAGGTCGTTAGCCTCCACTTATTCGGCCTCAGGAGCCGGTTTGTATTGGGCGGCCAGCTTAGCCTGAAGCTGGGGCGGTACGGTATCATAGTGGGAAAATTCCATCACAAAGCTGCCCTGGCCCGCGGTGAGGCTGCGCAGTTGGCTGTCATACTGTGTTACCTCCGCCAGGGGCGCTGTGGCTCGGACAATCGCTACTGAAGGCACGGGTAAATCCGTGTGCGTAATACGGCCGCGGCGGGTATTGAGATCGCTGGTGATCACTCCAAGAAAACACTCCGGACTGGTGATTTCCAGGGCCACAACAGGCTCAATTAAAGCTGGCCTGGCTTTCAGAATGGCGTCACGCAGGGCAAATTTACCGGCGATACGAAAAGCAATGTCTTTGGAATCCACGGGATGGCTCTTGCCGTCATACACAATGACACGCAAGTCCTGTACCGGATATCCCGCCAGCGGACCGTGCTCAATCGCGTCGTATACACCCTTCTCCACCGACGCGATGTACTGCGTGGGAATGGCTCCGCCGAAAACTTCGTTCACGAATTCCAGGCCGCTGCCGCGGTCGAGTGGTTCCACCCGCAAGTAGACTTCACCGAACTGGCCAGCCCCGCCGCTTTGCTTTTTGTGGCGATAATGGCCTTCAGCTTTGAGGCTGATGGTTTCCCGGTAGGCGATCCGCGGCGGTTGCGTGGCCACGTCGATGCCGAAGCGATTTTTCATTTTTTCCAGCATCACACGCACATGCATATCGCCCAGCCCGTGGACAATGATCTCATGCGTCTGCGGATCGTGCGAAACGCGAAACGTTGGATCCTCTTCCACCAGTTTAGATAAGGCGACGGAGAGCTTGGCCTCATCGCCGCGTGATTTGGGCACAATAGCCATGGAAAACATGGGCGTGGGATATTTCGGCGGCAGAGGCTTAAGTTCATCATGGAGCGTGGTGGCATGAATAATCTGATCCACCTGCAAGTCTTCGATTTTTGAAACGGCCACCAGATCTCCGGCGTAGGCCACGCCGGATTCCGGATGATCGCGACCTTCCACCTTGAGCACGTGGCCGGCCTTGTGAATCTTTTTTTGATTCCCACATACAAAAGCCGTATTCGATTCAAGCTTACCACTTAGCACACGCAGCATGGCCAGTTTCCCGACATAGGGATCCGTGGTTACTTTAAATACATGGGCCAGCAGCGGAGCAGTTGGATCGGCGGGACATTCGACAATTTCTTCTTCCGTAGATCCGTTGGCCTTTAGTTTTCGCAATCGCTTGGGGCGGCTGGTGACGGGTGATGGCACGTCTTCAATGAGAATGTGCAACAGATCATCGACTCCAACTTCCTGCCGGGCGGCCGTAAAGACAATCGGCACAACGTGCCCGATATTCATCGCTCGGATAAAGCAGATGCGCAATTCCGCCAGATCAATGGGGTCTCCGGCAAGGTAGCGACCCAGTTGGGCATCATCGATTTCGACGGCGGATTCCACCATTTCGCGATGAATGTCGGCCACATTTCCGAAATCGGCGTGACCAGCGGCTTGATCAAAGCAGTCAATGACGTCGGTGGCATTCTTACATGGGAGATTGAGGCAATGAACCTCGGGGCCGAAACTGGCCTTGATCTGTTCGACCAAGGCTGGTAGATCAACGGCCTGATCTATTTTGTTAATGACGATCATTCGGGCCAGTCCCAGTTCCCCGGCGGCGTGATACAACCTGCGACTGTTGAATTCAATGCCGCTTTGCGCGTTGATGACGATAACCGCGGTTTCCACCGCCGGCATGGCTGCCAGCGCCTGACCGACAAAATCGGGATAACCGGGGGTATCAATTAAATTGATCTGATGGCCCTGATGCGTCGCGTACATGAGGACGGAATTGGTGGAGTGTTTGTGCAGGCGGGCTTCCGGTTCAAAATCTAAGAGGGTATTGGCCTGTTCCACACTTCCCATACGCGTGATGACGCCGCAGCGATGGGCGATGGCCTCGGCCAAGGTAGTCTTGCCGGACCCGGTATGACCCAGCAGGACGATATTGCGAATTTCTTCGGGCCGATAGCTACGAGCCTGATCCATAAACTTTCTCCTTAGAGTCCGATGGGGTTTTGCCGACTGCTGTTAAGATTGTAGCAAAAGGTGTAAAAATGACCATCAGCCATCGGAGGCCGTTGCGTGCCGGTTTTTAGTTGCTTGCAATTGCCAAGGGTGTCTGTATACTATAACTTGCCTGTGGGCTGTAGCGCCGTGTTCGAGTTTGGCTGAAGCCACTCCCGCAACCGCCCATCGCCGAGTTCCTCATTTTCTGGTGTTCCCAGGGAGTATTTTTATGCCTTACGAGGACAAAACCATTGTATGCGTCGACTGTGGCGCGGAATTCACGTTCACTGCTGATGAACAGCAACGTTTCGCTGAACGTGGATTTACGAATGAACCAAAACGTTGCAAAACCTGTCGCGACACCCGCAAAGCCCAACAGGGCGATAGCGGTGGTCGGGGCGGACGCGGATCCAGCTCCGGTGGTCGTTCCAGCGGTGGCGGTGGTCGTGGATATTCAGCCGGTCCCCGGCAGATGTTCCCGGCAACCTGTGCCACTTGCGGTCAACCGACGGAAGTGCCATTTAAGCCATCTGGAAATCGCCCGGTTTATTGCCGGGACTGTTTCCAGGCGCAAAAGGCCGGCGGTCGCTGATATTAATGAATTAGTTGGCCGCAGATGAATCCGCAAGGGTTCTTCTGATGGCCATCGCCCTAGTATTTCTTTATGTGGGTGACACGGTGTCACCCTCGATGTGCGATCTGATCCGGCAGTATCTAGAGATCAGACGAGCTTCACGGAACCACAGGCAAAGCGGGCCGGCCAGTCAAATGGCTGGCCCGTGGTTTTTTAACAGCGAAGTCTCTCTACCTCGACTGGACAGCAAGCTTCGGCCCGGACGCTCAAAAGAATTCGCCACAGTCTGGCCCTCGGTCAAAACGTGGATTTCAACCAGGCTGGTACTTTGGAGGCAAGGCCGTTGGCGGTACACTGGCTCTATGGAATCGAAAATGCTTGTATCCAAATTGCTGGCCATTTTTCAGTTAACCCGAGCTGCACTGCTTTTTACTGCCGTGGCCGATTCCTGTACCTTGGTCCTGTTACAAATGCCCGGAGAAAAGACGCCGCACCATCTGTGGCTGCTGTTGAGCCTGACGGGTTTGGCTTCGGCCTGCTTGTACGCGTTTGGTATGTCGCTTAACGATCTTCTCGATACCCGCCGGGATCGCCTCTTTGCCCAGTGGAGACCATTGCCGAGCGGACGTTTATCCCAGCGCAGTGCCATGGTCATTGCGATGCTGCTGTTAATGCTGGGTTTATTTTTCGGGGCGATGGTGGGGGTGGTGAGAGGGGAGGCCGATGTGCCTTGGTCATTTCTCCTCTGCCTGACCACCGCCATGTTGATTGTCTTTTACAACGCCACGGGTAAGTATCTGGGAGCCGCCGGACTTTTAAGCCTGGGTGCCGTTCGCGGGTTGAACTCCATGATTGGATTTCCCCGCAGTCATGGCCTGTTGTTGCCGTTGATACTTTTTACCCATGTCACGATTATCAGCACCGTGGCGTATTATCTGGAACATAAGCGACCGCGCCTGAAAGTTCCTGATTTTCTGCTCGTTGCTTTTGGCGTTCTGGGCATAGACGCGCTGCTGGCCGATCTCGCTTCTTGGCAGAATGGCTTTTTGTCTGGTTATCTCTCGCTGCTGATAGGGCCGCTCGTGGCCGCTGCTATCTACTGGGCCTATGTGCTGGCAACCCTGCGCATCAAAAAAATCTCGTCACGAGCCAAAGGTGCCAGGATTATGCTCGTCGGTTTGTTTTGGTTGTTCGTTCTGGACGCCAGCCTGCTGGCCGCCAATGGCCAATGGATCGCAGCGGTTGCTATCGGAGGATTGGGCGCGTTGGCGCTCCTGGCGTTTTCGTTGATGCGAAGATGGGGACGCACCGTTACCGTTGAACGATTGCACTATCGTTTTGTCCGTCAACGCGGGTAATTTGGAAACGTTGTTGGTGATCATCAGATATTTACTGACAATAGACGGGCGATATGATCGTTGAACCTGCTAAAGGAGCTTACTCACAATGAAAGTGCTGATCATTGGCGGAACAGGATTGATTTCCACGGGGATCGTCAAGGCCTTGGCCGGGACGGCGTCAATCACAGTCTTTAACCGTGGAAAAACCCACAACCGTCTTCCCGGCGATGTACGCCGCATCACTGGTGATCGCGCCGCTCCGGGAACCTTGGCCAGATTGTGCGGCAAAGATTCCGGGGAAACCTTTGATGCCGTCATTGACATGATCTGCTTTCAAGGTGCGCAGGCGAAGGAAGATGTGGAAGTTTTTTCGGGCCGAACCGGTCATTTTATTTTTTGCTCCACCGTTTGTGCCTACGGCAATACGCAAACTCAAATTCCCACTGTGGAATCAACCGTAGCCCACCCCGAAAGCAACTACGGTCGCAACAAACTGGAATGTGAGAAGATATTTCTCCAGGCCCAGACCGCCGGGCGACTGCCGGTAACTATTTTCAGGCCTTCGCACACGTTTGGCCCCGGAGCTGGCCTGATCAACAACTTAGGTTGGCAAAATGAGTTTATATCCCGGCTGCGCCAAGGCCGGCCGATTTTGGTCAGCGGTGATGGACACGGGCTTTGGCAAAGCGCGTTTTGTGATGATGTGGGAGTGGGGTTTGCCAAAGCCATCGGACGACGGAAAACCGTGGGGGAGGTATACAACATTGTTGGCCGGGAAGTTTTCACTTGGGACCAGTATACGCAGCGCATCGCCGCGGCCCTGAACGCTCCACCCCCGCGTCTGGTGCATGTTGCCACCGATACTCTCTTGGAACTCCAGCCCCAGCGCTATAGCGGACTGGCAGAGATATTTCGCTACCATGGGGTATATAGCAACGACAAAATTGATCGCGATATCCCGGAATATCGCAACAACACTTCCTTTGCCGATGCGGTGCGACAGACAGTGGCCTGGATGGATGCACAGGGTTCCCCCGCCGATGACGTTTCTCCGGAAGACCGGATTATCGCAGCGATTGGGGAAATGACCGCGCAGCTAAAAAAGACCTTAACCTGAGATCCGCTGCAAGACTGGGCCATCCGTAAGCGTGGTAATTCCCTAACCAACAAGGATGATTTTAATGCGTAAGAGCAGCTTATTTTCACTGGTCATTTTGCTTTCTTTCCTGATGGGTGTGGCTGTGCCGGGCTGGACGAGGGCGGCCATTTTAGGTCTGGGCTGGCCCTACCGGTTGCCACTGAAAGTTCAGGTGCTGCGCTGTGGCGCACCTGGGAAAAATATCGCTTGGGCTCAATTTTATACCAACTCGGCCCGGCTGCCCGAAGGAAACGATCTGCGTGTGACCACGAGCGGACGTCTGATTTTACCCATGCGGGTCCTGCGTATATCTCGCTATGACGACCGCGTGCGACTGGCTTTTGAAACCCCTTCCAGCGGTACCTATTACGTATGGTGGGGAAATCCGCACCCAGGGCCGGCCGCGCCACCCCTTAAAGTTGATCGCGGGGTATGGTTGCGTCTGTTCCATTTTCGGCCGGGCGCAAGTGATTCCGGGCGGGCCATGGCGGCCCGGATTGCCCACGGCAAGTGTTACGCATCTTACTTTGTTCCACGCATTTTCATCGGCTTTAATCCTGCCGGGCAAAACGGACGAGCCATGTCGCTTTGCCGGTCATGGCTCAAAATACCCAAGGCTGGCCGCTATAAGTTCGCTTTTGATGTCAATGGGGTAGGATACCTTGCCCTGGATGGACATTCCATTCTAATCAAATCACAGCGCAGTGGAATGTATGGTCGCGTCCGCTTTAAGCGCCTGGTGAATCTCAAGGTGGGGTGGCACCGCGTGGTCATAGGGGCGATCAATTACTGGGGACAGATCGGGATGGCCTTGGATTGGATGCCGCCCGGCACCAGGGCGTACAGTCCGGTGCCGAAAAATCTTTACGCTCCGATCGCCCAGGCCAGCGTAGGGCGTCTGCAAAAGATCGGACAAACCTATGCGGCTGATTTTGCAATTCATCCTGAGGCCCAGGTGTTTGTACCACCTTCCTACTATTTTCAGCGGTTTGCTTTTCAGGCTCTGATACCCGCCTCATTTTCACCACAGGTGACATGGCAATTCTCCGATGGACAAACCGCCACCGGCCTGCGGGTGGAGCATGAGTTTCTAGCTCCCGGAATTTATAAGATTCAGATGACCGTGCAACAAGGTAGCCGGAAGTTTACCGCCACCCGACGCCTTCGGATCCGCAGTGTTCTCTATCAGATGTATCCATTTCCTCCCGCCGATCCGCTGGTGGTCGTGGCCAGAATTCTCAAGAGCTATAACCTGGCCGATCTTGACGCTCGACAACTCGCCCGTGGAGTGCGATTTTATCGGCGGTACAACACCTTTCCCGGACTGGCACGTTGGGGCCGCGCCTGGGCAAAAAATCGCCAGCCGGAGAACGCTGGACCCGCCTTGCGGATTGCTGGAATTTTGGCCAAGGCGGCATTGGCCAAAAAGCGGTATACCTGGGCGGCCCAAGTTTATCTGCTGGCCAGCCAAAAACCGCTTAGCCCGGACGCTAAGGCTGACCTGCTTGCCAACTACGTGGTAACAACCTGCAATTACACCACCCGTGCCTCCAGAGCCTATGCCTACGCCAAGGACTTTTTAACTCAAAACGCCCATCTTCCCGCTACCGCCCGCCATGTGGTTTTAACCGCAATGGCCTACGCTGCGGTGGCCAATGGCAATGGCAGGTTGGCGGTCAGGCTGGCGAAACAGGCCAGGCCAGGGGTGGACAAGCCGTATCGGCAACAGGAAATTCAGGAAGGAGTCCTCGCCCGCAATATCGAAAGCTATATTCTTACCGGCCATTTTGATACCGCCCGCCACCTGATCAATCAATGGGAACTCGATTATCCGCGTGCCGTTATCAAGGGATACACGCGATTGTTGCGTATGAAACTGCTGGTGGCGGAGGGCCGTCCCCTCATCGCCGCCAAAATTGGGGTGCAGTATGTCAATGCACTGCCGGCATCATTCTACAGTGCCGAGCTTTTGTACCGCGCGGCCCTGGCACTCAAAGTGGCCGGGAAAACCGATGCTGCTGGCAGTATCATGGCTCGCTTAAAGCACGATTATCCCGAATCCCCCTACGGGCCGAAACTCGCCCGGCAGTTGGGGCAATAAAGCCAGGCCGGCCCAGCGATCAAAGGAAAAGGCTTTGACGAAGTGCTTAGCTTGGCGCGGTCATAAACGCCGGCGTCGTTGCGTCGACGCGCGGCGGTGGGGCGGTTAAAATAAGCACATGACACAGGGAAACTTGATTAATCAGACTTGGGAAATTGGCCGGAGCAGCGCCCAGTGCGGAAGCTGTCTGGCAACGCTCGCCCCCGGGACGGCTTGCTGGGCTACTTTGGTCGAAATGGACGCGGCCTCTGCTGAAAAGTCCACGAGCAGAGGACCGCTGGGGCGTTTTGCCCGGCGGGACTTTTGCGAGGCCTGTTGGCAGTCGGGGCGCCGCCCCGAAGCACCGGCGGTGATGTTTTCCTATTGGAAAACCATGATTCCCGAGACGGAGCAGAAAAGAAAACTCTTTGTTGATGATGGTGTGCTTTTGGACTTATTTAATCGGCTTGAATCGCGAACCGCCCCGGCGGATATTCAATTCCGATTTGTTCTGGCCTTGCTGCTCATGCGTAAAAGGCTTATCAAATATGAGGGCACGGAGGCCCCCGCAGGAACCGATGGCAGCACCGACGGAAGCGCTGTGGAAATCTGGCGAATGGTGCTCCGCAACTCCGGTCATTTAGTGCTTGTGACCAACCCGCACTTGACCGCGCAGCAGATCGGCGAAGTCTCCCAGCAGCTCTCCTCCATTCTCGCCGAAGAAGTATAGAACGCGACCGCCGGTGCCTGTGGTATCGACTCTACCAATCCCATCCGACTGCCGAAGGAAATATCAGACGGTTATTGCAAACCGATCCGACAGACTGCGGTATTGCCGTCAGGCTTAATCACAACGAACACTAAGTCGCCCCCGGAGGCTTTTTGCACCGCGGTGTTAAGCTGCTTTTGGAAACTTGCCGCGTTGATCACCGGCTGATCGTTGATTTTGGTGATGATGTAACCCACCATCAGGGGCGTGTTGCCGAGTGAAGCTGGTGCTCCATTTTTGATAAGGGCCACCATGACCCCCGTTTGTTTGGCGGGCAATTTACGTATGTAGGTGTCATCAAAAACCAGGTTTCGTGTTACCAAGCCAAGCTTGCGATTATAATAATGCTTTTTTTGGGCCGCCAATACCGGCATTGCACCAATGGTCACGGGCAGGGTTAAAGCTTTCGTTCCGTTGCGGAGAATACCGAGCGTAATTTTTTCGCCGGGGTGGGTCCGTTGAATGCGGCGCTCGAACTGGGCCAGCATCAAGTCGGGCACTGGGGACGTGCTGAAGGCTTTTCCGTCAATGGTTAAAATAATATCCTGACTTTTCAGACCCGCGTGGGCTGCGGGCATGCCCGGAATCACCGAGCCGACCATGACACCGGAAGCCTGCTTTATCTTATACAGCCGGCGTAGCGCCGACTTCATCCCGACCAATCCCACCACACCCAACCAGGGCCGCTGCACATGAAAACGCTTGCTGGGCACTCTCGTCAGTGCGCTCTTTATATCGGAATAGGTAACAAATAGTGGATCTTGTTCAGGATCGTTGATGCTCACCGGAGCGCTGTGCCCGGCGATATTTAACTCCACGGCCGTACCTTGACTGGGAAATGTGATGCCGACGAGCTGGTCCGTGTGATAATCGAAAACCGGGCTGTTGGCGCAAGTAAGTCCAAAGGTTTCAGTATCACATACCTGGTGAATCAGGGTTACCTTGGCCTTGACGCGACTGATCCCTATATAGGGAGAGTAACCCAGTTTTTTGGAAAGAAGCCCGACCGAAAAGACCTGTTCGGCTAAAGTCGGGGTTCCACCGTCGGTGATGGGCAAAGGCGGCAGGTTCAGAGGCTTGAGCGCCTTGATGTAACAAAAGCTCCCATCGGTGGTGCGCCCCAGAAATTCCGCCGGAATCTTACGCAGCGTTCCGCGCGGGATGCGGATGATAAGATGATGAACATAAGCCAGCGGTAACTCCTCCGGCAGCATACTTCCAGAAATGAGGACCACGCCGCTTCCCGTGAGCACGATTCCCTGCGCGGAAACCTTGCGGGTTTTGTGCAGTTCATTTTCCGCAGTATATTCCACGACCACCAGGCTTTTCGATACCCTGCTAACCATGGAGGCCATGTCCGGGCGAGTGGCTCCACCACGCGCGGCCACCCCTGTACCCAATAGCAACATCGCAGGCAGGGTGATGGCAAGCATGCGCCGTAACAATCCGGCAACCGGTTGGACCAACAAGACTTTAATCATAAAAAAACCTTCGCTAAATAGGATTATCCGTTTTTCCGCATACTGCGCCCGATTAGCTTGTCGGCGCAAAACTCAGGACCAAGGTTCGTTCACTACGGCCACGGCGGATAAGCACTGCCGCGGACTGTTTCTTTTTTCTTAGAGCTTTGACGATGTTTTGAAGCTGCCGACTGCCGCCAATGACCGTGCCGTTGACACGCTCGATAATGTCGCCGGCCTGAAGATCCGCATTGTCCGCAGGCGAGCTTGGTCGCACGCCGGTTACCAGCACTCCATGGATCATGGGTAGTCGCTGATTGCGAAGATAAGGCTTGGTGAGATTGCGTACCGCAATACCCCAGCCTGGAATTCCGTGTTGCGGGGAAACGGCGCTCTCCAGGCGCTGCGTTTCCACGGTAATGTCCAGCAATTTCCCGCTGGAATCGGAAACCGGGCGGTCAACGAGCAAGGTAAGTGTGGAATGTACTTTCTGATCGGCAATGAATCGGCGGATGGCCGCGAGTTGCTCAGGAAACCGGCAATTGGTGGGATGGCCGTTGACGGAAAGTAAGATATCCTGCGGTTGCAGACCAGCACTTGCTGCCGGAGAATCCGGATCCACTGACCGAATCAACACGCCGTCATGTCCGCTGATTTTATAAAAATGGTTCAGATCACGCAGTGGCTGTAACTCCACGCCAATGTAGCTCCGCGTCACGCGATGATACTGAAGCAGCGATGGAATGACCGACTTGGCGACATTGATCGGAATGGCAAATCCCAGATCCGTAGCCGTCGGATCGCCCCGCGTGTTAATGCCTATGACCTGCCCTTTGAGGTTAATCAACGGGCCTCCGGAATTGCCCGGATTGATGCCCGCATCAGTTTGCAACCAGTTATTGAACCACCCGGTTTCGTAACCGTCGATAGTGCTGGCGTTAAAGTAGCGGTCAGTATTGGAAATGATCCCGCGGGTAACGGTACGGGCCAGGCCGTAGGGCGTGCCCAACGCCATGACCGGTTCCCCCAACTGCACCTGGGATGAATTACCGAGCGTGGCCCATCGGAAGCTTAGATGTTTGGCCGCGATTTGCTTCATGTCCATCTGCACCAAAGCCAAATCCGTCCAATGATCCGACCCGATGAGTTTACCACGAACATGGCCTTGGTCGGCCAAGGTGATTTCAATGCGTCGGGCCCTGCCGGCAACGTGAAAATTGGTGAGCACCCGGCCTTGACGATCAATAATGACGCCACTGCCAATGGCCCGGAAAGATTCCGGCACACCGTTGTTAAAGGTTCGCATGACCACATCGATCCGAACGACCGCCGGCGAAACCAGCGCGAGCGCTCGGCGTACGCGCGTTGATGGCCGTGCGTGTATATTCCAATCGGTGGCGCAGCCGGTTAACGTGGATAGCAGCAACATGCAGGTTGCCCCCATCAGGACGCTTGCGGTGGCAGTTCTGGCCATGCCGACACGAAGTCGCCAACGGGGTGGCACCCTTGGCCCAACAGTTTTTTTTGAATTGCATATCATGAAACGTACTTCTCCAATTTTGAGAACCACCCCGATACGGCTCATTGTCCGGATTCAGGCTAAGCGTATGGCGCATTTTTTTTCTCGGCATTGCGACTTCTCCCGGCCGTCGCACGATTATGTATTGTTGCCGGATAGACAAAAAGTTTTCACCGCCTTATTGAATCCATCGACGATCAACACCTTGGCTTCGTGACTCGCGGCCTCTTCCGGAGTCAACATGGCAAACGCCATGATAATGAGTTTTTCACCCGGCTTCACCAGGTGAGCAGCCGCGCCGTTGATGCCTATGATGCCGGTCCCCGCGGCACCGACAATCACGTAGGTCTCGAAACGCACGCCGTTATTAATATCAACTACCAGGACTTTCTCGTTGGCCAGCAGGCCGCTTTGGGTCAGAAGATCCCGATCTATGGTAATACTACCAACATAATCGCGATTGGCTTGCGTGACGATAGCCCCGTGAATTTTGCACCTGAGCAAGGTTAAAAGCATGTATGGTTCCGCAGTTTGGCCGAGCGCGCTCGTCAGCCCTGTGTTAAAGCCCCGCGCACAGCCCAATAGTTTACCGGCTCGGCGTGGATATTCCAGTTGTGCCAGGCGCAGTTAGCCATTTGGATAGCGACCCCGTAGGTAGTAAGATGACTGCGTTGGGCAGTGGGGGGGGGCATAATAGGATCAGGCGGAGTGCTTATGCAACGCAATGCGGCGGACGGCATTATTATTTCCTGCGATTTTTGCGGGACCGATTGGGATGGTCAGGCCGCCATGGTCGAGGGTCATCATGGATCAGTCATCTGCCTGGAGTGCGTAAAAAAAGGGCTGAACTCCGTGGTAATGGGCGAGGATAAATACGACTGCACCTTATGCTTGCGTCATAATATTTCCGCCGCACTACCTCGTTGGGCTAATTCGCTTAGGCCCCAAGCCGTCGTCTGCCAGGAATGTTTGCACCAGGCGGCCAAGGCTTTAAGCAAGGCACCTCATGCTCAATGGAAATGGCAGGGCAAACCCACGGATTAAATTGACATAGACCGCTGGCGGCTATACTCTACAAAAGTCATCTTTTAACAAGGAGATTAAAATGAGTCGGCTTTTTCCAGACATCACCGCCACAATGGGCAACACCCCCTTGGTGCGAATCAATCGTTTAATTCCTGCCGGTCAGGCCACGGTCTACGCTAAATGCGAGTTTTTTAATCCTCTAGGCAGCGTTAAGGACCGCATCGGCGTGGCGATGATTACCGCCGCGGAAAAATCAGGCCAAATTAACAAACAAACGCACATCATGGAGGCTACCAGCGGCAACACCGGTATCGCCTTGGCATTTGTCTGTGCGGCCAAAGGCTACAAACTTACGCTGTTCATGCCGGAAAGTATGTCGCTTGAACGGCGCAAGTTATTGCGAATTTTGGGTGCTAACTTGGTCTTAACGCCGGCTGCGGAAGGGATGCCGGGGGCCATTCGTCGTTGTTCGGAGGCGGCAGAGCAGGATAAAAACGCTCTGATTGCCCGGCAATTTGACAATCCGGCCAATGTTGAAATTCACCAAAAAACCACCGCCGAGGAAATTTGGCGCGATACCGATGGCAAGGTGGATGCCTTGGTCTCTGCGGTGGGCACTGGAGGAACAATTTCCGGCGTGGCTACGGTGATTAAGAAGCGAAATCCAAAGTTTCGGGCCATTGCTGTAGAACCAACAAATTCCCCGGTGATAACGCAGACGAAAGCCGGCCAGCCTATCAAGCCAGGCCCGCACAAGATTCAGGGTGCCGGTGCGGGGTTTATTCCCAAGAATCTTTACATGGACATTGTCGATGAAGTGATCCAATGCACCAATGAGGATGCTTTTACCTGGGCCCGGCGGTTGGCTGCGGAAGAGGGAATCTTGGCCGGTATCAGTTCCGGAGCCAATATGTGGGCGGCGGCTCAAGTGGCTGCCAGGCCGGAAATGAAGGGCAGAGTGATTGTAACCATTATGTGTTCCACCGGCGAGCGTTACCTGAGCACAGCGTTATTTGAGGGCTTAGAAGGGTAAAGCTTTGCGTAAATGCCCGGAAGGCTGTTCTGTTGGCTGAAACATTACAGTTCCCAATTGCGGCCTGGGCGCAATTTAACATAACGTATATTCTTCGCTACATATGTTAGGTGTTTTGAGTGTCGCGGGTTTGTTGGGATTTAGGGGATTTGGCCATGGGATGGCTGATTTCCACTGGCCGAAGTGATTGGGCGCTCGGTAGGGTTTAGGAATGAGCTTCCAGGTAATCTTGGTCGGGAATTGCTGCTCCCATCCTAGGTTGTTGAGCAGCCGTTGTAGGGGGAATTGGTACCATTTTGGATGGTCTGTGATTTCGAGCGCGGCGTTGGCGTTGAATGGGGCCGGATGTTTTTTCGTCGTTTCCGCCTTCATCAGTGTTCCGCCGATTACTTTGTGGCCGGCTAGCCAAAAGATGTAAATGTTGGCTGGGCAATTTTTCATCCAGAACTTTGGGTGGCCATGCGTCCAGGTGAACAGTGCGTTGCCTCTTTGTTGTCCCTGCAGTCCTTTCGCCCGCTGGCCTGGCGTGTCGCACAGTTTGGCCGTGAACGAGACTGGCATTCCCATTCCCCATATTTGGCCCCGGACGCTGCGCCGGTGGTGGGTAGGTGCGGCTTTGTCAGCGCTCATTAGGGCGTAGAGTTGCGTTGTTCGTATGGTTGTTCCTGTTCCCATAAACGATTGCAGTGCCTGGTCATCTTGGATTGTGTAGGCTGCTTGGGCTTGCTTGAGTGCGCGGCCGTAGACGAAGTGGTTCAGTGCGAGTGTCCATGCCGCGTACGCTGCGGGGATCGCTATCAGGCCCGCGAGCAGGCTTTGTCTGAACTGTTTTTCGGGTAGTCCGAGCATGGCGTTCCGTCCTTGCAACGCGGTCATCTTGCTATTGTTCTCGGTCGTTGTCAACGCGGGTGGCCAGTGTTTCTCCAATATTTTCTGTTCTTAATGAAAATTTAGCGCTCCGTTAGGTGTCTGGTTGGTATTTTGGCGATTTGTAGGATAGTCTTGTGCTCTGCGGGCGCACGGGCCGCTTGGCCGTCTCTTCCCTGCGTGATTGTTGCGGTTGCCGGCGGGGTGTTGCCGTGGCCTGCTGTCCTACTTTTGTGTCGGGCGTGCGCGCCGGCGGCCGGTTGGGTCGCCGTGGTGTGCTAGCTTGGGGCTAGATTTTGAAGCGCCAGTTTTGCCATGGGCCGAATTGTGTGGCGGTTGGGGTGTTTCGGATTCTGCGGATGTCGCCACACTCAAGGCAGGCTTCCCTTGTTCTGGTTTCGTTGGTGTGGTTGCATGTGGGTTTTTTGGTGTGATACCATTTGGTGTATTCGGTTCCGATCGGTGTGTTGTGGCGTATTCCTCGGATGGCGTCGCATTCGAGGCACGTTTCGGTGGTGAAGGTGGTCTTGTGTTTGCAATGGGTTGGTGTTTTAGTGGTCATTGGATTTCCTTTCTGCGGTTGGGCACAGGGGCCAAGGGCTACAGCCCCCGGCATTTTTTTTCCCCCTGGCCACGTAAGGCTTTACGGCCAGGGGAAAAAAAATACAAGATTGAAGATGCCGGAGTTCGACCTGCGCAGCGGACAAAAGGAAAGTTGTTTTGCACGCCGTTGGCGGTTCCTTAATTCTTTCCGGTGGCATGCCACGCGCAGCGGCAGCCTTCAGGCGTAGTGCCGCGAGCATGGCGTGCCATTTGGTCGCGAGTAGGGTCGGATTCCGGCCCATTCCTTTTTTGGCTAGTCGGTCTTGACGAGTGCCCGCGTGTTTTGTTGCACGATACGTAGTGTCGCAGCGAAAGCCTCCTCTTGGCCTTGCAGCCTGCGGTAATTGGGGTCGTCCTCTCTAACGTGAATGCTCTCGAGTTGAGCCATCCGTGCCTGTGCCTGGGCGATCTTACCGACTAGCCAGTTTATGATTGGTTGTGCGTCCATACCGAGTTCCTTTCATTTGGACATCGTTGTCTTCTTGGGATCCGGCTTTCCTTCAGCCTGCCGAAATAGTTTGGCTACCTCGTTGTTCAACGGGATCCGGATAGACCGGGGTAGCAGGTGCGGCTCGAAGTGCTTACGTGTCTTGGTGTGCCGGCGAAGTGTTACCCAGAGTGAAAAGGTTTGCTGGCTGTGGTCGTTGCTCAATTCGGGCACATTGGAGCTCAGGCCCAACGCCTTGCCCGCTGAGCCAACTGTGGCGCGGCAGACTTGGAGCGTGTCGCCGGTTCGGCCAGTGGCCTGAAATGTAATCAACTGCTGGGCCTCCGGTGCCAGTGGGTTCCCGGTACCGCCGAGAAAACTGCTCAGGCTGATAGAACCGTTGATCACCCACCTGGTGCCAACCTTGGTACCGGTCAAGTTGATCGTCAGCCCGGCGTTCCTAGTGGTCAGGCCGGTGCTTAAGACGTTGTTGTTGGTGGTGTTGGTGTTGCCGGTGGGCACGCTGTATTGCGTCAGCACTAACTGCGTAAGGTCCGTGTAGGTCAGCTGTTGGCCGGAGTATAGGGTTCCGGCGTAAGTGTCGATGATTGCGTTGCTCTGGTGCAACACGGTCGCAACCGCGTTGAGTTGGCTGGCGGTGATCGCGTTAAGGCTCGTCAATGACAGGCTTAGGCCATTGATGGTTAAGTCCACGTTGTTGGCCTTTGAGTCGTTGATAAGCCACACTTTGCAACGCACATGCTCTGCCGGCCGGCGGAGGAGTTTGATCATGTGCATGACTTGCCAATACTGCTTGTTTGGGCCGGTGATGATCCAATACCCGTTGATCGGCGTGATGGTGACTTTCGGTATTTGGATTCCAGTCGTGCCGGCGGCGCCGCTAGGTTGCGGCGTCGGGTTGGTTGCCAGATTCTGGTACCCGCCGGTCTGGGCGGCGGCCGTACCGGCCGGGTTTGGTAGTGGTGCGGGTATTGTGATGGTAAATGTCTTGCTGGTGCGTGCTAGCACGCTTATGCGGCGGCCGGTGGCGCGGGTCGGTAGGGCGGTTTGCCTGGTGATCGCCCTGGCAAGCTCCTTGATGGTGTAGCGCCGGCTTAAATACAGGCTGGTTTGGCCGTAGCCCGTTGGGTAGGTCATGTTGATCTTCATCCACGTCAATCCAGTTTGGAGCGCTGATAGCGTCATGTTTCCCTGCAAACTAAAGACCAAGGGGGCCGGTCGGCTTGGCCGGACCTTTCTTGGGTTTCTTCGTGGGCTTAGGTTTCCAGAATTTAATGAAGTGCTGCACGCGGTGGCCGTTGCCAACATAAGACACAATAACCCCGTTTGGAAGGATTTTTTGAACACTCCAGCCCAAGATTTTTTCGTAGGTCGGTAGCGCGGCTGTGCCATTCTTCTTACTTCCGATGATGATTGCGGTTTTGCCGTTTATGCTGCAGGTCCCGTAGACGTGTGGCCAACGCTTCGCTTGTTGGATTCGGGCCTGTACGCGCGGGTCGATGTGGACCGGTTTTGGTTTTTTTGGCGGGTGTTCATGCTGCCAGATCGCCGCGGCGACGATGATCGCAGAGAGATAGAGTAGCCATCGTCTTTTTTTTTTGGCTTGTCCGGGGCGTGCGTGTTGACGACAACGGTTGGGTTGGCCGTTCCGGCTGCTGGGGCCGTGGATGGCGTTTGGATGGTAGGCATAAATTCCTCAATTGTCTTACGTTTGAAAGTGTTACTCTCGTCGACTTTGCCGCGTGTGTCGTAGAGCGGGTAAAGGTGGTTCACCATGTCCGGTGTATAGATTCGCGGCCAGCCGATGCCGCCCTTCACTTCGTTGCCGGCCTGGATTTTGCCTGTGCGTACCACGAAGATGATGGGCCGTCCGCCCCATTTTTTGCTCAGCAATTTCGGGATTGACACCCTCCGGCAGTGGATCACTGTTGTTGCTCTATCCCGGATGAATTTGTCTAGGTTGCCGAAGTACTGGCACAGTGCCCAAATGCTATCGCCGTCCTTCCGGAACTGGCTGATGTAGGACATCATCTCTGGGGTGCGGTTCTTTGCCCAGTCCTTGCTGGACCACATTAGATGAGCCTCGTCGATGTAGATGTCGCAGTTCTTGGGTACGTGTTTCCAGAACTCGGGGATCTCGGCGTCGGCGATGTGGAACAGTCTCAGGCTAGGGTTGATTTTGTGCAGCGCGTCGATGCCGGCTGGCAGCAGGGCGATGTTGTGAGCGATGTTTCTGCCGGCCCGGGCGGATGCGATCATGAGCCGCATAGCTTCGAGCGTCTTCCCTCGGCCGGGCTCGCCGTCAATGATTGTCAGTGTTCCATCCACTTAACTACCGGCCCTTTCCGATTACGGGGATGAGACTGTAGACGTAGAACACCATTCTGAAGAGCAGTCCAACGGCTAGGATACCGAAGCTTTCGTTGATGCAGTCGACAAAGAACCCGGGTTGGATGATAGGGTTCAGGATCCATTGCAGGATGGTGGAGTTCTCCGCTTCCTGTGTCGCGGTCATCAGCGTGGTGATGTCCAGGTCCTTGGCTACGGCCGACAAGCCGATGGCGTTTGCGGCTCCGATGATTATGCCGTAAAGCGGCACTGCAATGAGCGTCAGCACGTTTTCGAGGATCCACCAGACGAAGGCCATGAGGCTTGTAACGGCTTGGAGTGCCCATTTGAGCATTAGGTGTGCGGCCTCGCCGAAGCCGGCGAATGCTGGGGGCATTATTAAAAAGTGGTGCATGGTTGTTTCCTCATGCGTGGAAGCCGGAGAATTCCACGGTTTTGCCGGCTTTGGGTTCCGGCAGTGCTTGTTGGGTTTCCGTGCTGATCGCGTTTGTCGGCGTTGTCCAGATCGGTTCTGCTCCGGGCATGCCTGGTGCCGGGAGATCGTGCGGGTCGTAGCTGCTGTGGGAATCGCTCATGTGCGGTAGCACCGTTTCGGGGCTGATGGGCTGTATCTTTAGTGGGTGACCCCCGAAGTCCAGTGGGAACCGGCCGCCGGCGAGTCCCCACTGCAGGCAGCGTAGGTTAAACGTCAATACGGCGAAAGCGAGGCTGGCGTCGCCTAGGACCTGCAGCCACGGTACTTGGTCCCCGAGTGCCTCCCATTCCGCCATCATGGGACCCAACATTTGGTTGAGAATTGTTGGGGTGATCAGGGCGGGGTTGCCCGCGAAGGGCTCCGCCGTGATGGCTCCGGGGGTTATATTTGGTAAGACGTCGTCGAAGATTGTCGTTTCGTCGGATTGGCCTGCGGTGGTCGTGGTGATGGCGATGGTTGGGGCCGTCATGCCGGTCCCGCCTGTCGGTGTGCCGTTGCCGACGACCTGAGCGCCGGATGTGTAGGGTGTGACGCTCATTACATTGTCTTGGCTTAGGTCGTCCAGGGTCCATTGGGCGTTCGATATAAATAACGGCGTTTCAGTTGCGTCTATCAGGCCGTTGGCCGGCAGGTTGGTGTCGTAGTTTTCCGTGTTGGTGATGGGTGGCTGCATGCCGGCACCAGTCTGGCCATTCCAGAGGTTGATCTGAGCCATCAGTTGGGCCGTAGAGGTGTCTGCGTCGGTGATGTCGTTGCTTTCATCGGTGGCCAGACTCAGTTGGCTGTTATTCGTTGGTACGGCGTTGTTGTTGGGGCCGGGCAGTTCCGCCTGATCCGTGGCGGTTAGTGGCTGGAACATGCTTAGGTACGGCGTGACGGTGCCGGCGGCGTTGATGTAGTAGAACGCTTGCGCGAACATGTTGGTGTATTGCCCTTGCTCAGTGTCTGGTCCGTAGTACCAGTCGGTTGCCTGTTCCCGTGGTGCCATTTGGAAGCTGCTGGATGTCAGAAAGTTGTAAGGTGCGGTCAGCCTCATGAATCCGGCGTCCTGGAGCAGTGCTACGCCTTCTGCGTTGGCTAGTATTTCGGTGATGGTTAGCGGGCCGGGGTTTACGTTTGTGGTTTCGGTATAGTCGTAGTACAGGTTTTGTTCCCACGTTAAGGCGCCGGAGGTGTTGTAGTACTCTTGGTCGCCTGTGGGCGTGGATCCGGTGGTTAGGTAGTATCTGCCTCCAACCGTCGGTAATGTCAATTGTTCTGCTATATCGTCTAGGTAGCTGTTGCCCATCGGGTCCAAGAATACGCTGTGGCCGACGTCCATGTTGCCGTTCGGCCCTGTTAAGAGCGGGTCGTCGGTTATGAACACTGAATTGTTCATGCCGCCGGGGTTTCCGCCGGTGCCTCCGCCGCCATTCTCAAACGATATGAGTTGGCTGGCGGGTATGTGCCAGACTGTCTTGTCTATTGATTCTGCTGACCAGCTAAAGGGTGCCTGTGTAGTCCAGTTGCTCGCCGGATTGTTGGGGATAGTTTCGTCTCCGTTCTGCGCGGCCTCGTTCCAATTTGGGGTCTGGAAGACGCTGAACTCGGGAGTGGAGGCCTCAAAGATACTTTCTTCGTTTGGCGATCCACTGCCGCTTAAGAGCCCCCAGGAGTCACTGAAGATGCCTTGGCCGGTCGACGGGTTTTGGAAGACCCCATAGCCATAGGGATCCATGAAGAATGGTTGGGCGTTCATTATTGGGGTGCCGAGGCGGTTCGTGCTGCCGTGGATATCTGGATTGGTGAAGGTGGTACCCCAGGTCTGCTCCACGCCGTCGGCGGCCTCCTGTTGGTTGGTGGTTAGGTCATACCACGGTTCCGAGTTGTTGTTTTGGAATACACTGTCGCCGTTGGGGCCAATGAATACGCTTTGGCCGCTGGCGGTTTTGAATACGCTTTGGTCGGATGGGTTGGCCTGTGTTTGCGGGGTGGTTGGGTTGAAGTCGAAGAAGCTGTATTCTTGGGGTGATCCGGAGGTTCCGCCCTGGCTGTTGGGGTCTTCCCACCAAGCTATTTCCGGTCGGTTGGTGCCGGAGTAGGTGTTGACGCTCGCAACCCAAATGTTGTCGGGCCCGTAGTAGGGTTTTCCTTCGCCCATAGCGGTTGCCCATTGGGTGCTTTGGTCGTCGAGCTCGGTCGCAAAGGCGATGTTGGCCAGTGTCTGGTTGTTGTACTGGGCGTTTGATTGGCCGGTGGTTTGGAGGTCGTTGTTGAGTGCCTGGTTTGTTCCAGATGCGTAGAATCCGAGGTTTTGGTTCTCGCTGTTTATGGCGGTTACAACGGTGGCGAATGCTGGGTACGCGCCGTTGCCGTTTGGCGTGTAGGAGGCGCTGGCGCGTGGTGTTAGGTGTTGGGCGGCTAGGATGCAGCCGGCGGCGAGTAGCGGTAGCAGTCGGGGGAAGCGTGGTTTGGTGGTTGTGGCGTGCCCGGCCGTGCGGCTGGTCGCTTCTAGGAGGCTGTGTAGTCGGTGCGCGTCTTGCCGTCGTGTTTTTTTCGCGTTCATCTTGCAAGCTCCTTGTAGTGGTGGACTATGCTGGGTGTTTTGGCACACGTGCCGCAGAGTCCGCGGCCGCGGCTAAAATCTACCCAGAGCCAAGTTTTGTCATCCGGTCCCTTGCGGCGGCCGGTTAGGTGGCAGCCGGTGCAGCGGGCGGTTGGCCAGAGTTCTCGTGCTTGGGTCATGATCTTGCGGTTTACGATCATTGTCTTTCCTTTACCAATGGTGTGTGATTGGTTCCAGCAGTGGCTTGTACACTGCCACGTACCAGAGAATTATTCCGGCGATGAAACTTTCTACGGGCATTGGTTCCCCTCCACTTCCGAGATGGTGAAGTATATGTACTGGTGGTCGCTCCTCGGATACGGGTACCGGTCTATTAGGTTCTGCATGTAGCCCTCGGCCAGCAAGGCGAGGTTGACGCCGCCTGGGCTGCGCATTTCCACGAAAGTTATTTCGATTGGTAGGTGGGTTGGGGGCATCCATGTGTGACACCGTTGGATCTCGGCCTTGACGCAGTGGCTCGCGGATGTTTCTCGGGTTTCGGGGTGGCCGGGTGGGTACTTTGAGATCAGTACAATCCAGCCGCGTATTGCCAACTGCTTATCGTTTGACTCGACGAGCAAGTAGTTCCTATTGTCTTCGAAGTAGCTGATCTCTCGGCCGGTGATGTCTACTACCTTCATGTCTTTCTCCTTGGACCTTTGATCGGGGGCCGGGCGGTTAAGTGGTTAGAGTACCGAGCGTACTCGGTGATAAATCCAGAAACTGCCGAAGACGGACGCGCCGACGCCGCACACCGGCAAGATGCCGGGGTAGACGATGGAGGCGACGGCTCCGGTGATGTTGTCGGGGGTGACGCTGGAACCCAGCGTCTGGCCGTAGTCGACCTGGGCCCCGGCGTGGACAGCCGTCAGGCCGACCAAGAGTCCCGCGGTGATGGTGAAGGCGACAGACAGCACGCGCGGGTTACTGAATGTGCTTTTGGCAAAGTGCCATGCTTTCATCAGGGAGTTCATCATGGTGTTCCTTGCGCGGCCCCCGATCAGAGGTCCGAGCGGTTAATTAGTTTCTTGGTCCGGGTGAATATCCAAAGCGTGGCGGCGAGTGATCCTGCGAGGCCGATGATTTCGATCATGCCTGTGGCCGTCCATGTTTCTGCCTGCTGGTCTATTTCGGTCGGCGAATACTGCGGTACGGGGCCATACGTGTCTGGTACGGGCTGGCTGGTCTGGCCGATGACCGGTTGCGCTGCCCACAGTATCCAGAGGTATAGGATTGTATATGCGATTATTTTCATTTCATGGCCTCCATGGTTGCCGTGAAGATCCAGCGGACGGGGAAGCAGAGGCCCCAGATCACCATGGCGCAGCTCATGCCGGCGACTAAGGCGTAGGGGTCCAAGTTGGGTTCATTGGGCTGGGTCCAGATCGGGTAGTTGCCTTGGTAGCCGGGTGCCGCCTGTTGGTTGATGGTTACGCTTACCGGTTGTGTCGTTGGTGCCGTGTAAGGCTGCGTTGTCTGGGCCTGCAAGGTGGGCGCCGTGCAGAATGTGATCGCTATGGCTAGTAGGGGGGCGATGGTTTTCATTGGGTGGCCTCCGAGTGTGGCGGGTAGCCGCGGTGTCCGGGCTGGGGGCTTGCCCCCGCGGACAGCGGCGATTCGCCAGCATTGGGGACTATATGTATAACATGTCCCCCTATAGTAACGTCGGGGGTTCGTTGTTCAGACGGGGTATCGTTGCGGGGGTTTGCCGCGACGAGTTTCATGCGGTGGTATTTTGCTCTGGTTTTTATGGTGTGTTGCCATTTTTGGTCGTACAGGCTCATGATTTCGTTGATGGGGTCGGATGTTGCTGGTGTGGTGATGGCTATTGCTTTCGCCAGACAACCGGCAGCCTGGTTGGCCAGGGCGGTCGCTTCCGGTGCTGGGTCGTGTGTTCTTCGTGCTGGGTTTGGCGGCGTGTCTTGCCAGGCTGTTTGTACTTGTTTCCAAAAAGTGGTTGTCTGTGATCTGCTGCGTTGGGTTGCGGGTTCTGTGATCTGGGTGAAGTAGTCCTCCGTCAGGTATGCCCATATCTGGGGTAATTGGCGTTGCATGTCGGTTGTGGTTGCGACGCCGAATTCGCGTAGTGTGTCGCGTCTTAGTTGGAACTCTGTGCGTAGTACATACTTGGCGTTTGGGTTGGTCCAGAGTGTTCGTTCCCATGATTTCTGGGGTCGGTGGTGGAGTTCCCTTTGCTTGTCGTAGATGCGCATCATTAGGTCGCCTTTGCCGCGCGAGAATGTTTCGAGCGTTGGTCCTCGTGTGTGGTAGGTTGTCATTGTTGGGTGTGCTGAGTTGGTGGTTTGTTTGCCGATTTTTGATCGGGTGATGTAGAGTAGGCCTGCTGGTGTTGTGTAGTCGTCGGTGCGGTGTGGTTCGTCCACTTCGATATCCGTGGTTAGGTGGATTTCGGTTAGGCGGTTGTCGGTGATTGTCGCGTGGTTTTGCTGGGAGTATGTTCGTACCCAGTCGTCCATCCGTTGTAGTGCGTTTTGGGTGGTGCTGAATTTTGGCCCGGCCTCCACCCATAGGTTGGGTGTTGTGGCGGTGGCGGGGTGGGTGTTTAGCCAAATGGTTAGGTGGTCCTGTTGGATCCCGAACTGGTAGCATGGTCGGCCGGCGGGGAGGATCACGCATGGCTTGCCGTTGTCCGTGCAAAGGATCGGTTCGTGCTGCAGTGCGGCTTGGTTCTTTTTTTCAGTGAGCCATTTCATCAGATTTTGATGTTGTTGCTCTTTGTAGATGAGGTAATAGCCTGCTTTCATTGTGTCGATTCCGGTCCAGAGTTTGGCTAGCGGTTCCATGCGTGATCCTGTGTTTGGGTTTATTTGACGTTGCCGGGGCTTACGGGTTCGATTGCCGCGGCTTCGCCTTGGGTTTCAAATGTTCGGCCCTTGCTGGTGCGGGTGATGATAGGGCCTGTGATTCGGATCAGGTCGCCGGTTTTGTATTTGCTGGCCAGTTCGGTGGTGGCGTCTCGTTCGAGTACTTGGCCTGGTACCGATATTTGGAGTTTGAGTACGCCGTTTTTGACCTGTCCGCTGAATCGGTCCGTGGCCATGCTGATGCCCGTTAGGGTGCCTTCGATTACGTATACTGCTTTTCCTAAAGCCATGGGTTTCCTTTCGGTTGTAGTTAGAGGTTAGTTAATAGGTTTTGTTGTTCTTCGGGTTTCGGTTGTGTTGGTGTGCCTCCTTTCTGTGGTTTTTGGGGTTTGGCTTGTGCCCAGAATTCGCGCACGGTGTCGATGAGTCGTTTGGTGTTGCGGCCTCGTTTCGGTCGGAATTGGGGTGGGGGTGCTGGGTTGTTGCTGGCGTGTTTTTCGAGCCAAGTTGTTAGGGCCTCCTGGCAGATTTCGTCGAGTAGTCCGATTGGGGTGCGTTTGTATTTTCTGGCGGTGGTTTGGAGGATGTGGAAGTCGTGTGTGTCGAGCAGGATTGGGAAGCGTCTGGCTGCTTGGTTGGCCTTGTTTCCGCGTGTTCGGTAGGCGATCATTTGTTCGATCAGGTGTGTAATGGCGTGGCCGATAGCTTCTTCCTTGTGTCGTTCGTAGCGTTGTGGTTGCATGTCGTGGGCGTAGGCGTTTAAGAGGTGGAGTGTTTCGCCGGTGATTTTGATGTGGGTTGGGTGGTTGTGTTCGAGGGCCTCTGGTAGGCCGTGGGGGAGTTCGTAGTACACGGTGTTCCTTTCGTTTGGCTGGCCGATCGAGCCCTGCCGTTTTGGTGTAACGGCAGGGGTGCGATGGGTCAGGAGGTTGGCGTCCCATCGCTCTCGGCGTGGGGAAGGTATGGCTTGTTTAACCGGCTTGGGCTGGCATGTACCAGATGCTGAAGTCCCGGAGCGGGCTGGCGTCGCGCGGGAGTAGCTGCTGCGGTACCTTGATTTTCTGGAGGTGGTTGCGTAGGCAGTCGTACAGGAAGACAGTCGGCACTTCCGGATCGCCGGCGAGCGCGATGATTCGGCCGCGCACGGAGCTTGTGCCCACTGGGGCAGATTGCCATTGGTTTGATTCGGTGATCGCGAGCGCGTGCCCGCGGATCTCGTCGACCGGATGAAATTTAGGATCCATTGGGTTTCCTTTCTTTTACGACCCAAATTTGTGTTGTTCCATTCGGATGGGTTCGGTAGTGGATTTCTTGCCCTGGCCGAAGCCCACGCGCTTGCCAGGTATGCATCTCCCAAAAGATATGCTGTGGTGGTTTGGTTTTTGTTTGGATGTGTATTTCCGTCTTCGTGGTGCCGGGTAAGACTTCTTCGATTGTCGCTTTCACGCGTTTCCTTCCTGTTAGGTTTTGATTCGCACTTTGTTAGGCTGGTCCGGTAATCGGCTGGTTTCTGGTTAACGGTGCGGGGCGCAATTATACATAACGTATATTATAGGACGTTATTAATATGTGACTTTTCGCAGCCCGACAGTCTCCGCATGTTTATTTTTAGTCTATTGGAAGATACACACGGGTGTCTCACCTTCTTTTCAAGTGACGGCCTCCGCGGATTCTGCTATGCTTAAAATCCCGCAAGCGCTCGTAGCTCAGTTGGATAGAGCGGCGGTTTCCTAAACCGCAGGTCGTAGGTTCGAGTCCTATCGGGCGCAGTTCGTTTTTCCCTTCTAAACATTGGCGTTGCTCAACATCTTGCCAGGGCTCGGCGAGGTCCCCCTGGTTTGCCGTCTGGAAGCCCCAAGGAAAACGCCAAGCGCTTTTGGCTGGTATTCGGTCCATCATCCCGCAGGCCGTTTTCGCCGGGTTTGTTGCACAATTTGAGAAGACCAAACCGAGCACTCCAGCAAGAGGCGGTCAATCGGGCCTTATACGCTGTGCAAAGCTGCAACGATCAGGATGATCAGGTTGTTTGGGGGCCAGGCAACAACGGCTATAATGGCTTTATGGCTCTAAAATTGGACGATACAGTTTGCTTTTGTTTCCACGTTTCGTTACGGAAAATTGAAACGTTCTGCCGCGTGGAACGACCGCGTACGCCTTCACAGATTTCCGATTGCCTTTCGGCCGGCACCGGGTGTGGATGGTGCGTGCCTATGCTCAAACAAATCCATGGCCGCCTTTGCCAAACGCCAGATCCTTGGTGGAGACAAAATGTCGATGGGGCTGGGCAAACCCAAACAGACTTCCAGAATGGCCCTAAATTTAAAGAAATAAAAAGGGACATTTTGTCGGACATAGACGCAAACGCTTATGCCGCCGGGCGAAAGCAATACATCGCCCAAGGCAAAGGCCGCCCGCCGGCGTCCACCACCAAGCAGGAAGACAAGCCTGAAGACCTGACGCCTCCCCTACTGAAAGACCATCAGCAAAAGTCCGATGATAAAGGCCCCCACCACGACTCGGCATAAGCGTTTGGCGTGATCATCCATCAACTTTACGGCTTGACGGTGCTGAATCAGGCGCTCCAATGCAGTGATTCGGACGTTGGTACTCGGATGCGTCCAAGATCGTTTATCCGTAGGGTGGTTGGAAATTTGCGCGATACGCAATAAGGCGCTGCGGATCGCTGCCAGACCGGTTGAAAGCTCGCTTTGACTGACGAAGGCCTCCCGCGAAAATTCATCATCGGTATAGCGCTGCGTCCCGCGCCACTGGGCCATGGCGAGCACCGCAAACCAATCCGCCTGATGTTCAAACACACGGCGCATCGCTGGCATAACCGCCGCCACAAATATCACGAAAAAGATCACCTGCACAGGAACGAACCATTGAACGCTTAGGGCAAAATGCCGCACCCACCATGCGGCAAGCCCCGATCCAAGAATTGAACCGGCAAACAAAGTGCCAAATAGCCAAGTCGCGTGGCGATGACGACCGTGACCCAATTCATGCGCAAAAACGGCGTGCAACTCATCGCGGTCAAGCGATTCCAGCAGCGCATCGGAAATTAAGATAAAACGGGACCAGCGAGTCAGTCCCAGCAGATAGGCGTTAGCCACCATGAAATGCGTCTTCCATATCCGAACCTGCCGTAGATGCACCCCTGCATCCAATGCCAGAAAATTGAGCCTGCGCCGGAGCCCTTTCTCCTCAATAGCTTCACTATTCATAATCCAGATCCTTGGATAGCTGGAAAAAGCGTACAGGATCACCGGCAGTAGCAAGTACAGGAAAAGCCAGGCCTTGGTCCACCCCCCGGACCTTTGCACCCAGAGGATTGTTTCCAACTGCACCGTCATCACGGAAAAGACCACCACAAGGGTGTTAAGACTGTTACGTATAAACCACGATAGGTATTGGCCCAGCGGCGGCATGGGATGGATCGTCGCCTGAATGGGGCCGGCACCCGCCCCGATGGTTTGCCTGAATTTTACCACCAGCGAATAGGTGGTAGCCGCTAGTCCAATCCACGTGAGCACAGGCCCAAGCATCCAGAGGATCTGGGCGACCGGCAATGCGGCTCCCCAAAGGCCCCAGCCGATCTCAACCCGGTTGCCCCATCCCAAAATAAAAAGGCCAACCGTCAGCCAAACGATCGACGCCCACCGTAAAATCGCCATAGCTCGGCGCAGCCGATCCCGCAGGGCTAAGATTCGGGTTTGATCTTCGGCCACGCACAACCTCGCCGAAATGCCTAGCCCAATCATCCAACCGCAGAATACCAGCGACACAAACCCCAGGATCATCGCACCCGTGCATTCACCCGCCGACAGGTTCAGGCCGCCGGCCCATCGCGTCCAAGGGAACACGCAAACCACCAGCAACAAAGCAAATTGCTCAAGCCATAGAAACATGCGGCCAGAACCTCATTCGACGCCAGTTTCGCAGTGGTGGCAATTTTAAGCGTTCCACTGGCCAGCCGCCAGTTGGGGCCTCTCACCGCATCCGATCATCCGAGCTTGGTTCCCACAGCACCGGCAGCCGACAAAATCGCTTCGAGCGATTATCATCCACCATTCGGGTGGCGGCGGAAACCTAAAAAGCCTCGGAGAATTTATGATAGATGTTGTTATGTTGCCGGAAATGTTGGAGGCCAAGCTCTTGCCACAATCACAGGTGGTGGTACTCGATGTGTTGCGGGCCACATCCAGCGTGGTCACGGCCTTGGCTCATGGTGCCAAAGAGGTGCGGCTGCTTGCAACGGTCGAACAAGTGGCTGCGGCCGTTACCACCGCCCCACCGCCGGTCGTCACCGCCGGCGAACGTGGATGTGTGAAGGTTCCGGGTTTTGATTTGGGCAATTCGCCAACCGAGTTCCGAACCGATCGTATTGGCGGAGCCACAGTTCTGCTTAGCACCACCAACGGTACTCGTGCGGCCATTGCGGCACAAGAGGCCCACACTCTTTTTTTAGCCTGCCTCCTGAATGCTTCAGCTACCGCGCAAGCCCTGATGCCGGACCTCGATAGCCTCCATACCATTTTTGTTCCCGCCGGCACCAATGGCCGCATTGCCCATGAAGATATCATCGGAGCCGGGGCGATTCTCTGGAGCCTTTTCGCCGGCAGCTATCGCGTGGACCTGCCCTTTACGGATACGGCATGGCTGGCTTACAACGCCTTTTCGGCCACGCGCGGTCGGCTGGGGGCGGCTCTACGCTTGGGTCAGGGTGGCATCAACCTGATTGAAAATGGCTTTGAAGACGATATCGACTTCTGTGCCGCCCTCGACACCACGCCGATCATCGTTCGTGTGGAAAAACACCCGTTGGTGGCCAGAAAATTCCAAGCGGTATAACCTCGCCCCCCCACCGGCAAATGGCCGCCCGTGATCAACTTGGTTAGGCCCGCCGGCACCATGACCGTATTGCCTACGCCCGTACAAAACCTTCCATGGCCTCGTATTCCGCCAGACCCAGGGCATTGTAGATTTCCGCCGTGGCGCGATTACGTGATTCGCTGCGCTGCCAGAATTCACGCTGGTCTGTTCCCGGAAACATCGCCTTATCTTTTTGTGACTGATGGCGGAAAATCGCGTTACGTTTGCGCATCAACTCTTGCGGTGAAAGCGGCACGGCCATGTCAATACGTTCAGGTTCCCATTCCTGCCAGGCTCCACGGTACAGCCATACCTCGCTCTGCTTGAACCAGCTCTGCGATTTTACGTGTTCCAGCGCCTGCATAATCGCAGCCAGACATACGCGATGCGTTCCGTGCGGGTCGGAAAGATCCCCCGCGGCATATATCTGGTGCGGCTTGAGCCTCTCCAGAATCTCCACAATAATTTTGACATCGGCGTCACTTAAGCCTTTTTTGCGGATCGTGCCGGTTTCATAAAATGGCATGTCCAGAAAGTGAAGGTTATCCCGTTTAACGCCGCACACCTGCCCCGCCGACCGGGCTTCTCCACGCCGAATCATGGCCTTGATCTGCTGCACCTGCGCGGAATCAATATGCCCCGGCTTTTTGGATTCCAAACTCCGCCGAATATGTTGCTCCACCTCTGTAGCTTCAGCACCGTAAAACTTGAACAAATGCATAAAATCCACGGCAAAGTCGGTAAATCGAATAGCATCGGCGTCAAAAACGGCAATATTGCCGGAGGTTTGGTACGCCACATGCACATCATGCCCCTGATCCACCAGGCGAATCAGCGTACCGCCCATGGAAATGACATCATCATCCGGATGCGGTGAAAAAATCAGCACCCGTTTCGGGAATAAAGCATCGGTAGGTCGGTCAATATCGCCCGGTCTCTTGCGATCATGCGGCTTGCCACCGGGCCACCCCGTGATCGTTTCGGTGAGACCGCGAAATACCTCGATATTCAAGGTATAGGCGTGCCCATGTTCCGCGAGCAAATCTTGCAGACCTCCGATGTTGTAATCTTCATCGGTCAGCTTCAAGATGGCTTTTTTAGATTGCTGCGCCAGCCAGATCACGGCCTTGCGAATTAACGTCTTGTCCCACTTTACAGGCCCGACCAGCCACGGAGCTACGCGCCGCGTCAATCGACTGGCAGCCGCCTCATCGAGCATAATTTCAGCATTCGGGTGCTCTTGCAGAAAGCTGGCCGCCACTGTGTCCGTTACCGGTCCTTCGATTGCCTCGGCAACAATTTGCGCTTTGCCCTCGCCAAAAGCCACCAGAACCACGCGTCGAGCGGCCAGAATAGTACCCACCCCCATGGTAATCGCCCGCCGAGGAACGTACTCCTCTCCAAAAAAATCGGATGCCGCATCCTGGCGGGTAACACGATCCAAGGTGATTAACCGGGTGCGGCTCTCTCGGCCGGAACCAGGCTCGTTGAAGCCAATATGTCCGGTGCGGCCGATACCCAGCAATTGCATATCCAGGCCACCGGCATCCACAATCGCCTTTTCGTAGGCTTCGCAATAGCCGGCCACTTTTTCCAGCGAAAGGGTGCCATCCGGAATATGTACTTGTGATTTCGGGATGTCGATATGATTGAAGAGGTGTTCCTGCATGAAGCGACGGTAACTCTGCAATTCCGTCGGTTGCATAGGATAGTATTCGTCCAGATTGAAGGTCGTCACATTTTTGAAGCTTAAACCTTCTTGTTGATGCATGCGAACCAATTCCGCGTAAACGGAAACCGGGGTGGAACCCGTAGCCAATCCGAGCACGCAGGAACGATTTTCTCTAGCTCGCTGACGGATGAGATCCGCAATTTCCGAAGCTACGGCGCAACTGACATCTTTAGCCGAAGACAAAACTCTGGTTCGGACATGTTCACGCTGTTGAATACCCGCCTGCATTGAATTCTCCAATAATCCATTAAACAGCAGCTTTTACCACCAGCGCTAAAAATCGTCAACGGCGTGCCGACCACCGCGACCATCTTTTCCTGCGGCCTCTTCCTTCGTGCCTCTTAACCCTCTGACACTATCCCTGCCCCAACGCTGTCCGCGCCGCTTGCCTCATTACCGCCTCCGGGGCGGGCTGGCTGGTAAAACCCGTGAATTGCAGCAGGGCCTGTTGAATCAACATCTCCACGCCATGCACCACCATAGCCCCTTTGGCCCGGGCGAGTTGAAGCATTTTGGTCTCATGCGGGTTGTAAACGGTGTCAAACACAACAGTTCGGCTGTTCCAAGGCATATCTTCGGGCACCGGACAGCCTTCCGTGTTGGGACTCATTCCCACCGGCGTGCAATTGATATAAATATCATAGACTCGCTCGCGGAGGCGTTCCATCGGCGCGGCATCAACCATGCCGGTGCGGCCGGCAAAGTCCCTCGCCAGCGTGGAGGCCTTTTCCAGCCCACGATTAAAAATTGTGACCTGGACTCCCCATGCCGCCAGTCCCGCCACAATAGCTCGTGCCGCCCCGCCGGCACCAAGGACCGCCGCTCGTTTGCCGTTGAGACTCCGCCGATCCACCCTCATGGCCCCGGTAAGGGCATTGAGTGCCCCGGCATAATCAGTATTCAAACCGGTCATCGTCCCATCCGGGGCCAACAAAATTGTATTGACTGCCTGGATATGGTTGGCTATATCTTCCACCGTGCCGCCGTGCTCCAACACGTAACGCATGGCATGATGTTTATGGGGAATAGTCACGCTTACCCCACCGGGATTCAGACCGGGACATCGCCGAATCGCATCCAGAGCGCTGCAAAATTTATCATACTCCGGTTCGACAGCCAACGGCACATAGACGCCGTCAAAATCAACGGCCGCAAAACCAGCGTTATGAATAGCCGGGCTGATGGAATGTCCGACCGGCCAACCGATGACGCCAAACACCCGCGTGCTGGGGCGTTGACTGTTCCAGCGGTACAGATTTGTAAGTTGTGCCAACGATGGCTGACCCGGAGCGCTACCGCCTTCCACCCCGGTAGTGGCAAAGTTGAAAGGGGCTCCAAACTTGGCGGCCAGTAAACGTGTTATAACGCCAAATTCCCCCATCGCCAGACATAGAAAGGGGCGTTTGTCGGTAGCCACATGGCGTGCATAAAGCCCCAACGCCCGCACCCCATCGACAATGTTCTGCGCTTTCCACACCACCTTGAATATCGCCGCCGCATCCACCTCGTGCATGGCCGCCAGCAGCGCATCTAAATCGGCGGGGCATCCGGTCCAATCATGGCTGGAAACAATCAAGCGGGCTGCGGAAATGCTCTGCGGACCAGTCGCATTGGTTAACACCTGGCGAACCGCCGATGAACGCTGCCATGCCTCCAGTTCCACGTCCACCAGCTCCGGCGCATCCGGCCCCACCATAGCCTGATGATACAACTGGGCCAGCGTGTCATCGTCGCCGACAAAGCCACCACCCTCCCGGGCCGATCGAATTGTCAAAATGACTTCCAAATGTCCATCACCAAGCCGCATCCCGCGCCGGGCAGCCAGAACCTCACGAATGACCGGTGCCTTCGCCAGATCGCAGCGCAGCTCCACCATCTCCGCCCCGGCGGCCCGAGCGTGTGACATGGCCGCGACGGCCGGCGCTACGGCGGTAACAAAAATCGGTACAACCAGTTTTGTCATTGTTTTCCACCCCTGCCTGGGACGGCCGGCGTTCGTTCGGTCTTTTTATCCGGCACGGAAAACCGTTTCAGTTTCACTGCCTTGCCCGCCGCCAAAGCTCGCAGCACCTGCAAATTGATCACATCCCAAGGTCGGGAGTCAGGAGCATTTTCCTTGGCGGTTTCCAGAATTTTGGGAACGTGTTTCAACCGCGGATGGCGGGCAAGAAATCGAAAAGCGCCTAGCCCCACGTATCCGCGGCCGATATGCGCATGGCGATCCACCCTACTGCCCAGGGGTTTGAGACTATCGTTGAGGTGCAATACTTTCACTTGATCCAGCCCAACCACCCTGTCAAATTCCTGCCACACATTGGCCATGCCGGCTTCGCTGGTAATGTCATATCCCGCGGCCAGGATATGGCAGGTATCCATACACACTCCAATTCGTGCCGGCGCGCTGATCTCTTGGATGATCCGCGCCAGATGTTCAAACCGCCAGCACAGCGCATGGCCCTGGCCGGCGGTGGTTTCAAGGCAAACGGTTACCGCGGCATCCGGCGTAGCTGCGAAGGCCGCCCGGAGTGAATCGGTAAGCCGATTTAATCCCTCCTCCTCCCCTGCTCCGCCATGCGATCCACCATGCGTAACCAGATAGCGGATCCCCAAAATATCGCAGCGCTGAATCTCATTGGTAAACGATTCTAAGCTCTTTTTCCGTAAGTGCGGGTCAGGGGCTGCTAAATTCACCAGGTAAGAATCGTGCGCCACGATCTGCGAAAAGCCGGCGGCATCCGCCGCCTTGCGAAAATCGGCAATGGCCTGCGGCTGTAGCTCCGAACTCTTCCATTGTTGCTGATTGCGGGTGAATATCTGGACCGTTTGCAGGTCCAGTTCTTGCGCTTCCTCAATGGCATGGTATAAGCCCCCAGCAATGGATAAATGCGAACCAAACAATCTAAAAACTCCCCTGCGTCGGTCGGTCACGGACCAATGAGATGAGTTCACCTACAGCGGGCGGGCGTCGAATGTGCCAATGGCGCAACCTCAAGCGAAACTCCTGATCACGTTCACGATCGCTGGCATTCCAAGGCTCTGCTTCGACTGCCAAACCCCATTTGCCCAGCCAAACCCGCGTGCGGAAAGCTCGTTTCTCCTGGCTCCGGATGGCATTATGCCGTGTTCCCAAAATGAAGCAAGGATGCGTGACCAACCGCAGGCCGGCCATACGCCGCAAAACCCTGGCCCTTCCCTGACCACGGTGGCAGTTGCCAATTACCATCGGCTTCGGGTAAAAGACAGGTAATATCCTGTTTTGGAGCCAATCATTTTATGTCACCCGTCCTGCCGACATTCCATGAATCATGGTATCGCGTGGCTGACCTGAAACTGCGCATTCGCAGCAGTGTGCATATTGTGCGCCAACGCTACCGCGGCCAACGACGATATGTGGTGTTGGATCAGGCCAATAACGCCTCGTTTAGCCTCTCTCAGCCGGGGTACCAATTGTTGGGCCTTCTTGATGGCTCGCGAACGCTGCGGGAGGCGTGGGAAAGTTGCTGCAAGGTGCTGGGCGATGAAGCCCCTACACAAGGCGAAGCTTTGGATTTGCTGGGCCAGTTGGCCTCCAACAACCTCTTGGAATCAGAGCTGCCGCCGGATGCCGCCGGCATGTTTGAACGCTACAAGAAGCGTAAAAAACGCGAACTCCAAGGCGCACTGATGAACGTGCTGTTTCCGCGGATTCCTATTTTTGATCCAGATGCCATTCTGGAAAAGGCCATTTTTCTGGTAGGTTGGATCTTTTCGTGGCCTGGCTTGGTGGTGTGGCTGGCGGTGGTTCTGGCTGGAGTTTATACCCTTTTGAACCGTGGTCCCGGACTCGGTGCCGCACTGGCCGGTGCATCGCACATTCTAAGGCCGGACAATTGGCTGCTGCTTTACGGCGCTTTTGTGCTCGACAAGCTGGTGCATGAATCGGGCCATGCCATTGCGTGTAAAAAGTTCGGCCATCAAAATGGTACCTCGGGAGAGGTGCATGTGATAGGCCTGATGCTGCTGGTTTTTACCCCGGTACCCTATGTGGATGCCTCCAGCGCGTGGTTACTGAACAGTCGCTGGCAGCGGGCCATTGTGGGTGCCGCCGGCATGTGGGTGGAATTTGCTTTGGCCGCGGCCGCCGCAATGGTCTGGGCCTTAAGCAGCCCCACCTCCACCCTGCATGATTTTGCCTACAACCTCATGTTCATTGCCAGCGTCACCACCGTGATTTTCAATGCCAACCCATTTCTTCGTTACGACGGCTACTATATTTTGGCAGACCTGCTGGAGATACCCAATCTCTTTGGCAGGTCCATTCAATATGCCGCGTATCTGATCAAGCGCTACGCCTTCGGGCTTGAGCACGTGATCAATCCAGCGGATACGCCGGGACAAAAGATTTGGCTGGTGATTTATCTGGTGCTGGCCGGTATTGTGCGTGTTTTAGTCTCCAGCCTGATCGTGCTGTTCCTGGTGCGTGAGTTGCACAACCATCCGGAAATCATGTTGCTGCTGGCGGTAATGGCCACGGCGGGAATTGCCGTATGGCTGTTGGTGCCATTGGGCCGAGGTATCTGGTACCTGGTGGATAGCCCGGAATTGCTGCACCACCGGACGCGGGCTATGTCAATAAGCTTGGTCACGACGGCGTTGCTGGTGGGAGCGGTGGGGTTGATCCCGTTGCCTAATCATTGCCGTGTGGAAGGTGTAACCAGAGCTAAAATTCAACGCCGCATCTACGTGCAAACCAGCGGCTTTCTGCAGAGCTTTCTTCCCAGTGGTAAGCTAACCCATGGCGGCCCCAACGGCACGGTTTTGCTCCGGTTGGCCAATCCATCGTTACAAAGCAAGCTGGCCTCATTGGCCAGCCGATGGGATGCCGCCAAAGTGCGCTGGCGGCAGGCATTGGCCAGCAGCCCGGCCAAAGCCAAAATTTATCGCCATGAAATTCAAGCCATCGCCAAGAGGCTCACACGCCTGCGTCGTAAAGCATCTGATTTAACGCTATCAGCGCCTGTTTCCGGCACTTGGATTGCACCCGGTCTGCACCTGCACATCGGGGCTTATCTGCACCGGGGGCAGCAGGTGGGCACCATTGCTGACTTGCACACCATGCTGGTCTTCGGTGCAGCGGACCAAAACCGGGCGGGACGCATTATTCGGGCCGCTCTGCATAACGCCGCAATTCGGGTCTATGGCCGACCAAGCCCGGCCATTCCCGCGGTCATCCGCCGCGAATATCCGGCCGGTGCCAATACCCTGCCCTCCGCGGCCTTAAGTTACCTCGGTGGAGGGCCATTCGCTCCCAGTCCGCAGCAGCATCAGCCGCTGGCAACCGCAAGCCCATTTTTCCTGTTGGAAGTGCAACCCTGCAAGCCAGTGGCGTGGCTACCAGGACAGCGTGTGCAAATGCGTCTGGCCTTACCCCATGAATCGCTGGCTATGCAGGTTTTGGAGATGCTGCGGCGGGCCTTGGAACCCCACAATGGAGCATAACATGAAGCCCGACGATACGAAGGGTGCCTCCGCCGGGCTGCCGTGGCCGGGATGGTGGCAATGACAACAATACCCAGCGATCTTTGGCGCATGCTTGGGCATGAGGAAGCTCCACCTCCCATTCCGCGCGGCCTCGATGCCTTTTGGCATAAGGGAGCCGGCATGGTTCGCCGGTTGATACCACGGCGGCTTATTTATCTACGCAAAGCGCATGCGGTCCATCAATTGCAGGGTGCTTCTCACGCCCTTACAGAATCGCAGTTGCAACTCCGTCTTCGCGAATCGGCGGAGGTATTTGGCCGCCATCGCGACACACCGTTGGACCGCATTCATGCCGCCGCACTCATTCGAGAGGCGGCGTTTCGTCTCACCGGCGAAGAACCCTACGTGGTCCAACTGGCCGGTGCCTTGGCTCTTTTCGATGGATCGCTGGTGGAGATGGCAACCGGTGAAGGCAAATCCCTCACCGCCACGATACCCGCGATCATGGCCGGGTGGCGGCGACGCGGTTGCCACATCATTACCGTCAACGATTATCTCGCCCAGCGGGATGCGCAGCAGTTTGCCAATCTTTACCGTTTTTGCGGACTCAACGCCGATTATATCGGCCAGCAGATGGCAGCGCCCCGTCGCCGGCAGGCCTATGCCGCGGACATTACGTATTGTACCAACAAGGAAGTGTGCTTCGATTTCTTGCGCGATAAACTGGCCCTGGGGCCGGCTGGCCGTAGTTCCGTGGCTCTGCTGCGCGACCTGGACTCCGCCCTGGCCGGACGCCTGGTCCAGCGTGGCCTTTATTTTGCGATCGTGGACGAGGCCGATTCGATTTTGATTGATGAGGCCATCACCCCGTTGCTCATTTCCGGCGGACAGGTCAACCGTGATGAGGCGGACTGTTTTCGCCAGGCCATTGCCGTGGCCCAGGATTTTCAGCCCGGCCGGGACTACACCACCGATGCCGCCCGCAAGACGGTGGAACTGACCCGCGGCGGCCACACCCGGCTGATGCACCAACGCCGGGGGCTTCATGGCCTATGGTATTCGCCGCATCGCAGCGAAGAGCTGCTCACGCAGGTGCTGGTGGCCCGCCATTTTTATCATCCAGGCAAACAATATCTCGTCCAGGATTCCAGGGTGGTTATTGTGGATGAGTTTACCGGACGGCTCATGCCCGATCGGATGTGGCATGATGGCCTGCATCAGGTTATTGAGGCCCGTGAAAACGTGGACATTCAGGCCATGCGCGAGACCTTGGCCCGCATCAGTTATCAACGTTTTTTTCGTTTGTACAAGCATTTAAGCGGTATGTCCGGCACGCTGGCCGAGGTGCAAAGTGAACTCTGGCATATTTACCAAAGGCCACTGGTGGTGTTGCCCACCCACCGCCCCTGCATCCGCGGGCACCAGGGGCTGCACGTGTTCTCCACCGAGAAAAATAAATTCGCTGCCGTAGTCGCGACCATTGCCCGGATACATCAGCAAAAACGTCCCATTCTGGTGGGCACGCGCAGTGTCGCCGCCAGCGAGATACTCTCGGCCAGGCTTACCGAGTTGGGGCTTTCTCATCACGTGTTAAATGCCGTTCACCATGCCCAGGAAGCCGCTATTGTAGCCGCGGCCGGACGCAGTGGCCAGATTACCGTGGCGACCAACATGGCGGGGCGTGGAACCGATATCCGTCTCGATGCCACCGCCCGCAGTGCGGGCGGATTGTACGTGATCGCTGCCGACATCAATGATGCCGCACGGGTTGATCGGCAGTTAGCCGGACGGGCCGGACGCCAGGGTGACCCTGGCGATGCCATCCATTTTTGTGCGTTGGATGACATCCTGCTGCAAACACACACTCCGCGACTGGCCCGACTGCTAGCAAAATTTTCCGGCAGCGGTCCGATTGCGCCCCGCTGGCTGGCGGCCTGGCTGGTAGCCTTGGCGCAGCACCGCGCCAGCCGAAGTTCTCATCGCCATCGCCAAACAGTAGCCCATACCGACCACTGGCTGGAAGAATCCTTGAGCTTCTCCGGTAATTCAGGATAAAAGGTCCGACACAACCGTTAGTGGAATTGGGGTTGTCGACCAAGACAATTCGTCGATTCACCCATTGATTCGTCCTTCCCATGGACTGCTCGCGGTTGCGTAAAGTTTGCGGGGAATCCTGCCCGCCTCAAAGGCCAGCCGCCCGGATTCTGTTGCCAAGCCCATGGCTTGGGCCATTTTCAACGGTTCTTTGGCCCCGGCTATAGCTGTGTTAAGCAGCACGCCGTCGACGCCGAGTTCCATGGCCATACTCACATCACTGGCCGTCCCCACCCCGGCATCGACAATGACCGGATAATCTGGATTTTTCTCCTTGAGTTGCTCAAGAATAATGCGAATGGCATTCGGGTTCAAAATGCCCTGCCCGGAACCGATGGGCGATCCGGCCGGCATAATTGCCGCAGCCCCCGCTTCTTGCAGGCGTTTACAGAGCATGACATCATCGGAACAATAAACCAGCACCTGAAAACCATCCGCCACGAGAATTTTTAACGCTTCCAACGTGCCCACCGGTTCGGGCAACAAGGTTTTGGTATCACCCAGGCATTCCAGCTTCACCCACTCCGCCCCGCGAAAACCAGAATCCGTGAGCATTTCCCGCCCCAGCCGCGCCACACGCACCGCTTCTTCCGCGGTAAAACATCCCGCTGTGTTAGGTAACAAGATGTATTTTTTCGGGTCGATCATGTCCAGAATATTGCGCCCGGAGGTTTTATCGACCAGTCGTTCCCGCCGCACCGCCACGGTCACGCAGTTGGCTCCACTGGCGGCATGACAATCGCGCATCAATTCCAGCGAGGCATATTTGCCCGTACCCACAATCAGGCGGGAGCTTAAAGTGTACGATCCAATTTTTAATCCACGCTGATTCATCGTTAAATTCCATCAAATCATTCCGGTTCGCCCACGCGGCACCCGCCTTTACCCACCGCCCACAAAAGTGACAATTTCAATGTTATCGCCGGCCGCCAGTCGCGTATTGGCAAATTGCTTTCGGGTCACAATTTCCCGGTTGCGTTCCACCGCGACGCGTACCGGCTTGATTTGAAATTGATCCAACAATTCCTGTACCGACGTGCCGTCGGCAACCTCTTTAATTTCGCCATTCACTACAACTTCCATAGGCACTATTTTACCAAAAATAACAGCAGAGCACATCCGCCGCTTGAACGACTCTGACGCTATTCCTATGATAACGTCACCTGTGACCGCTGCCAGGCATGATAACACCACGGGAACGCTGCGACGAACTGCGGCTCTGCGATAGATGATCGATGACCATAATTGAAACTGCCGTAATTCCAGCCGCTCGGCCGCAACGCATTACGCTTACCGGCAGCGCCGGCGCTATTGGACAAATTGTCGGACCGGCCCTGCTGCAACGAGGCCACTTCGTCCGCGGTTTTGATTGCCGCGCCGCCCTGAATCTCAACGAAGCAGTAGTCGGAAATCTGGTGGATCCCGCCGCGGTGGCCCGGGCGGTTACCGACGTGGATACCGTCATTCATCTGGCAGCCACACCGGATGTGCATGATTTTGTGACCATGTTGGTGCCCAACAATATCATTGGCACGTATCATGTGCTGGAACAGGCGCGCGCCGCCGGTGTTAAGCGCGTCGTGCTGGCCAGCACGTTCCGGGTGGTTGGTGACATGCCGGATAGCGCTTTTGCCACCGCGGCCACGCCACCGGCGCCGCGCGATTATTACGCCCTGACCAAAGCCTGCGCCGAACAGATGGGGAACATGGCGGCGGCCCGGGGCTTGCAGGTGATTGTGGCCCGGCTCGGTTGGCTGCCGCGTAACGACCGCGGGGCCGAAGCGATGGCCCGGAACCCCTTATGCCAAGCCTTGTATCTGAGCCACAACGACTGCCGCAACTTTTTTATCCGTGCTGTGGAACAGGTCTGGCCGGTTCACACCGCCCAGCTCTGCGCCGTCGTGTATGTGTTTTCCGGCGATCCTGCCTGCCGGTATGACCCCTCCCCGGCCCAGGCCCTCCTTGGTTATCGCGGCCAAGATGTGTTTCCGCGCGGCCTGGACTTCCCGTTCACGTTGTCCGTCCACCGCAATGTTTAAGCTTCTGCCTGGCGCTTGGCCTGCTCTGCCGCCTCTTCCACCGCCCCCACATACATAAAAGCGCCTTCCGGCAGGTGGTCCCATTTGCCTTCGGCAATTTCACGACAACTGCGAATGGTTTCGGAAAGTTTAACATTCGATCCGGCCTTGCCGGTAAACACTTCCGCCACAAAAAACGGCTGGGAGAAAAATCGTTCCAGTTTTCGCGCGCGGCTGACGGTGATTTTATCTTCTTCACTAAGCTCATCGACCCCCAGAATCGCAATGATATCCTGCAAGTCTTTGTGTCGCTGCAGCACCCGTTTGACCATCTGGGCCACGGTATAGTGCTCTTCGCCAAGGTAGTTCTGGTCCATAATCCGGCTGGAACTTTCCAGCGGATCCACCGCGGGGTAAATACCTTTTTCGGCAATGCTGCGGCTGAGCACCGTAAAAGCGTCCAGGTGGGTAAAAGCCGCCGCCGGCGCAGGATCGGTCAAGTCATCCGCGGGCACGTAAATGGCCTGTACGGAAGTAACGGCTCCTTTGCTTGTGGATGTAATGCGTTCCTGTAGTTCGCCCATTTCCGTACCCAGGGTGGGCTGATAGCCGACTGCCGATGGCATACGCCCAAGCAAAGCGGAAACCTCGGAACCCGCCTGGGTAAAGCGGAAGATATTGTCGATAAACAGCAGCACGTCTGACCCGGTCTCATCCCGGAAATACTCGGCCATGGTCAGCGCCGAAAGAGCCACGCGGAAACGTGCCCCGGGCGGCTCATTCATCTGCCCAAAAACCATCACGGTTTGATCCATGACGCTCTTGCCGGTATCACCGATTTTGGCCTCCTGCATTTCCAGCCACAGGTCGTTACCTTCACGGGTTCTTTCACCGACACCGGCAAAACAGGAATAGCCGCTGTGAAAACGGGCCAGACGCGCGATAAGTTCCTGAATGATAACCGTTTTACCAACGCCCGCACCGCCGAACAGGCCGGTTTTTCCACCGCGGACATAAGGCGCCAGCAGATCGATGACTTTGATGCCCGTTTCAAAAATCTTGGTTTTCGGTTCCAGATCCTGAAATTCCGGCGGCAATTGATGGATGCTGCGACGATTTTTCACCACCACCGGTCCACGTTTGTCGATGGGATCACCGAGAAGATTAAATACCCGCCCCAGCGTTTCAGTGCCCACCGGCACCGTTACCGGCGAACCGGTATCCACCACCTTCATGCCGCGCACCAACCCGTCGGTCGTACCCAAAGCAATGGCCCGCACCCGTCCGCCGCCCAGCAATTGCTGAACTTCACCGGTCAGATTCACCGACACGCCCTTTTCACCGCCATCGTGCTCAATACGAATGGCATTGAAGATATTGGGAAGTTTATCTTCCGGAAAGATGGCATCGAAAGTCGAGCCGATCACCTGGGAAATCACACCTGTTGCCGCCATAATGTACTCCAGATTTTTAAAGCCAATTTTCTGTCTTGCGATACCGGGGAAAACCATTTTCCCCGGCCTCCCTTGAACCGCCACACGTCCAAGCCGGCCTTATCACCGGCCCAGCGGGCGGACTTTACTTCAGTGCCTCCACGCCACCCATCAGTTCCGATAGCTCACTGGTAATTTGCGATTGCCGGGCGCGGTTGTATTCGCTGGTCAACTGCTTATTCATGGAATCCGCATTTTCCGTTGCCGCGGACATTGCCATCATCCGTGAAATCTGTTCCGAAACGGCCGCATCCACAAAGGCCTGAAACACTGCCGCTCGCACCATCGTCGGTACCAGTTCCAGCAATAATTCACCCGCCTCAGGGGAATATTCACTGCACGCCCGAACCCGCGACGCGGATGCGCCAGACGCTGCCGACGATTCCGCCTGCTTCGCTGTTTCCGAACCCGTCAACGGCAACACGTCGACCTTGACGGGGCGCTGCTGGCCGAGACTTAAAAATCGCATGTAAATAATTTTTATTGCGTCAATTTTCTGGGCTGCGTAATCGTCCATCAGACGTTGGGCAACCGGGATGATTTCTTCGAAGCGGGCGCTGTCGCTGATGGTGGTATACGCAGCCTGAGCTTCGCGCCTGGCAAAGCGAAAATAGGCCGCACCTTTTCGCCCCGCCACATGAATATCCACCGCCCCGCCCGCCTGCTCGATCTGCCGGATGCTCTGCATCGCCAGACGCAAGATCTGACCGTTATAGCCACCCGCCAAGCCCCGATTGCTGGTGACCACCAATATACCCACACGCCGGCAGGGCATACGACTGACCAACAGCGGATGGCGGGAAAGTTCCACCGAACCATGGGCACCCCAAAATGTACTTTGCACCATGTCATGGAGTTTTTCCAGATACGGACGGGTGCCCTTGGCCCGTTTGAGCGCACGCTGAAAACGGGCGGTAGCCACCATTTGCATCACTTTGGTGATTTTATGGATATTACGCACCGCCTTGCGGCGTTTAACAATTTCTCTGGCGTTGGACATTGTTTACCTGCTTTATTGCCGTTCCCGCCTTGGTCTGCCTGGCGGACGGAGCAAAGGCTCCTTATTCCCGTGCCATCCGGGCCGCGGGCTTAGCCTCCAAACCATCCAGTTTCTTTTTCACCAGCGGCGTCACGTTCGAAAAATTCTTGATGATCTCCACCAGCTTGCCCTCAATTTCCGGTGTCAATTCACGCTTCTGCATCAACTCTTTGCGGAGATCCGCGCCGGAGGTAGCCCAATACTCCAGAAAAGCCTGTTCCCACCGCCCCACATCACGTACGGCAACGGCATCCAGATAGCCTTGCGTGGCGGCGTAAATCACCGCAACCTGATCGACCACATCCATCGGTTGATACTGTGGCTGTTTAAGAATTTCCACCATGCGCATGCCGCGGTCCAACTGCTTCTGCGTGGCCTGATCCAAATCTGTACCGATCTGCGTGAAAGCCTCCAACGCTCGGTACGCCGCCAAATCCAGACGCAGCGAAGCCGCTACCTTCTTGTGCTTCATCGCCTTGATCTGCGCTGCCCCGCCGACGCGGCTTACGGAAATACCGACGTTGACGGCGGGCCTCACACCAGCATAAAAAAGATCCGGCTCCAGATATATCTGGCCGTCTGTAATACTAATCACATTGGTCGGAATATACGCGGAAACTTCCCCCTCCTGCGTTTCAATCACCGGTAACGCCGTCAGCGAGCCGCCTCCGTTGTCCTTGGAAAGCTTACAAGCTCGCTCCAGCAGGCGACTGTGCAGATAAAACACATCGCCGGGGTATGCCTCGCGCCCCGGCGGCCGACGCAGCAGCAACGACAACTGCCGATAAGCCTGGGCCTGCTTGGACAAGTCATCGTAGACGCAAAGCGTGGCTTTGCCCTGCCACATGAAATGCTCCGCCATCGCACAGCCGGCATACGGGGCGATGTATTGCAGCGGTGCCGCATCGGAAGCTCCGGCCACCACGACAATGGTGTAGTCCATTGCACCTACCCGGCGCAACACATCCACCACGCCCGCCACGGTGGATTCCTTCTGGCCGATGGCCACATAGACGCAAATCACTTCGTCGGGGGTGCCGAAAAACTTTTTCTGATTGATGATGGTATCAATCGCCACCGCCGTTTTTCCGGTTTTGCGGTCGCCAATAATAAGCTCGCGCTGGCCCCGCCCGATCGGAATCATCGAATCGATGGCCTTAACGCCGGTTTGCAGCGGCTCTTTTACCGGCTGCCGATCGGCGATGCCGGGAGCAATGATGTCCACCTTGCGGCGCTGGGCGGTTTCAATCGGGCTGCCACCGTCAATCGGTTGACCCAGGGGATTTACCACACGCCCTAACAGTTCGCGGCCCACGGGAACCGACAGCAACTCACCAGTGGAGCGTACCACGTCACCCTCTTTGATATCCGTGGAATCACCAAAAATAACCGCCCCCACGGTCTCTTCCTCCAGGTTAAACACCTGGCCATAGAGGTCATCGCGAAACTTGAGCATCTCCCCGGCCATCACCTGAGACAAGCCGTAAATGCGGGCGATACCGTCGCCAACCTCAATAACCTTACCTACCTGACTCACATCGAGCCGGTCCTCAAATGTGGCGATTTCCTTTTGCAGCACCGACGCTATTTCATCAACTCTGAATTTCATTTTTCACCCTGAACATACTTACCTTCATACTGGCATTTCAATGATTCACCGCCCGTGGGCTCAGCACAACCCCTTTGTGCGCTCCGGCGGGCCTAGGCCTCAATGGCCTTTTGCGGACGCAGTTGCGAGAACAACTCGGCATGAAGCCATGCTTTCATCGCTGCCAGCCGATATTTGGTGCTGCCGTCCACGAACAAATCACCCACCCGAAACTGCGCCCCACCCACCAAGGTCGGATTCACCGATAACTTGAGCACCACCTCGTGGCCCACGGCTTTGGCCACGGCCTCACGAATTTGTTCCTGCCGGGCCTCATCAATCGGTACCGCCGAAACCATTTCCATCGAAATACGCTTCGAGCGCTGTTGCTGCACATCCGCAAACGCGTCTATGAATTCCGGCAGCAAATCCAATCGGTCGCGCCGGCCCATGGCATGAAATACCGCCAGCGTCAGCCCCTCCACCTTGCCGGTGAGCGTATCGTCGAGGAGTTTACCCTTTTCCCGAGATCCGATGGTTGCCGCCTTGAGCAAAGCCTTCAACCGCGGCACTCCAGCCAACAGTTGGCGCAGAGAGTCCATGTCCGCGATAACATCCTTGAGTTTGTCCGCGGCCAGCGCCGCATCATAAAGTGCGGTGGCATAGACACGCCCCACCATCATCAATTCAGATTCTCTGGCTTCCATAAGGCTCCACCGACGGCCGTTTTCACGCCGCCGTTCAATTCACACTGGCCGTTAACTGCGCCAGAGATTCGTCCAGAAACTTCCGCTGATCGGCGGCATTAATTTCCCGCTTGATGATACGTGAAGCAAGTTCAATGCTTAGATCGGCCGATCGCCGCGCCAAATCCCCCAAGGCTTGCTGCTTGGCGGCTTCAATGTCGCGCAACGCCTGATCCTTCATGGCGCGGGCCTCCGCCTCAGCCCGTTGATGAATCGCTTCCGCGGCCTTGGACGCATCCATCTTCGCCTGCTGAAGCTGTTGTGACGCCTGCCGCTGCACCTCGGCAATCTTTTCCTCCAGTTGCTTACGCGTTTGTTCGACCTGCGCCTGGGCAGCCGCCGCAGCCTGCACGCTTTCGCGGATGGCATTTTCCCGGCGACCTAAGCCCGCAATCAGTGGCCGCCACGCGAATCGGCTCAGCACCAGCAGTAACACCACGAAGATGATCAGCGTAATAAAGGCCATGCCCACGTTGATCGACATCAGTCTGGCCCCGGCATTGGCTGCCCGGCCACCCGCGTGCGCCATGGCCGCCTGTACCGGATTGCTCAACTGCACCGCCGCCAGCATGACGGTAGCCCCCGCGCCGGCGACTAAGCGGCTGATCAGCGGTCGGCTCCTCATTTGCCTGGATATCATGGTCATAATCAAAATCCTCATTCTGCGATTCCCCACCGCGGATCACTGCAAGTTTCAGTACCGACGGCCGAAATCCGCCTACCGGATCCTGTGCCGCTTACAGACCGCCATTGCGGATCAGCACGATCATCACCAGCACCAGCAGCAGGAAGGTGAAGCCTTCAATAATGGCCGCCGCCAGGAAGAATTGGGTCCGGATGACGTTAATAAGCTCCGGTTGGCGGGCCGTGGCTTCGCACATACTTCCACCGATGGCTCCAACGCCGGCACCTGCGCCACCCACACCCGCGCCACCGCCAATCAAAGCCCCCGCCACCTGAATGGCTTCCGTCAGCTCATGCATGGAATTAGCACCCTGAGCCAGACCGTGTGCCATCGCATGGCCTGCGGTCGCCGCGGCTTGGGTTGCCTGCATCGTCGTTGTTGTATCCATTGTGGTTACTCCTGTCTGTTGAAAATTTTCCTGAATTTATTCCGCCGCCACGACACCGTGGCCGGCTCTAATCGCCTGTTCAATGCTCCAGCGAAACCGCCTCCGCGAGGTAGGCCGCACTTAGCAACGTAAAGATGTAGGCCTGCAAAAACGCCTCCAATAGATGCAGCGCCTCAAACGCAGTGCCCGAAAAAATTATTGGAATCGCCGCCGTCGTCCGCGCCACCACTCCACCCAGGGCGAACGTGATGCTTACCAACACCGCCACCACCAGCGGCCCCGACATCATCACCGCAAATAAACGCATGCACAAGGCCAGCGGCTTCACGAACATACCCAGCAATTCCAGAACAAAAATCAGGGGCCAAATCACCCACGGTACGCCCGGCGGCACCAGGTGTTTGAAATAGTTGCCCACTCCCACCAGCACCGCCAGCGGCCAGAACCGCCGGGGCCCTTCCGGCACAGCCTCGCCGGAATGTCGATGGCCGTGCTCTTGCACATGGGCCTGATGCCGACGGCGGGCATGGCGGATAAATGCCGACAGCCCGGACACATGCACGGTTACAAACGTGCATACCGCCAAGGTCGCAGTGACCGTCAAATTGCCCGTCGCATCACCCCAGAAAGCCGGAATGTGCGTACCAAAAGCCGCGTTAAACAAGGTCACCAGTTCATCAACGGGTAACATACCGAAGAGGTCGGCAAAGAGAATAAAGAAAAATGCCGTCCACAGGTAGGGCGTAAATACAGTGGCCCATTTCCCCAGCATCGGCTCAAAGGTATCCCGCTGGAGAAACACCAGTATGGCCTCAAAAAAGTTGCGAAAACCCGTCGGTACCGGGTGTTTTTTCAGACGGTGGGCCATGGTGGGGAAGATGGCCAGCATCAGGCCCGCGGACAACAACAACATCAAAATATCACTGCTGAAGTAAACTGGCTTTCCCAAAACGTAAAACAACGGATGCGACCACAAGCGGTGGGCCACGGTTCCGCTAAGTACGTTCACGCCGGCGAGCGGTAAAACTCCGGCTGGTACTGACATAACAACATTCATGAGCACTTCGATAGTCCGTTTCCAACTCGCCTGATGCCCAGCGCCTCGCTGCAGCCCCCTACAGCCGCGCCGGGCCGGTTCTTTTACCCCAACAGCGGCGGCGCGTCAAATATACCGCTGGCCGATGGCCCATCGGCCGCAGGCCAAACTACACCTTCGAATGTTTGATCACCCACGAAGACGCCACCGATTCGGCAATGAGTAACACAAAGTAAAAGGCCGCCAGCCACAACAGCACCACTGTTTTTTGCAACTGTACTGGCGAAAATGCGATAATCACCACCGCTCCCACCGCCACACCCACCAGTCGTGTCATATTCGCCAGCACCGCGCAGCGCAACAGCAATATGGCGCTTCGCCCAATCAATACCACCATCGGTGCAACGGCCAACAAGCCTACCACCACGCTCACCACCGCGGCATCAAGCATCTCCCGCAGATGCAGCGGTCGATGCAGCAGCAATAACGCCCCCAAAGCCAGCAGCATCACGCCACCGACCGCGGCCACAGGCGTGACCGCCAGACCAAGTCGCAGCCAGGCCGAGCTGACCAGCGCTGATTTTTGTGAATTATTCATCGTCATCCTGATGCGGTCTGAAAATTTTTGTTTCCTTACTATCCGTCCTTAACAGCATTTTGATCTGCAAATACAGATCCCCAATCGCCGCCACAGTTATCGCGATAACCGTCGCCACGCCGTGCCATTGAAATTTCTTGTCCAGCCACTGCCCGATCAGGCCGAACACAAAAATAACCGCCAGAAACTCAAAGCCCATCTCCGCAAAGCGCCGCACGCTCGACCTGCCGCCGCCCGAAGCCCCCGCAGATGAGCCTGATCGCAGGCGATCTTCGGCATGTCTTTCCAGCCGATCCAAAGCGGATTTCGCGCCGCCGGAGGGTATTTCTTTCTTAGGCCCGTCTTGGTCCATGGCCTTCACCTGCGACCTTACCCAACATCGTAATATTTTTCACAATGTCCGTCAACTGGTCCTAAACCCAAGCTCCCGGTCCTCGGGTCCCACAATCCGGCCCATTCAAGCCCGATCGCCGCGCCCCTGCGCCATTGCCGTTTAAGATGTCCTACCCAACGTCTTACAGGCCACCCTTAAGCGGAGCTTTTCGCGTCCCCTTGGCGGGCTTGTTCCCGGCCCCACCCACCGCCGGCGACAAGGGCGATTCCGGCGTTGTCGTCGCGGCCGTCGAGCCACCCGTCGCTACTGCTTCCGCCGCCCCCTTTTCTCGTTGCACTTGGGCAATCGATAGGCTGATTCGCTTTTTTTCCAGATCGATCGCCAACACCTTGGCCTCAATTTTCTGCCCCACTTGCAACTCTTCACCGACCCGTGAGATATGTCGCGGTGAGACCTCGGAAATGTGCACCAGTCCATCCACACCGGCGGCCAATTCCACAAAGGCTCCAAAATCCAAAATTCGGTTGACCACACCCGTGACTTTCGTGCCCACGGGAAAATCTTCGGCCACCGTGGACCATGGATCTTTCATCAACTGCTTAAGCCCCAATGACACGCGCTGTTTTTCTTCGTCAATCCCCAGCACCATCACCTGCACGGCATCGCCCACCTTCACCACCTTGTTGGGATCCGAAACGCGGCTATGACTCATCGCTGATACGTGCAATAATCCGTCCACTCCGCCCAGATCCACAAACGCCCCGTAGGGCTGCACGCTCAACACCCGCCCTTCCCGAATTTGTCCCGTCGCCAGCTCGCCCCAGGTTTTTTCCCGTAGCTTGGCTTGCTCTTCTTCCAGCAATTCCCGGCGACTAAGCACCAGCTTGTTGGCGCTTAAATCAATTTCAATGACCCGGCAGCGCATTTTCTCGCCGACAAAAACCGACAGATCCGGACAGAACCGCAGGTCTACCTGACCGGCGGGCATAAACCCACGCGTATTTTTCAGACGCATCTCCAGCCCACCCTTGTTGGCCGCCTCCACCATCGCGTCTACCGTGTCGCCCACACGCAGTTGCTCCAGTCCGCCATGGTTGATGGCCCCTTTGCGGGCCAGAAGAATCAACCCTTCGCGGGCATCATATCCCGTATAGATAAATTCATACTCCCGTCCCACTTCCACCGGTTCTACCGCAGGCTCGCCAGGCTGCGACTCAAATTGATCCAGCGCCGCCAGGCCCTGCGACTTGCCCCCCAGGTCCACAAACACACTCCGATCACGAATACTCACCACGCGACCTTTGCGACTCCGCACCCTGCCCGTCGGTGCCGCCTCTGCCGCTTGTACCGTGGTCGGGCGACCGCCGCGCAACGGCCGGCTCGGGTCCAAAGCCGGTCCGCCGGCACCCTCCGGGCGCGCCAGCGCCTCGGCCATAAGGTCCTCAATGGACAAACCCTGCATGGCTTCAACCACGGCCCGATCCAACTCTTCCGAAACTGGTTTTACTTCCGGTGGCGGATTACGATTTTCATTGAATTGTGAACCAAACGCCATGCAACCCATTTCCTTGTGGTAACGTCCATTCCCTTTGCGGGAGAAACCAAAACACCAAACCCATTCTACACTGCCCGCCCCGCCAACGAAAGACCCCTCTCTCACCGCCCTTGGCCGGTGGTGGCCGTGTGAACGTTTTTGCCGTCTCAGTACCGCCGCTCGCACCGTCGTATAATATCGGTTGTAAACGCGTCTGGAGCCAATGATTCTCGGGGTTGGCTTCAACCTTTTCTGAAATCGCGAAATAACGCATGGGCGGCCATTGCAATGCCGATGTCTAAGTCGGGCGAGAGTGGCCGGGCCATCCCAATGGTGAACGGATAGGCCTGAACGATGGCGGTGACGGATCCGCCGATTTGCCAGAGGTGTGCCGTGAAGCCCAAGGTTTTATTGGTTGATGATCTGAAAATCATTCACCAGCTTTTGCGCATTCGCCTCGCGGATGAGCCGCTGGAATGGCATTCCGCCTTCGACGGACACGAAGCTCTTGAAAAGGCCGAGAGACTCGCCGTCGATCTTATTCTTCTGGATGTCCATCTGCCCGACATGGACGGCTTTGAGGTGTGTCGGCGGCTGAAATCCAATCCGGCCACAGGATCGGTGCCGATCATATTTTTGTCCGGTGAATCGGCCGGAGATGAAAAGGTCAAAGGCTTCTCTCTGGGCGCTGTTGATTATGTCGTTAAACCTTTTGACGCCGCCGAATTGCTGGCCCGCGTCCGCGTAGCCCTGCGCACCCGCGAACTCATGGAGATGCTCTCCAAAAGGGCCCTGATCGATGGTCTCACCGGCCTGCACAATCGCGCCTATCTTGATGAGCGTATCGCCGCCGAAACCGCCCATGCCCTGCGTTTCAGTTCTTGCTTCAGTTGTATTATGTCCGACCTGGATAAGTTCAAACAGCTCAACGACACCTATGGCCATTCCTTTGGCGATCAGGTGCTGCGCGGCGTAGCCCGGGTATTTTCCGAATCCTGCCGCACCGAAGATGTGGTGGCCCGCTACGGCGGTGAGGAATTTGCTATTCTCACCCCCAACGTCGCCGCCGACGGAGCGTTGGTTCTGGCCCAGCGCCTGCGCGAGCGTATGGCCGCGGAAATTTTCCGTTTTGAAGATCAGACCGTCCGCGTCAGTTGCAGTTTTGGCGTAGCGGAGCTTGACCCCAGCAATCCGCAGATGCTTCTGGCATGCGCCGATCAGGCTCTTTACCGGGCCAAAAGACGGGGTGGAAACTGCGTCATTGCCTTTGATAACATGACCCAAAGCATCACCGGATCGCCACTGGCCGAAGCCCAGTTGTCACCCGGCGTCCCACTGCACTAAGCCATGATCCGTTCATTCCGCCGCACTGGGTCCGTGGTTTTTGGTGGCCGGCATTATCGCAGCTTGACTGAGGCTCTTTTACCCTGGCCGGCGCCAAGCGGCTCGGGCGGGGTCATGGTTTGCATTTCACCTATGGCCGCCCGCACTGCGGAAGCTATTCCCGCCGCATCCAGTCCAATATCCTTGAGTTGCTCGGCCCGGCTGGCATGTTTGATAAAGCGATCCGGAATGCCCACGCGGGTGAGCAAACGGGCATCAAACCGGTGTTGCTGCGCATATTCGATCACCGCGGTGCCAAAGCCGTTGATAACGGAATGATCCTCTACGGTGATAATGGGCCGACCGCGGAGAAAAATTTCTTTGAGCATGGCACCATCCAGAGGTTTACAGAAGCGGGCATCGATCACCGCCACATGGATGTCTTCATTCTCCAGCAGTTTGGCTGCTTCCATCGCCTGCCACGCCATGGACCCGTAAGCCAAAATTGTGCCATCCCGGCCTTGGCGCAAAGTACGCGATTTACCGCCGGTGCGGGTAATCAGCCACGGTTCCACCCCGTCCTTGGCCCCCAGCGGCTGCGGCGGACAGTTATCCCGTGGATAACGAATTTCACACGGACTCTCCAGCGTCATCGAAAAGTCCATCGCGGCAATCAGTTCCTGCTCATCCGACGGGGCAACAAGCACCATTCCCGGCTGACTCTTGAGAAACGCCAGATCGCAAAAGCCATGGTGGACCGCGCCATCGTCGCCCACCAAACCCGCCCGATCCACGCAAAATGTCACCGGCAAACCTTGCAGGCACACTTCCTGAAAAACCTGGTCAAACGCCCGCTGCAAAAACGTGCTGTAAACGGCGACAATCGGCCGCAGCCCCCCCTTGGTCATGCCGGCCGCCATCGCGGTAGCGTGACCTTCGCAAATACCCGTGTCAAAATAACGCTCTGGAAACACCGGTTTGAGTTTAATCATCCCCGTACCGTCCGGCATCGCCGCGGTAATGCCCACCACCTTGTCATTCTTACGTGCCAGGTTCACCATGGCGTCGGCGAACGCGGAAGTCCAGGATCGACCCGAACCCTGGTTCATCACCACGCGGCAACCTTCCACGCGGAACGGCTTGGGGCTGTGAAAGGTCGTCGGGTCATCACACGCCCATTCATACCCTTTGCCCTTGATGGTTTTGATATGCAACACCGCCGGGCCATGCAGATGTTTAAGCTCCTGGAGTTTTTCAATCAGACCCGGTAAGTCGTGGCCATCCACAGGGCCGAAATATTTCAAGCCAAGATCTTCAAAAATATGGCCGGGCGCGATGGTGTTTTTGATGCCCTGCTTGATATGGAACCCCACATCGGAAATTTTCTGACCATAGGGAATGCGATCCAGCAATTCCTGGGCTCGTTTTTTCACTTCGTCGTAGGTGCTGGTGACGCGCAAATGCTCCAGATAGTTGGCAAAGGCTCCCTGCGGCTCGCTGATGCTCATGGAATTATCATTGAGAATCACCAGCATCTGCCGCTTAAGCGTCCCGGCGTTGTTAAGCCCCTCAAACGCCAGACCATTGACAATCGACGCATCCCCCACCAAGGCCACCACCGAGGTATCGCGACCAAGCTGGGCATCCGCACGGGCCATGCCCACCGCCGTGCTGATGGCGGTACCCGCATGGCCCACGCTGAACAAATCGTACGGTCCTTCCGCCGGGTCGGGGAAGCCGGACACGCCATTTTTTTTCCGCAAACTGCTGAAGTTGGCATAACGACCGGTAATGAGTTTGTGGGTGTAACACTGATGCCCCACATCCCACAGCAATCGATCTTTGGGCAGATCAAAGACCACATGAATGGCCAGAGAAATTTCCACGGTACCCAAATTAGGTGCCAGATGGCCACCGTTGGTACCTACAGTGGTCATGATGGTTTCACGAATTTCCTGCGCCAATATGCTAAGCTGGTCCAGGGAGAGCTTTTTTACATCCGCGGGGGATTGAATCGTTTCCAGGAGTTTTATCATGAGTTCCTTCTCACAAAACCTTAACCAGTCCTTTATTGATCATATCCGCTAAAACCCGGAAAGGAAAGAACCCCAAGATTCTTCATTTCCGCCGTCGAAGTATGATCCACGCAATAGTTTACGCAGCTTTTCCCCCCACGCAAGCCATCACCTTTGCAATTTTTTATATTCAGCCAGTGCGGCCAACCGTACCGGTTCCGGCACCAGCGGGAATGATTTTAATATATGCGCGAATTCTTCTTCGCTCAATTCGTAAAGATGGGCGATCAGGCCGTCAAGCTCAGCGCGGACTTGAGCCCGCTCGGCGGGGTCGGTAATGCCGTCCTTGTGGCTTTTCAGCCCCACTTGTTTGGCCAGGTCGTCGAATTCCGGGGCGGTGCAGATAAGTCGGGCGCTGCGCTCGGCAATGGGAGCGAATGCGGGGTCTTTTTCGGTTAGCCGAGGGACGGGAAGTTGGTAGACGTAGAAAAGGTTGACGTTGGCGCTCACCTGGCCACGGAGGTGCGCATCAACCGCCATACTGCTCAGCACCGCCGTGGCGTATAAGGCGATTCCCTTCGCCGTCGCGAGTCCGACCGGCAAGGAGTTACCGGCGAAGGCTCCTCGTGCAAGCACCGTCGCGATCATCGTCCGCTGGTCGGTGCTGCGCCCAACGGCCCTAAACCCCAGCCGATAATCCTGATAATCCAACCTCTGGCCAATATCCTTCTCGCGGCCCAGAATCCGCTTCCGGCCTTCTTTTTCATCCACCCAATAGCGCGGTGGAGCTAATTTGTGGTCGAATTGCCAGATCATTTTGCCCTCATACAGCGGCAATCGCCCCGGGCCAGGTTCGGTCTTGAACAAATCGCTGTCGGTAGTCATGTTCAACTCCTGGGAGAAGCTGACGTTCCACACCCCATCAAGCCTTTCGCCCAGCAGCGGAAACCTGACCATCTTTTCCGCAATTTGCACATCCATCACGCTTTTGAATTCCATCACCGATAGCGAATCCGGCGAAAGCCGGCGCACCAGGCTCACATGAATCGGCAGCGCCCCATGCTGGGGGAAACGCTCTAAGGAATAGTTCCGAAATAACTTCCCGATTTGGCAATGGATTATTATGATAAGGAAGTACGGACAGGATGTTCGCAGTGTATGTTTGAATAAAGGATTCGGCCATGGAAGGCTACGGAATTCAAGT
>JAJYZF010000176.1 GCA_021800165.1 Planctomycetota bacterium | reverse complement strand
TTTTCAATCGAGGTGGCCGTCGCATGGGAGGCGGCCCTGTTTAACAGCGTCACCCCGGCGACGCGAAAAGTCGCCCTGCGCACCGCCATGGTGCTCGGGTGTGATATCAACAGCGTTCTGCCGATGTTGCGCAAGCTCTCACGCATGTGCCTCGGCGGCAGTCTGGCCGGTGGCCGCCAATATGTTTCCTGGATTCACGAAACCGATTTCTGCCGCGCTGTTGAGTGGTTGATCCATGATGCAAATTTTTCCGGTCCGGTGAATGTAGCGGCGCCCCATCCCGTTACCAACGCGGAACTGATGCAGACCGTGCGGACAGTTTGCGGGCGGCGTTTCGGGCTGCCGACGCCGCGACTGATGCTGGAAGTGGGTGCGGTATTTCTGCGTACCGAGACGGAACTTGTTATTAAAAGCCGCCGGGTGATTCCGCAGAAATTGCTTGCGTCCGGTTTCGAGTTTCGGTTTCCACAATTGCGCGGGGCCGTGGAAGATCTCAATCGGCAGTTGGCTGGTTCTGAAAGGCGCTGATGCCGGCGGGGGGGACCTGAGGGTGGTTTTATGAATCTACCCCGGACCCCATCTGCTTCTCAAACGCCCGGCGAACCAGTCCCATGATATATGGCAATTGTTCAACGGAGTCCAATCCGACTTCCACGTCGCCGTTTGCCACGTGGCCAATGTTGGTTACGTCTCGACACATTTTTTCGGGGTCGTCGATTTCTTGGAATTTGACATTGAGTGTGAGCAGCAGCCTTGCAGCCCGAGGCTCGGCGTCTACAAAATTAGTTTCCGCCTTGTAAGCAACGTAAGCCTTCAGGAACTCCTCCGTCACGCAGGGATCAAGTGCCAGCACTTCCCTGCGGAACGCCTCAAAGACTGGCCCGATCCGGGGGGATAGCAGGTGCGGATGGTCTTTAATGCTGTATTTGATGGAGCTCGGTGGCGGCCTATCGGCGCCAAGCAGTACTTCGTCGACAACGGGTGTGGGCCACACCTCGACCGCCTTTTCAGCGAGTTTCTCGGCGCGGGCGAGAATGGCAGCTTCGTTCCAACACTCAAGTTGACCGAGGCCCCGATTCAAACGCAATGGGCTTTGCTTAAATCCACCTTCCATGTCACGCTTTTGAGCGAAGGATTTACAGCCATACTCCGAGTTGTACCCAGTGAGCGTCAGGTTGCCGAGGGTGTGCAGGTAGGTCTGGTGGATTCGCTCCCAGTCTTCACCAAGCTGTTTTTTCCATTCATCGGTCGGATTCTGTGGCATGATGTGCTCAATGGTATATTTATCCACCGACACCCGCTCCTTGCAGCCGTGATTTTCAAGCCGACGGAGGCAGTAACTCCGGCGGGAGAAGTTGTAGAGGTTTCTCCGCAAAAGCTCCTGGCCGAACTCGCGGTCGCCGGGGAACCGGCGGTACGATGGGAGTTGGATGAGTCGGGCGAGTATACGCTCGGCGTAGCGGCCGGTCTCCCGCGAGCAATCTTTTTTTAATTCCTTTAAGGAGTAGCCAAACTCCGCAAATGTCTTGTTGAGTGAGTTTGTCGGGAGATCGCACACCGCCCGCCGAAACACGTAAGCTTCCACCGTGCGCACCACTTGGAGGAATTCGTCCCGGGTCATTGTTCCTGATTTGTAGTCGTGGTAAAGCTCCAGCAGGAACGGATAGGCCACGTCGACATTGAGCTGGCGCAGATCATGAAAGGCGGATTTGAGCTCGGCATCCTTTTCCGACTCAAAGGCCATCGCGCAATAGTAGCCAGCGAATGTACGGACATCGGCGACGACCCTCTCGATGCCTTGAGCCTCCAACCCGCGACTGTATCTTTTGAACGCATCGTAGACCTCTTGGAGATTGGGAATTTTACCGGTTTTGGAAGTCAGGTAATGTCGCATGAATGCATCAAAATGCGAGGCGTACGCCTCTTGGCCAAAATCCTCTTCCATCGGACGCCAGTACTTTTCGTAAAGCCGTGTTTGGACTTTGGGCTCTTGGTCCATCAGAATGAAGTTGCGGATGAGGTCGGCCTGCGTCAGCTCACGGCCCGTTGAGTTCATGCTCTCGAAAATGAGTTGGGGATTGTCTTGGCCACGGGTGAGCGAAATATCCACAACGACAAGCTTAGCCAGCCCTTTGCAGAGCGCCGTCAATTCATCCTTCGCCTCGGTTACGCGACCACAGAAAAACTTAAAGTTCTCCTCCACTCGCGACGAGTGCTCCTCCGTTGCTGGTTGCTGGTCAAGTATGGCGATGAGCGAGGATTTATCGGATTGGGAGAGGATCAGCTTGTATCTCCGCTCGCCTTCTTCCAAGGGGTTCAGGAGGTAATAACTGCGGAGCTTTTTTGCCGAGAAGCCGTCCAGTGGTTCGCCGTCGCCTAAATTGCGAGCCAAGGCTTCAATCAACAGAGTTACGGTCGTGAGCCGCTGCTGGCCGTCAATCACGAGAAGTGGCGACGGGTTCGACACTGAATACATGCCCTTCTCGACATAAACAATCGAACCGATGAAGTGCGCCAGAGCTGCCTCGTCGCGGCCTATCCGCATGATGTCGTCCCAAAGCTGGTCGCACTCAGGCCTGCCCCAACTGTAAGTGCGTTGATAAATAGGAATGGCGAATTGGGGCGATTTTTTAAGAAATTCAAGCAGATTGGCCTCGGTCGCTTTCATAGATAAGAATAATACCGACCTACCGGGGTGCGTCAATGACGCCAACCGTCGGTAGGCCGGTTGCGACGTTGGTATTTCGGCGCAGCGACGCAGTCATGGGTTGGCGCGTGAAGAACATAAGGTCACGGTAGAGGCGTGGCGCGATTCTCCGCGATTTCCGCGGCTCCGCGTAAAATCCGCAGCGTCCCCCCGGCAAGGGATTGCGTCGGAAGCCCGAAAATGCATGCCGGGTAACGTTGCCGCGTGGGGAGACGGGGCAGCCTTGGCGCCTATCACGTTTTCAGCCGATATTATCATGGTGTTATGATTCATATGCGAAGATATGCGGTGTCAAAATGGAGATCGGGGCTGGGTATCCATGGCGAGAGCGAACTTTGCGGCCGTATCCGATCCCTTTGGTTTGCGGCGATGATGGTGGCAGCGGTTCATTTGGGCAAAAGCCGGGAGTGGACAACATGAAAAGAAAAGTCATTTCAGCCCTTTGCTGCGTGGCGATCGGTGTATGCCTGACATTTACGACAACCTCATCGGCCAAACGCCGCGTCGACTCGCAGGTGGTCCTCCATACAAACGGGAGGAGACTCATGGATCATTATGCTGCCATCCTGCGCCGCCTGCGACGGGAGATTCGGCATGCCATTCCCAAAGTTGATCCCGGAATGGTGAAGCCGTTCATGGATGAGTATCGCGCAATCGGCGCCCAGAGGCCATACCTGCTCAATCATCATGCGTTTAGAAGGGCCATCGCCAGATGCCAATTCATGGCGGCTCCGATTCTCTCGATGGTGAATCCGTTTTTATCCAGCGATCAATATGATCAGCAACTTGTCGAGGCCTCGGTGATCGCGGATGCGACGCCACGGGGGTTGGCGGCATTTGCCCAGAAGTCGAAAACAAACGAGGAACTCATCAACTCGCTGCTTGCCAATCAGGCTTTGATGAAGCAGATGCAGGACGCGGGCGGTCCGCTCAACGGGAACTACGGCCTGGCGATGAAGATTTACAACACGATTGAGCGCACCAGCCCGCAGTCGCATCATGGAGTGCTTCAGCGGATGGCAGTTGCGGTGGCGCTGGTTCAAAAACCGACGCGGGCGAAAACGTCATTCAATCCGGTTCGTCGCTATTTCAACTTCCAGCGGGCGTATTTGAAGGGCGAGCTCAATCCGGCGTTTCCGACGTTTACAACATGGCAGTTGAAATTTGTGGTGAACGATTCCTATTCCAATAAGGACATTTCCTGGTTCCGCCACATGCTGATGAACTATGAACCCGGGTATGTCTTGAGCGGCCAGTATTTGAATATTGTCCATACGGATGTCGGATACAACGACATGCATTACGGCTGTGTGCCCGGTAACAAGCCCTCACAACTCATCGCCGGCGGAGGTGAATGCGGCGCCCGGGCATGGATCGGCCGCATGGCCGAGCGCGGATTCGGTATCCCGACGTGGGGCGTGAAACAGCGCGGCCACGCGGCACTGAGCATCTGGACCCGCAAGGGGTGGGTTACGCGATTCGCTGCCGGTTGGGAGTGGGTGTGGTGGACACACCATAACGGTCTGAATTTTTATCAGGAATCTCAGGCCCGGCGGTATCCGAAGAAATTCCCGCGTGTGCTGCGGGCGCAGTGGATCGGTGCAACACTGGGTGAGACCAAGGAAAATCCACGTAAGTTTGGCACCGGCGGTTTCTGGTACGCCATTGCTGACAGCGAAGAACGAGCGATTTTGGCATCGGGCAAGCCTACCTATGTCACTCCGAGTGACGCTGAACTGGCCCGGCTCAATGGTCCGACGCTCGCGCAGAAGCTGGAAAGCGCCCGTGTTCCCATGTCCGCGATGCGAATTT
>JAJYZF010000175.1 GCA_021800165.1 Planctomycetota bacterium | reverse complement strand
CAGCTCACGTTCAATAAAAGGGCGAAGCCCCCTGGCCAGATGATCCAGGCCCTTGCCAATTCGTTCCCGGTTTGTGATTGCCATATATTTGCCTCGCTAATCATTTTTGTTGGTGAGCATCCTGCCGGCTATCGGTACTGGGGGGGCGGGCATCTTGCATGCCGGTTGGTTCTGGGGGGTGGGCATCTTGCCCGCTGGTTGGTTCCGTCGGGCGGGACGCCCGACCCCCAGGCTGCGACCCCCAGGTGGGGACAACCAATGGTCACCCGCCGATGATTTCATTTCACGCTCGACGAATGGGCGAAGCCCCCTGGCTAAAAGATCCAGGCCCCTGCCAATTCGTTCCAGGTTTGTGATTGCCATATATTTTTGTCCCCGGATTTCTCTAATGCTAACTAATACCCTTATTACTGCCCTTATTAAAGGGTATTATTACCCTTATTCAGACCTGTTTGTTCCCAACGTGCCCCAGCGCCATGTCCGAACGACCGCAGTTCGCCGGCAGCTTTCATCTGCCTGAGGATGTTTCGAATCCAGTCGCGTCCCACCGCAGGGCACGCGCGTTCCAAATCAGCTACTCGAAAGCTACCCTGTTGGCGATAAACCGCCTGTCGCACCAATTCCGCTTTGGCCCCAAACGGTTCGGCAATCTCTCCGACTCGCTGCTCAAATTCTTTGTAAGCCTCCTTGAACACCCATAAAACATAATTGATAAACGGCCAGGGGTTGTGCTTACCTTGGTGCCAGCCCTGGGAGCTTTGCTCCAGCGTTTCGTAATACCGTTGCTTGTTCTGCTCGATCAATCGTTCAAGGCTGATATACCTGCCGACTTCGGCCCCGGCGTGGTATGCCTGCTGGAGCATCAGCAACCTGGAGACGCGCCCGTTGCCGTCGCGAAATCGGTGAATACATAAAAAATCCAGCGTGAAGCCGGACAGGATTATCAGCGGATTAACTCTTCGGTCCTGTCGCAGATGGATCCATCGTTCAATGAGTTCCGCCATCGCCGCTTCAGTCGCCGGACCAGATTCCACCGGCATGAATCGCACGCGGCTGCGGCCGTCAGGAAACCGTTCAATGATTGGTTCGGTCTTTTGTTTATATTTGCCGGCATCCCAAATGTCGCCGCGCGCCAACTGGTGCAATCGGCGGATGTTTGATTCCGTTACCGCCAGCGATGCGCCTTCACGATGGATCATATCCAATGCGGCTCGGTACCCGCGTACCTCCTCCTCATCACGGTCCTTCAATACGGGCGAACCGAACATTAACGTGGCGACCCGCTTTTGGTCCACCTCCACTCCCTCAATGCGATTGGAAGATACCGCGCTTTCGACCAAAGCGTGCTCCCGCAGCACCCTGAGCTTCTCGGTTGATTGCCGGGTAAACAATTCCTGTTTGCCCAGCGCCACCCCCAGATCGCCGACCAGCCATGTGCTGCTTAAAGGCACGGTGGCCGCCGCCGCAAAAAATTGTCGCAGCGTCATCATCGAAACATTTCCTCCTGGGTTGGTTCTGGGGGGTGGGCATCTTGCCCGCCGGTTGATCCTGTCGGGCGGGACGCCCGACCCCCATTTGCGGCCTGACCCCCATTTGCGTTTGCGGCCTGACCCGTGGCTGGCGCTTCCCCCGCAACAGGGCCAGGCATTTCATTGATATTCATCATCGAAACATTTCCTTCTGGGGTTGTGATGTGCCGGGCGTTTTATGCGCCAATTTGCTGATCTCCGGTTTGTGATTGCCATATATTTGCCTCGCTAATCATTTTTGTTGGTGAGCATCCTGCCGGCTATGGGTACTGTGGGGGGGCGGGCATCTTGCCCGCCGGTTGGTTCTGGGGGGTGGGCATCTTGCCCGCCGGTTGATCCTGCCGGGCGGGACGCCCGACCCCCATTTGCGGCCTGACCCCCAGATGAGCCTTGCTTCTCGGCTGGGGGCTGGTCTTCAAGTGAGGCGTGATTCCCGTGTGAGGTCCAACCCCGGTTATTAAGTATATATGCCGCAGTACGGACAACGTCCGCGTGGTCCCGCATATAGCGGTCAAAATAATCGTCCTGCCAGAAGGCCCCGGAGCGGCCCAGAATCGCATTGCATTTTTTTGCGGTAAACGATTTCCAGCTATGGAGTATGTTCGGCAGGCTGTTACCTTCGCGTGGACGCATCAGCACATGCACATGGTTGGGCATGATACTCCAAGTATGCAGGTCGTAACGATCACCATCAAAGTATTCCAGCGCATTTTGCACCACCTCGGCTATCTCCCTGAGAGAAAGCCAGGTTGGGCCGTGGCCTTCGTCCAGTTTTGCTTCCACCGTGGCACGGTATTGTTCATCGGTGAGCGATCCAGACGCGAACTCATGCTTGATGCGCGCCAGATATTCCGCTGGCATACTACCCGCCAGGCGGAAGATAACGTGCTGTAATTTTTCCGGATGATCCATGTGCGGCGGGTGTTTTTCGCCACGGCGGTAATACCCCTTGGGCACCGTTGACCTGCTTGGAGGGCGGGCATCTTGCCCGCAGGTTGGTTCTGTCGGGCGGGACGCCCGACCCCCATTTGCGGCCCGACCCAGTTCTGGGGGGCGGGCATCTTGCACGCTGGTTGATCCCGTCGGGCGGGCATCCTGCCTGTCGGTTGGTTCTGTCGGGCGGGACGCCCGACCCCCATCCCCATCAGACGCCCGATCCCCATTTGCGGCCCGACCCCCATCCCCATCAGACGCCCGATCCCCATTTGTGGCCCGACCCCCATTTGCGTTTGCGGCCTGACCCGTGGCTGGCGCTTCCCCCGCAACAGGGCCAGGCATTTCATTGATATTCATCATCGAAACATCTCCTCCTGGGTTTGTGATGTGCCGGGCGTTTTATACGCCAATTTGCTGATCTCCGGCCACGCGATTATCAGGCTGTTGTAGGCCAGTGCCTCCTGTGCCCATTTCTTCCGGTCACACAGATTATACAGGCGATAGGCCAGATCACGCGCCAACTCGCCGTTGGAGCCAAGCTGCCGCAGTATATTCGCGGCGACCGTTTCGCCGCCATTTTCCAAGGCCCGAATCAGATGCTGTGCGATTTCCCAATGCACCAGCCGCTCATCTGTGGCGGGGTTCCAATCCGACGGCAATTCACTGCGCTTAAGCAGACGCACCTTGCCGGAGCGGGCAGAGATAATGCCGGCTTCAACCAGGCCGTTGACGGCGGTATTTTTAGCCCGGCTAAGGGTTTCCGCCTCGCCGAACGGCCCATCTTCCATGCCAAATTGTTCAAACCAGGCCAAAGCCCAGCGGGTTTCGGCATCGAATTCGCCTTCCTGCTGGGCCAATATTTCATCGAGCAACTGGTTGATTAACCCCAGCGCCGCGCGCACGCCCATCGTTGAGCCATCCGCTTCCATGACTTTGGCATAGTGTGTGAAAATGGCCATGCCGGGGCCAATGGAGGCCTGTGCCAGATCTACCGGGGCGATATTGCCGTCCTGCAAATGGCGGAGGGCATCGGGCAGCTCTTTTTTCAGTGCGGCCAGAAATTCGCGCCGCGTGGCCACCGGCGCATCAGCAGGCCGTGGCCGACAGGAAAGCACGATGGAGGAGGCCAGGGCCGAGACATTCTTTTTCAGGTTTCCAACCAGTTCTGTACGCATCGGCCAGGTTCCGGTAATGGCGAAGCCGGAATCAATCAGGCCGGAGAGCATTGTTTCCCAACCGGTGGATACATGTTGGGACAGGGGGTCGGCCGTCTCGGCCGACATGCTGTGTCGGGCTGGAAGCCCGACCCCCGGATCTTCTTGCTCCGTCTGTTTAAATGCATAAAAGACGGTCATGGGAAATTCCGCCGGCTGCACCTTGCGTATGTTCTCAAACACCTTACCCAGGCCGGTTTCAAAAAATTTCTGGGCCTTTTCCTTGCCGCCGTGGCGGTAAGGCGATGCAATTAATTCTTCCGCCTTGGGCGTCAGGAGTGTTTTAAATAAATCGGGATAAATATCCCCCAGTGAACGCCGCAGCCAGACGTAAAAGAAATCTGAAAGATCGGCGTAGCCGATGTTGTCGTAATAGGGCGGATCGGTGGAGATGACCGTCTGCTGGGGCGGAATGTCAAGCGCAGATCGCTGGGATACCGCGCCGGCGGCTGATGCCGGCGACGCGGCGAGCGACTTGGCGGTGTAATCGATGTGCGATCCCCAACTTCCGGAAGAGTCGCTAAAGGGGTTGGCCTCGCAAAAATCCCATGTCATCGGCAGCGCCTGCCGACCGAAAGCCTGCTGGACCTTCCCGGCACCGGTATCCCAAAAGCAAAGGGTGCACCCGCGGTTTGCTGCCTTGCTCACTGCAAAAGCCAAATACGTTGCTACGGCATCGGCGTAAGCCTGGGGGCTGTTGCCGCCCTGGCTCAACGGAAGGCCGCCTGGGGGTTGGCCATCCTGGCCGACGATCGCCGCCTGTGTGTCGGGCTGGGAGGTTGGCCCTGGGGTCTGCCTGCTGTCGGGCTGGAAGCCCGACCCCCGGATGTTTGGATTGGACGC
>JAJYZF010000008.1 GCA_021800165.1 Planctomycetota bacterium | reverse complement strand
GCGGACAAAGGTGTTTCGCCGATTGTCATTGCCTTGGCGTATGTTTTATGTCAGCCGTTTCCGACTTTTCCGCTGATCGGGCCGTGGAATATCTCGGAAACAGCGGCCAGTTTTGAGGCCTTAAAGATTCAACTCACACCAGATGAAGTGCAGTGGCTTAATCTGGGAAAATAACCGGTGTCCCCATGCCCACCAGCGCTGCCGACAGGAGTGCGGTCCGGCCTGCACGGCGGATCGCCCCAGGCGTTGGCGAGGTTCATGGCCATGGCGGAGTTTATCGCCGCACCCATTTCCATCACATAGGGGGCTTGGACGGTGCCGCCACACCCGCAGCAGCCTGTGATGTCGGGTTGGATACCGGCGGGGCGGCGGCCTGCACAATCAGGACGGAGCAATGGGCTTGGTCGGCGACCGACTGCTGCGATCTTCCCAGCAATTTATGGTGCAGTTGCCATTGTGGGGCAATGCCCAGAATAATCAGATCATAATGGCTCGATTCCCGCACCACCACCTCTGCCGGCGAATCGTTTTCAATGACTTGGAAGTGAATCTGATTGGCGGCCCCGGCCGAGGATATATGACGGTCCACCAGTGATTGCACCCCGAGGTTTTTGGATGCCGCCTTTGCCGACCCCGGCTTTACCACGTGCAGGATCGTGACCCGCAAATCATGGTTACGTCCGAGCCGGTCCGCGGCGATTAAAGCCCCGATATCCTGCGGTTCGCCAAGGTACGGCACCATGACCCGACGGATTTCACCCATTTCCTTGGCCGTCAGGATGGCAATATTGCGGTGTACATCTCGCAGCACCTCGTCGGCCAGACTGCCCAGGGGGGCGGATGAAAACAGGCCGCGGTGGCCGCCCAGAAGTATCCACTGGGCCTGATAGTGTGCGGCGTTGAGGCCTATATCGCGGCCAAAATCGCGGCTGACCAGACTCATGGCATTGACCGGAATTTTTAAGGCAGCCGCCTGTTGAATTGCAATCTCCACTGGATCACGCGGGGGATCGGGCAGATTTTGCCGCTGCTCGTGTTCATCCGGATTATCCAGATGCAGAGCCAGAATGCGGCCCGAATCACCCGCCAGCAGCAAAGCCCCGATACGTGTGAGCGTGGCCGCGGTGAGGGGGGAGGAAAGCATGGTTAAAATACGGGTTTCACCCGCGGTCGTTTCGGGTGCTTCGGCCGCGGCGTCCCGCCGCTGGCGTGCCGGCGAATAGCAAAGGTACAGCAACGGTGTGGTGGTGAAGGTGGTGGCAATGGCCATGATCACCATGATGGTAAACATGGCCGGCGATAGCACGTGCAAACTCAAGCCAATGTTGAGCACGATAAGTTCGATGAGGCCGCGGGCGTTCATCAATGCTCCCAGCACGCCGGATTGCCGCCAGGTAAGACCGGCGAATTTGGCCGCCAGTGAAGAACAGGCGAGTTTGGAAACACTCGCCAGCAGCAGCACCACCAGGCATATTTCCCACAGGTGCCAGGTGTCCAACAGGCCTAATTGCGTACGCAGGCCGGTGTAGACAAAAAAGATCGGCAGCAGCAGAAGCAGCACCAGGTCCTCCAACTTGTCGGTAAGATGGCGCACGAAGCGACTTTCCGCGGGCATGGCCGCCCCCAGAAGAAAGCCGCCAAAAATCGCCTGAATGCCGATCCACTCGGTGATGCAGGCGGAAATCAACAAAAGCAGCAGGATAAGCGCCAAGGTGTTGCGGGATAAATAGCCGCGGCGTTCATAAACCACCTGGAGGGGTCGCAGGAGTTTGGGCATCACCACTAACATGAAAGCGCCAAAGCAGAGTGTCCATATCACCGTCATCGACGCCGAGACCAGCGGATACTGCGCTTTGTGCGAACCCAATCCGACGCTGGTGCAAACGGCGATCACCAGGGCCAGCAGACACCACCCGATGACATCATTGAGAGCGCCGCAGGCCAGAGCGAATGCCCCCACCCGCGTGCGCTGGAGATTTCGTTCCGCGATGATCCTGGCCAGCACCGGGAAGGCGGTGATGCACATGGCCGTGCCGATGAAAAGCGCAAATACAAATTCGTTATTGACGGGGCCGTGCAGCGTAGGGAACACAATAACGCCGAGGATAATTCCCACGATCAATGGGCCGGTCAAACTCGACGTTCCCGCGATCAACACCGCCTTGCCCTGGTTACGCAGCAGTTTGGGGTCCAGTTCCAATCCGACCAGAAACATGAAAAGCAGGACCCCGAGCTGACTGAGGATATTCAGGTCCGGATACGGTTGGCCGCCCGGATGCACCGGAAAGAGTATTTTGAGCCACGCGCCGTGGGCCGCCAGACCGAGAACGGACGGGCCTAAGACGATGCCTGCCAGCATTTCACCCACCACTCGCGGCTGGCCGATATAACGCATCGCAGATCCAAGCAATCTTGCGGTCAGCAGGATAACGGCAATTTGCAGCAGAAGTTGATCGAGGCTGTCTCGCATAAAACACCATCCAGTTGGGGACGCGGTTTCAGGGCCAATGGTGGGCCGAAACCGTGGCGCGGCAACTCGCCAACCATAAAACGGCCTCCCGCGGAGGCGTACTGCATTATACCTGCTTGACTTCCCATCGCCAGACTTTGCCGGACCCGGCACAGTCGCCATACGCAGCCCTGTTGATCCCTATTTCCGGCTATTTTCAATTCATGAGCCGGCTGATGGCAATTACTCCGGATACATGGAACTCGATGGTAGCAATGACCGAGCGCACAACGCCGGCTCTCACCATTGGCGGTATATTGCCGGGGCGATTATGTTATGCCCGCATGAACGATTTATCCGATAACCTGGCGACTGTGCTGACTCCTCCCGGTGTCGGGGCCATTGCGGTTCTGGCAGTTGCCGGGCTTGGGGCCGCGGCCGCCGTGGCCGGCCTGACAGGGCGAAAAACAGCTTTCGAAACGTTGCGCATCAGTCTGGTGAAATTAACGGACAACGGCGAAGTGCTGGATGAGGGAATTGTGATTCGCCGGGCCGCCGATATTTTTGAAATCCATGTGCATGGCGGTACGGCAGTGGTGGAATCCATCCTGGCAGCGCTGGCTCGCTATGGCATGCCGGCGATCCCGGCGGAAAAGGCGGCCGGGATACTACGTGGCTGCGGGGCGAACGAGCATGAATCCGCGATCGCCGCCGAAGTGCTAACGGCACTGCCCGGAGCGACTTCGGCTCGTAGTGTTCGCCTGCTTTTGGCGCAGCGGCAAGGCGGTCTAAGCGCGTGGGCCGCCGAAAACCTGCAGCGACTGCAGCAGGCATCGCGGGAGACTCCAGAGGATCATTTTCTGTGGCGCATATCCACCGAAGCCCAGTGGCTGCTGGTTCGCCAGGGCACGCTGGAACACCTGATAACACCGCCGCGCGTCGCCATCATCGGTCCGCCCAATGCGGGTAAATCCACCCTGGCCAATATGCTCATCGGGCATCCGCGCAGCATTACCAGCGATCATCCGGGCACCACACGAGATTGGATTGACACCGCGGCGCAAGTTGGCCCGGCCGGCGCTACCGTGCAGGTTGTGCTGGTGGATACGGCCGGAGTACGAACCACCACCGATGACCCGATTGAAGTGCAAGCGATGGCCGGCACGCATCAACAGGCGCATCTGGCGGATGTGATAATATTTGTGGTGGATGGCACCGCCGCACCGGATAAGGCTACGTGTAATTGGCTGGAGAATCTGATCCAGCAGTCCGGCCGGCGGTTTTGCCCGATGATTCTGACGATCAATAAATCAGATCAGCCCATGTGCTGGATGGGCCGGGAACTTCCAGGCCTGTTTGCAACCATCAAAATCAGCGCCCGTATGGGCCAGGGGCTGGATCTGTTACAGGCCGAGTTGGTAAGGGCGCTGGATCTTTCCGAGGTCGATTCCCAGGAGCCGTGGATATTTACAGCCCGGCAACGGCAGATCGTGGGGCGGCTGGCCCAATGCGCCAATGCCCAGGCCGCAGCCGCCGATTTAGCCGAATTGCTCCACGGTACGAACTAAATCTACGGGCCGGCCGGCCCCGACTCAGACCGGAGAAAGCACTGGTCGCTTTTTTTACCGATTTCGCATCACCGGCGGAGGGGTGATGGCATCGGCGGGGCGGGCACCAGCATCCTTGCGGCCCGTACCCGCCAGTCGGCTTATGGCCCGCACCGTCATGTCCCGATCACAAAGAATCTGACAACTCAGTCGCAGGTGCGGCTTGCCGATTAAACCTCGCTCGGTGAGTACATCGTGCTCTGCTTGCGTGGTAGTCGTGGGTTCACCGGCGAGAAATTCCACCCGACACGTCGTACACCGGGCAATGCCGCCACAGGCGTGAAGCTGGTCGATCTTTGCCTCGTCGATCAGAGCGTTGACCAGGCGTTTGCCTTGTGGCACCTCAAACGTACCAACAGATTCCACAGTTAATTTGGGCATGGGCGTACAACTCCTTCAGATCGTTGACCAATCACTGCCGGGCCAAAGTTTTTCGGCCAACCCGCGGCAGTCATAGTATGTATGCAAGTTTCATCAGTGGCAAGCGGATTTTCCCAGCCGACCACAAGCGGGTGCTCTCTCGCCGCGGCTTGCTGGGTTTATGAAGCCGGTTCTCGCCGCTGGCTCCTTGCATCTCACCGATCGCCGACCCATCAAATCTCAAGGGTAGTTCTCAGCGGTTACGAGGGGACGTTGCGTTTGGCGGGCGGTTGAAGGTACACTTGAACTTGGCGGTGGTGGCCCACCCGACCGTCGCGGGCGCGGCCCCAATGGACCTGCGGACAGCAGTGCTGGAGCAATGGAGCGCATCCTTGCCTGGTATCACCGGTAGGCCGGGATCGTATACCATGGCGATTGGGTCGCCTGTTGGGGAAGTTTCATGTCGGAAAAGCAACTCATGGTCATCCTCGCCCTGATCGGCATTGTAGCCTTTACGGCCTGGGTGGTGCATCAAAGTATACCTTCCGCACCGCCGGCCCCTGCCAAGAACGCTGCCACCAGACCGGCGGGCAATTCCCAGCGGCCCCATCAATTCGCTCATGCTCCCGTTTCCGCCGCCCGTGCGCAGCGGCGGCCGCAGGATGAAAATAGATTCGATTTTGTGGCCTTGCCCATGACCACGGCCCGGCGATGAGCCGGGCGGTGGTGGCGAAATAATTTTGCCGGCTACGGAACTCGGCGAAAGTAAGACAAATTCGGAGTTTATGGCAGAGCACTAAAGCCGATCGGGTGCCGGCGCGTACAAACGTGGATGCTTTTGCATGCGTTCCTGCACGCACTTGCCGCACATGTAAAATCGGGCGGCTTTGGCGTATTGAATGGAATCGGTATCGTCCCCCTCGATCCACTCCCGACAGGCTACACCACGGGTGCCGCACAGGGCACACTCGTCGGGGCCGCCGCCGCTGCGGACCAAAAGCGCCTGGCTTAAACAGGGATATTTTTTTACCTCGCCCTGGCCGGTGGCTTCCCTTACTTCAAAAGAAACCCGTTCACGTTTCAACCAGCCGGCCAGTTCCTTGACTTGGTCCAGGTTGCTAAAACATATCCAAGCCTGCTCTGTTTCATCGCGAAAAAAGCCCGCATCCTCCAATCTTTCCTGAATAATCGGATCCGGCCAACTGCGCAGTATGATCACCACTCGCTTCGTCATGTTTCATCAAGCTCCGCCCTGGTGCAACCTAATACGCCGCCTGGGCCTACGGATACCGTTGGACCCGGGCAAAATAGGCATCGTTCCACGGGCTATGATGTGTCCGCTGTGCTCCCGGCCACGCCAGGCCAATCGCCACCACCCGGCGACGAAATGCAATGGCCGCCGGACTGGCCAGATTCCTGAAGCCCTGGACCGATATCACCGCATCCCAACCTCCCGCAGCCGGTTCTACCGTTACGTTTACCCCATGCCGGGCGATAAACCGCGCCGCATGTTGCGCATATTGCGGCAAAGTTGTAATAATCATCAGGTACCACTTCCGGGGGCTGCGCCGCACTTGCGCTGCCGGCACCACCTCGCCCGCGTGCCGGCTCATCCGCCCAGGCTCCGTTACCAACCGACGCTGCGGCGACGGATATTGCACCAGCCTGGGGTGGTCGAGTCCGCTCGGCGCGATTATCGAAACATTGGTCGGCTTGGGTACCCCGGCGTGGTTGTGCGTAAGCATCAGCACAATCACAATTAATAGAAGTACCAACACCCCCGCACCGATGAGAATTAATCTCCGGGGTATGCCGGCAATCGCGGCCGATTCCGCCGCGGGTTTCTGCCATCTTTGCGCCCGCCGACCCGCTCCGGACGGACCAATCGAGTCGCGCATCGAAAAAATGGTTCTGTCGGCAAAGGTCGTTTTCTTCCCCGCCGCCTCGTCGGTAGAAGCAGTGGCGACGGGTACCGCGCCGGCCTTGGCTGCAACCGTCGGCGTCGGCGGGGCGGTGGGGGCCGGTTCGTTGGCCGTTTCCGGTTTCGGGGAACCTACGCCGGTGGCAGGCGCGGCGACGGGAGCCGGGTTGGTCGGCGGCGGTGCCGCGGGCTTATTGCCTTTTTGTTCCGGGCGCGAAACATTCAGATCCGACTTGCTAAGCAACTCAAAGAGAGAAGCTGGGGTGTTGCGCTTATTACCGGCCATGTTTTGAACCTCAGGTAAAATCCGCGCCCGCTGCGGAAACGCTCCCTCTGATCGCTCCATCGACCCCCGCAGTCCTGCTAATTTAACGGCCCAGGCGCTCCGACACAAACGAACGATCCATCATACCCGCCCCGGCCCGTGGATATCGATGGCCGGCGTGGCGGCATTTTCGGATAGCCGGCTCAGAGCCTGCGGACATCATCGTCCGCCGTTATAATCCACCATGTTATCCGCGGAGTGGTTTATGCAGCGTCGTTATCTTTGTCCGTTCAAGGCCCAGCGCGTGGCCCATGTTCTTACCGATGTGCTGGTGATTGGCGGAGGGGTGGCGGGTTTGCGCTCGGCCCTGGCCGTGACTGAAACTTTCCCCCAGGCCGAGGTTTTGTTGGTAACCAAACAGCGGCTTTCGGAATCGAATACCTTTTGGGCCCAGGGTGGTATTGCTTCCGTCACCGCTTCCCAAGACAGCTTTGAAAGCCATATTGCCGATACCATCAAAACCGCCTGCGGCCTCGGACAAAAAGCGGCCATCGAAACCGTCGTGCGCGAAGCCCCGGCACGTATTGAAGAGCTAATTGGTTGGGGGGCCAACTTCGATCGTGAAACCGATGGCCGACTGGCTCTGGGGCGCGAGGGCGGCCATTCCTACAACCGCATCATCCACGCCCTGGGAGATGCCACGGGCCGCGAATTGGCCAACTGCCTGGCCGCGGTCGCCCGCGCCCGAGAGCAAATATCGATTCTTGAACATGCCTTTATTCTCGATCTGATCACGCTCGATGGGCAATGTATTGGTGCCGTGGCCCATGCCAAAGACCGCGGTTTATTTTTGATTTTCGCCCGGCAGACTCTGCTGGCTTCCGGAGGGGCCGGCGCGCTGTACCGTGAAACCACCAATCCGCCGATCGCCACCGCCGACGGCCACGCCATGGCCTGGAGGGCCGGGGCCATGCTGCGCGACATGGAAATGGTTCAGTTTCATCCCACCACCATATACATTGCCGGGGCCACACGAGCCTTGGTCAGTGAGGCTGTTCGTGGCGAAGGGGCCACCCTGATCGACAAAAATGGTTATCGCTTCATGCGCGACTACGACCCGGCCGGCGAGTTGGCCCCGCGCGATATCGTCGCCCGTGCCATCTTGGCCCAGTTGGCCAAAACGCATTCCACCCACGTATTTCTCGACGCCCGCCATCTGGGCACACAGGCTTTTCAAACCCGTTTCCCTTGGATTTTTGAGACCTGCCGCAGTTTTGGCATCGATCCCGGCACCCAGCCCATTCCGGTTCATCCCAGCGCCCATTACATGGTGGGAGGCGTGGCCACCGACCTCTTTGGCCGCACCAGCATCCCCGGCCTCTACGCCATCGGCGAGGCCTCGTATACCGGTTTGCACGGGGCCAATCGGCTGGCCAGCAATTCGCTCATCGAAGCTCTGGTCTTCGGTAAACGCGCCGGCGATGATGCCGCCCGGCGGTTGGCGGGGGAAATGCGGCAACTGGAAATCCCCCGCATCAACGCGGAAATTCCCCCCAGCCAGCGCACCGAGCTTGATACCCAGGATATCCTTTCCAGTTTGCGGGCACTGATGTGGCGCAATGTCGGCATTGAGCGGTCCGGGCCGCGCTTGGAAGAATCGGCTGAAATCATCGCCTTCTGGTCCCGTTACGTGCTGGATAAGGTTTTTGACGCCCCCGCCGGATGGGAGCTGCAGAACATGCTTCAGGTCGCGCGGCTGATTGCCTTGGGTGCCAATGCCCGCTGCGAAACCCGCGGCGTGCATTACCGTACCGATTTTCCCCAGACCGATGATCTCAACTGGCGCTGCCACCTGGATTGGCAGCCCAATTCCGATCTGCCGGTGAAGATGCCCGTCGTTGATCCGCTCTAAGGCCGTCGCCATAGTCCGGACCCGGACGGCGCTGATGCCACACCTCCGCTCCCGGTTTTACCCTCGACCAGTACGCCTTCGGGCCGCCTCTATTGATGCTCCTCCGCCAGGCGCTGGGCGATCGCCGAGCCTGCCAGACGACCGGTGGAAAACGCCAGTTGCAGGTTGTAGCCGCCGCTGGGGCCGGTGAGATCCAGTATTTCCCCCGCTAAAAATAAATGTGCGTTCAGACGCGATTGCATGGTCTGCGGGTTTACCTCCGCAAGTCGCACGCCACCCGCAGTCACCATGGCTTCTTTAAATCCGCGCGTTTGATGCACCTGAAACCGACATGCCTTCAGATGTTCGATCAGCGCGTGCATTTGTCGGCCGGTCAAAGCCGCGCACGGATGTTCGGGTGGTATGTCGGCAAGGTGCGAGAGCATTTCCGCGAGTTTCTGTGGCACCAGTTGGCCCACCATCGTTTTCACCAACTTACGTCCGGATTCACCATGCCACGCCCGCAACATCGCGGCGAGTTCCTGGCGGCTGTGTTGCCGGACAAAATCCACCCGCAACGGCACCGGGGAAAATTTTTCCAACAGCTCGGCCACAATTTCCGAAAGGTTCAACACCGCCGGGCCGGAAAGGCCAAAATGAGTGAACAGCAGATCCTGAATGCTCGGTGTGGGTTTACCCGTGGCCAAACGGGGCAGCGGACCGGAAATTTCGATCCGCACTTCCACATCACGTACCGCCACCCCTTGCAGCTTGGATACCCAAGATTCGCTGCATAACAGCGGAACGATGGCCGGGCGCGGTTTGATGATCTGGTGGCCCAGCGCCTGGGCAAAGCGGTAGCCATCGCCGGTGGTGCCCATGCGGGTGTAACTTTGCCCGCCCACGCAAATGAGCAAATATCGGCTGGGCACAACCTGGCCATCCGCGGTGTCAACCGAAAACAGCCCGGACGCCCCATTCCATGCGACATCGTTGGCCGCACTGCCCGGCCCGGCGCGGCAAACCACGCCGAGTTGCTCCATCCGGCGGATCATGGCCTCCACCACGGTACGCGCCTGATTGGAATCCGGATAAATTTTTCCGTCGTGTTCTTCGTGTGTCGGTTCCCCCTGCTTGGCAAACCAGGCCCGTAATGCCGTGTTGTCAAAATGCCGCAGCGCCGGCGATAAAAACCGGCCATTTCGGCCAAACTGAGCTATAAGATCATCAATAGCCCCGGCATTGGTCAAATTGCACCGCCCACCGCCGCAAACCAGCACCTTAATGCCCGGGCGGACATTTTTTTCAAGGATGGCAACCCGCGGCATCGGTTGGCCGGTTTCCAAAGCTGCTTCACCGCAGGCAATGGCCGCCATCATCCCGGCCGCACCTGCCCCCAAAATCAGCAGGTCCAGCGGCTTGGCCGAAACCTGCGGCGGCGCGGAAGCAACTTGCGACGAATCTGAATTCATGGCCTCAATCATAGCCGATAACCCATGGGCACTATACACGCCCAAGCGTGCGGCCGCGTGGTCCGCAGCCGGCTGGGCCTGCTTTGTGGTGCAGGCGTCCCCGCCCGCCGTAACCGCGGCGCATCCCACCGGCACGCCCGCGCCAGCCCAGGGATTGTTTTCCTGGGCGCGCAGAACCCGCGAAAAATTTCTACGCCGGCCAGCCTGCTGGCCGCGCACTCCGTCTTCCTTGAGCTCTCCTGTTGAGGCATGGATGCCGAAATCCCGGTGTGGCAGGAGCCAAGCATCGGGAAGGCATGGATGCCGAAATCCCGGTGTGGCAGGAGCCAAGCATCGGGAAGGCATGGATGCCGAAATCCCGATGCGACAGGAGTCGCCAATCGGGACCTCCCGACTCCTCGTAAAAAAACTTGCCGATCTTGTCGATCTTGACAATCCTGCCCGCTCGCTCCAGCCCCCAGCCGCACGGCTGAATAGTCAATCCAGAGATCATATTTGATATGTTGCTGGTGTTTTCTACGCCCAGACGTTAAAATATGATCTTTAAGTTAAGGTTAGACGACATGGCCAAAATCCCAATCGAATTGTACACTCCCGGCGAGGTCGCCGGCCAACTGGCCCAGCGCGTCCGTGCCGAACGCCTGTTGCGGGGATGGAAGCAGGAGACGCTGGCCAGACGGTCTGGAGTGTCACTGCCCACCGTTCGACGATACGAGCGAACGGGCCGCACCTCGATCGAGAACCTGCTGCGACTTTGCCACGCGTTGGGCCGGCTCACCGAATTCACCGATTTACTCCAGCCGCCGTCCGTATCGTCCATGGCCGAACTTGAATCCCGCGTCACCAGTTCCCCGAGGCGCAAGCGAGGCATACGATGAGGCAATTAAACGTCAAACTACAGCGTCGGCCTGGCGACGCATTGCTTGTCGGCACGCTCGCCGAGCAGGAGCGGCGAATCTACTTTGAGTACGATGCCGCGTTCCTCCAGACCGGCCTCGAACTGTCTCCCTTTAAGTTGCCCGCCCGGCCCGGACTCATCGAACACACCGACCGCACATTCGGCCCGCTGCCCGGCGTCTTCGATGACTCCCTGCCCGATGGCTGGGGTTTGCTGTTGATGGATCGTCACTTCCGCCGCCGCGGCGTCGACCCCACAACGCTATCCCCCCTTGACCGCTTGGCATACCTCGGTGCCCGCACGATGGGCGCATTGACCTATCACCCACCTTCGGAAAAGCGATCTGATCGCGATGAGAAATTTCTTGATCTTTACGAACTGGGCCGCAACGCCGAGGATGTGCTTGAAGGTGACGCTGCCGCGGTGTTGCCTGAGTTGATGCGAGCCGGTGGCTCGCCCGCCGGCGCTCGCCCCAAGGTCCTGGTCGGTATTCAAGGCAAAAATATTATCTCAGGTGCGGCTGATCTACCGGCGGGTTACGAAGCATGGATAGTCAAATTCGCCGCGCGAACCGAGGCCCGAGATGCCGGGCCAATTGAATATGCATACAGCCTGATGGCCCGCGCCGCCGGGATCGACATGCCGCCTACACGGCTATTTGCGCTCAAGCATGGCCGTAAAGTCCAGCGATATTTCGCGGTGCGGCGTTTCGACCGGGCGAGTGCGAATCGTCGCGTCCACATGCACAGCTTTGCCAACATGATTCACACCAACTTCCGCATCCCCGCAACCGATTATGCCGACCTATTCAAGATCACACAGACCCTGACGCGCAGCCACGCCGACGTGCTGCGGCTGTTTCGGCTGATGGTGTTCAATGTTGCCGCCCACAACCGCGACGATCATGCCAAGAACTTCGCCTTTGTTCTCGATGACCAGACCGGCGAATGGTCGCTGGCCCCCGCCTACGACCTGACTTACTGCCCTGGCCCTGGCGGTGAACATACGGCCACGATCCTTGGGGAGGGCCGTCAGCCAACGCGCGAGCACTGCCTGAAACTCGCTGCCCGATTCGACCTCAAGCCTCGCCAGACCAGTCCCATTATCGAACAGGTTAACGCCGCCATCGCCGGTTGGCCCGCCTTCGCCGACCAGGCGGACTGTACCAAGAAAATGACAACTACCCTCGGCCAGACCATCACGACGATCTAATCCGGGGGCGACCTAATCACCCATCGGCAGCGGTTGGCAAAATCCATCCCATGCGATACGCACATTGGCATGACTGCGCGGCACTGGTTCCTTAATTTTACCAGGTGCGGCCATTAATTTCGGCAGCATGCGGCTTTTCTCTATTTCCCGTAGATGTTTTTGGTCCGCTTTTATAAACGCCGACCAAGTTCATCATTCCCTCGACGCGGTCGGTGGCCCGTTTCATGCCCGGTCGTTTGAGGCGGAGCGAGAGATTCTTCCACATCGCTTCGGTGGGACCGGAACCGACTGTCCAAACCGCGGGCGATGGCCTCGAAATGTTGCGGCAAATCTGATAAGCGTCTGAAGCGTCAGCCGAACTCGCTCATGGTCGGTTAAGATTGAACGCTGCGCCGGAACAAATACGCCGTTGTCGTATATTGCGTCTATGGTAGCCAAAGGCATGGCAATAGTCTTTTTCAGCACGGTCCCTTATCTATACCAAACCGTCGGCGACTTCAAAGGGTATCATTCCTTGGATCGCTGGACATGAGGCCAATTGCTCGGGACAGGAATCGAACCTGCACTCCTTACGGAACCGGAACCTAAATCCGGCGCGTCTGCCAATTCCGCCACCCGAGCCCACCATCACATTTTACCATGCCATGCGGTGGTCGCCACGTGAGAGTTGATAGATTGGATCGATGCTACGCTCCGCGTTGGCCGCAGGGCCTGTTTACCTCTATTTGTCAGCGGAAGCGGGCTTCGTCGCTTGCCTTGACCGCCGGAGCCGGATAAAGTCGCGCCCATTCCAGACTCCCACTGCGGCTGGCACCGCTGCAGCGCTGCCAATGGTTCACGCACCTTCGGAGAAGCGACATGAAAACGTGTTTGGCAATTGTCGGCGGCGTTGGCTGCCTGAGCATTATTATCATCATCGTTATCCTTGCCTTCTTCATCGCCCAAGCGGCCTATCTGGAGCCGGGTGCCAGCGCCTATATCGAACGCGCCGTACCCGCGATAGTAGCGCACTGGGATGTGCAGCAGTTGCTGAATCGAGCCACCCCCGCCTTGCAACAAAGAGTCTTGCGCCACCGCGGGAAAGTCAACCGCTTGTTTATGATGTTTCGTGAGCTTGGCCGTCTGAAACACCTCGGCAGCCCCACCGACTACAAGATTTTCACCAAGAACAACGTCACCACCGCCACTTTTACTGTTCCGGCAAAGTTTGCAAAAGGGGCGGCCACAGTTGAAATCCAGCTTCTGAGAACCGGCAAGACATGGGAAATTAACAGTTTTCACATCACCTCGAATGTCTTCTTACCGCTCACGCCCCCGAAACCGGCCGAAAGAAGAATTCACCCACCGCCCATCGCTCTTTCGACTGGTGGCCCCCATTTATAACAGGGTGGCGGACGCACCGGCACGGGCAAACCATAACCTGGTGCTCAGGGGCGGTGGCCGATAGTTCCCAGCGATGCTGCGCCGCAACCAAGGCGAGCACCTTGTCCCGGGGTACGACGACGATTTTAACCATCCCGATGGCTTTCGGGATAAACTCCAACACGCAGTACCCAACGCTACGCGGGTGCATGGCTTGGGGAAATGGCGGGGTGTACCCACAAATCTTTGCGCTGTGCAAAGAATTTGCGGGATTGTGGCACGGGTCAATCACTTAGCGAATTAATGGTGGTTCGCGTGAAGGCTGCCGCTTGTTTCGCCGCAGCGCTGATCCAGCCGTTATTGGAACGGCTTTCTTTCTGGAGGAACTCCAGTATGGCGCGGGCTTTGCCGGCGTTGGAGGTCGCCCAACGCGCCACCCCGAGGCTGGTGATCGCGGCAATACGCCATGAAATATCGTGGTCGTGGCGGATGATGTTGATCAGATCGGGAGCAAACGGACTTACATTGTGAACAATCTGATATTTGGCATCCCACTTGGCCAGAGCGGCTTTCACATGCCGGTTGAGTTTCAAAACGGAATGGTCAAGGTACATATTTTCCAGGGGGCCTTTCTGGTAAAGGAATCGCAAACCGGCCAGTGCGTTTTCCATGGCATCGAGGCCGACCATCCGTTCCGGCACATAAAGGCCCTTTTTCCAGAGCCGATATCCGAATGACAAGCCTGCGGAGAAGGCCGCCCTGGCCCTTTTAGGATGATGAGCAAATTCATACGCGGCACCCGCCTGGGAGGTAAGGGTCGAGAGCGTTTCCAGACGGCTTTGGACCTCGTCATTAACTTTAGGCAGCGGCGGATGCACATAAAACAGCAGATGCGGACGGGTAAGGCCTTTGCCCGCGGCTTTTTCAAGCAGGGTTAAAATAGCAACAAGCGTGGGGTCGCCCGTGGGATCGGCATTGTGGTTGATGCGGCGCAAGGCGTGTCGGCCAGGTGCCAGGGCTTGCAGCCTCTGGTATGCCTGCTTGTACAAAGCCCCGGCCCCAAAGCCCGCGACGGGTGGTAAGAGGCCAGCGGGTTTTGCGCCCACTTTTATCGGATCCATGAAGCCGCGAGCCGTCGTTGCGCTGCTGGCTTGTCCAACGCCTGTGGGCATCATGCTGTAGATCAGGGCGGCCGCGAAAACAGCGACAATCGCAAACGCAATGCCGAATCCAACTTTCCAACTCACGCCGCACCTCTTGACTTTCGTGCAAACCCAACCGTTGGCCGACGCAGACTTGCTCGTTGCAAGGCCCATCGGACTTGGCCGACCACCGCATTTTGGCAGTTCCTGCCGGCGTGTCAAGCGATGGTTTTGGGGTTGGCAACTTTGGCCCGCGGAGTATTGGCGTCTGGCCCTGATCGCGGCTGGTACGCCTCGGCCGCGGGGTGGCGCTGCAATAAAAAAAGCCGTGTGGAGGAGGGTAAATCCACACGGCCTGGCGGAGGAGGAAACGAGTTTGGGTTTGTGCATGGAGCAGACTTATTCCGCAACAGACCTCCGGGCTGCACTTCAAACGAACCGGTCTGCACCATGCACCGACTATTCACTTTTTCCAACTGCGGGTTGCCGCAGTAAAGGCTGCGATCCGCGGATTGCAACTCTCCGCAGGTGGGCCGCAGTTTTCCGGTCCGACCGCAGGGGAGTATGCTTTCTCTCTGGATCCCCAGCGCCCCTGACGGCGATACGTTTGCCGGGCAGGTGCTGCACTGGTGTCAACCTCGCGGGTTGACGTATCTGCTGTTACTAATGCAACTGGCGTGCCAAAGCGGGTTCGCGGCAAAAAATGCCGCCTAAAAATGCCCGCTCGCAGCGGTGGCCTGCAAAAAGGGGCGATAAGATCTGTGGCCGCGAGTCTAAAAAAGGTCCAGATGTCTGGCTGGTTGCGGCAAAGTCACCCTGCCTCCATCGTGGCCATTGCACAAAGCGCAACAAAAGAAAGACTTCCCAAGGCGGGTTTGCCCAACAGATGTGCAGTGCGGCGGGTAAGGTACAAAAATGACCGGCAGCTTCAGCCGCGGCGAGACTTTTCGGGGCGCTATCCGTAAGATGCACGTCGGCGGCCTTGCCGGCGAGGCCAGGGTTGGTGGCAATTTTTTTCGGCCAACCCAGCGTCATCACTAACCGGCCGAACAAGGCCCGCGCCGGCTTCGATGATGGTTCAACCAGGGATGCGTCATGATGAAACCCGAATCTTCCACCAAGTTGCCCCCGGGCAGGGGGCCGTTTGACCGCTTAAACTCCTGGGAGGCTTGGGGCATTGTGGCTATTGTCATTGCGGCCATTGGGCTGGGCGTGGCCACGGAAATTCATTCGGCGTTTCTTATTCGTCGGCAGACGGACGTGGACACGTATTTCCGCGCTGCCTGGGCCATTCGCGCGGGCGTTAATCCGTATCATGTGGTCGATACCAACGGCTGGCATTACAACTATCCGCCGCTGCTGGCGATTCTGCTGTATCCGTTTGGTGATGCCCCACCGGGCCGGCTGCCGACCAACTTCATTCCGTATGCCGTTTCGGTGGGCGTGTGGTACGTCATAAGCCTGATTTTCACCTGGATTGCCGTGGAATGGTTGGCCCGCGCTTTGGAACGCACCAGCACCGACCCGGCCGTAAGAAAGCAGCCCAAATACTGCCGCCGATGGTGGGCCTTGCGCATTGTTCCGCTGCTGGTGGTGCTGCCGGCACTGGGCCGGGCGTTGGCCCGCGGCCAGGTGAATCCGTTGCTGATGGTTTGTTTTTCGGGTGCGGGGGCCATGTTGGCCTATCGGCGCGAGCTTTGGGGCGGGGTGTGCGCCGGTTTTGCGGCCGCGCTCAAATTATTCCCGATTTTTCTGGTGGTCTACGCGGTGCGCCGGGGCGGGCTGAAATGGTTGATCGGCATGGCCATGGCCATTGTTATCGGGATGGGCCTTATTCCCTTGGCCGTCATGGGGCCAAGCCGAACCATCACCGCGTACCGGACGCTTAATCGCGTGATTGTTGAGCCGGCACTGGGACTTAACCACAACACCAGCCGCGATCGCGAGCTTTTTGACGTCAACGATACCGATTCGAATTCGTTTGAAGCGGTGATCGATCACACCATTCATTTCGGCCACCTGACGCCGGCTCCGGATGAGGCGGTTAAAATTGCTCATTGGTCGCTTTCCGCGGTGCTGGTGGCGCTGACGATTTTTGTGGGCTGGCGAATGAAAACCGACGACCCCATCGCCCGCAACGTATTTTTGGGTACGCTTATTGCCATCATGCTGCCCATTATTCCCATCTGCCATCCCCATTATTTTTGCATGGTTTTGCCGCTGCCCATGGCCCTGCTGGCTTCCAAATGGGAGCATGACCATAAATTACCCATTGGTTGGGGGTTGGGTTGGGTGCTGATTTTGTTTGCGGTGTCGCATATTCTTACGGTATTGCCGAGACCTTTTGCGTATTTGCGCGATTTGGGTTTGGTGATGTACGCCGATGTTATCCTGTGGGCCGTGGGGATGTTATGGATGTGGCGGTTCAGACGCAGTGATCCTTCCGGCCAGCCGCGGGTGGGTTGATGCGCCCGCAGGCTGCCCATTTCGCTTGACTCTACGGCTTGCTGCCAGCACAATTTCCGCTGATGCGGCGCTGTGCGTTGGTTTATTTTGGTACCGGTGTGGTGGTGTGGTTGTCGCTGCTGCTGGGTGGTCATGCGCTGGCTGACGCACCAGCCGTACAATCCGCCGCCGCCTCCACCAAAACCTTGCAAATTGGAACCACATTCGCGCCGCCCTTTGCCATGCGTCAACCCGATGGAAAATGGACCGGCTTAAGTATTGATTTGTGGCGGGCTGTGGCCCGGCGACTGGGCTGGCACTACCGTATTGTGGGGCTGCCCTTTGGGCAACTGCTGCAGCGGGTGCAGGATCATTCTTTGGATGCGGGAATTGGCGCTATCACGGTAACGGTGGGGCGCCAGCAGCGCATGGATTTCAGCCAGCCGTTTTATTTCACCGGTTTGGCCATTGCGGTACGTGCGAGCCGCAAAAGCGCCTGGCACCTGGTCTTGGGCCAACTGTTGTCGCTTAAATTTCTGGCTTTGGTCTTGAGTCTGCTGGCCCTGCTGGTGGGAACGGGAACGGCGATCTGGCTTTTGGAGGGCAGGCGCAATCGGGTGCAATTCGGCGGCGGGGTCTTCAAGGGCATAGGATCGGGGATGTGGTGGTCCGCACAAACCATGACCGGTGTGGGCTACGGCGATATCGTTCCGCGCACCCCCTGGGGCCGGGTCTTTGGAATTGCCTGGATGATTATCGGTGTGATGGCCGTATCCAGCTTTACCGCATCCGTTGCCGCCACCCTCACGCTCAATCGGTTGGCTGCGCCCCTGCCCAGCATGCGCCGTCTAAGGACCATGCGTGTGGGAACGGTGGCTCCTTCCACCAGCGCGGATTATCTTCGGACCATAGGCATCAAGCCGGTGCTCTTTACGCATGTAAGGTCGGCCCTGGTGGCGTTGCAGGATCGAAAAATTCAAGCCCTGGTTTATGACGCGCCGATCCTGCGCTATTTTATCCGCGGGCGGTTGGCCGCGAACATTCGCATATTGCCGGAATTGGTGCAGCGGCAATATTACGCCATTGCCCTGCCCGATGGCAGCCCTTTGCGCCGGGCCATTTCCGACGCTTTACTCGAGGAGATTAATTCCGCCCATTGGCGTCGGCTCAAGGATCGCTACCTTGGCCCCCGGCCGTAATCGCGATGCCGGTGTGGCAATTCCCCACGCCGGAGCATACGCTATACTATCGAAGGTCGCGCCACTGGCATCAACATGTGCGCGTTAAGAAAGGATTCACCCGTGACCTGCCCAGCCAAGTTCATCTGGTTTCTGCTCGGAATTTTGGGAGCAGCAGTTGCGGGAACCAGCCCCAGCATGGCGGCCGCTATTTTTGTGGGGAATCAACATTCCATCGGCCAATATACCACCACGGGACGCACGATAAGCCCAACGCTGATACGGGGTTTGCACATGGCCTTCGGCATCGCCGTGGCGGGCGACCGGCTTTTTGTGGCCAACGAAAACAACGGTACGATCGGCGAATATACCACCGCGGGTCGGGTGATAAACACCCGATTGATTTCCGGCCTTAAAGGCCCGGCGGGCATCGCGGTATCCGGGCATCATTTGTTCGTGGCGAATTATCGTGCTGGAACCGTTGGTGAATACACCACTTCCGGCCGCACCATCAACGCCAGACTCATTTCCAACCTGCATGGTCCGGACGGTATTGCGGTAGTCGGAAATGATTTATTGGTGGTCAACTTTGGTTCCGGCACCATCGGTAAATATACCGTTACCGGACGTGTGCTCGAGGCGGTATTGGTCTCCGGCCTCGCCGGTCCCAATGGCATAGCCGTGCGCGGCCACGAGTTTTTTGTCACCAATGACGGTGCCGGCACAATTGGCCAGTATTCCACCACAGGACAGGTGATCAGGGCTACGCTGGTTGGCGGATTGCGGGATCCCTTTGGTATTGCTCTGTGGCGGCAGGATTTATTTGTGGTGGGGGAATACCGTGGAGGAACCATCGGCCAGTACAGCATCACCGGCCGCGTGATCAATCCCCGATTGATCAGCGATCTGCATTATCCGGGGTTCGTGGCGGTGGGTCGTTAAAAGTTACCGAGTGTCTCCGGCGGTCTAAGCCATCAATGGCCGGCGCGCCGGGTGGGCAATGGTATGCGTGCTTGGCCGCGATCACAGCGTTCGGACATGGACCGCCCGCCAGAGGCTGCGGGGCCGCGTGGGTCAGCCATGGCGGGCGTAGTGGTGAAACGCGGCGCTAAGTTGCTGCGTAATCGGTCCCACCTTGCCGGGGCCGATGGGGCGTTTATCGATGCTGGTCACGGCGATGACTTCCGCCCCGCTGCCGGTGAGAAAACATTCATCCGCGGTGTACAGATCGGATCGCAGCAGATTGGTTTGGCGGGTAGGAATGCCCGCTTTGCCGGCCAATTCCAGCACGACGCCACGCGTTATGCCCATCAGCAGACCGCTTTCCGGTGGGGGGGTTAAAAGCTCGCCCCGGCGAACGATGAAGATGTTATCGCCGGTACATTCGCAAACGTAGCCTAGGTGATTAAGCATGACGGCTTCGGGCACTCCGGCATCAATGGCTTCCCACTTGGCCAGAATGTTGTTGAGATAATTGAGACTTTTGATTTTGGGGGACAGAGCATTGGGGGCGGTGCGCACGGTGCTGGCGGTGATGATGGCCATGCCGGTGCGATAAAGTTCCGCCGGGTACATCTGAATGGTATCGGTGATGATAAATACGGAAGGACGCTGACAATTAGCCGGGGAAATTCCCAGCAGGCCCACTCCCCGCGTTACCACCAGCCGGATGTAGCTTTCCTGCAGAGCGTTGGCGGCGAGGGTTTCTTCCATGGCCCGCAGCAGTTCCGATGCGGAATAGGGAATTTCCAGGCGAATGGCGCGGGCGGAATCAAAGAGCCGATCCAGATGTTCCTGCGGGCGAAAAATGCCTCCATTGTATTGCCGCAGGCCCTCAAAAACGCCATCGCCGTACAGCAGGCCATGGTCGAAAACGCTGATTTTTGCCTGGGCCAGCGGCACACGCTGGCCATCAATCCAAACCAATTTACTCATGCGGGGAAACCTCATCGGTTGAGCACACCAGTGCAATAGTGTAAGGCAACGCAGCCTGACAAGCAAAATGCGGCGGTGGCGGCAGAATGATTGGGTAAGCCGCAGCCAACGGCGGTGCGTGAAATCAAGCCGAAATAACGCCGCCATCACGGCTGGGCCAAAAGCAAGGCTACGCTACGGTCTACCAATGGCCGTTACGTACATCGCGTACCGGAGCCATCCAGACATCCCATGATTTAGCCTTGCCGGGGTTCCAATGGTGGTATACGGCGGAATCGCCGGTGCTGCCGCAGTACATGGCTCCGTCGGTAGGGAAATCGCTGGAGATGTTACCGTAGCTGTAGATGGAATCAGAACTTTGGCCGACATACGGGTTGTTTTCCCATACGACATGGTCGTCGCCAAAGCCGACATTCTGTCCTTGGCCGGCATGGTTACCCGAGTTGAAAATGTAATTGCCGGCGAAGTTGTTGAGCGGTAAAAGTGGATCGCGGGCCAGTCTTCCGCCCTTGGGGTCATAAGCCGGGGCCATGTCCGCCGCCAACGGCAGACTGGAACTGGTATTGTTCATCCACCACCCGCCGATCTTGCCGGTTCTATAACACCATGGAAAATCAATGGAGTAGCTTTCGCCGATACCGGTGGCGGAAGTGGCACCGTTGACCACGCCAAAGTTGTAAAAGTATTGGCTGCTGGCGTTGTACATCTCGGAGGGCTGGGTGGCGTAAGGATCCGATGGACAAAGAAAACTTTTCACCGTCATCTGGCCGTTCAAAACCAGCAGCCACATGGAGGCCAGCGGAGAAGCCACCATCACGCCGGTGCCATAGGCCGCAGTTGCTGCGGCCTTGGGGGTGGCGGCGGTATCAGAAGTGGTGATGTGCGAATCATTCACATACGTATCGCCGGCGGGACCGGATGCGGCGGGGAACATTTGATTGGCGGCGTTCCGGTTTGCGGTGTCGCTGGACGACGCGGATGCCGCCGGGAATTCGTTATTGTTGTCCTGCGCGTAGATGATCATGGATTGAATGAGGCTGCGCACGTTGACGGAACAGATTGCCCGGGTGGGAATCTCACGGGTGACTATAAGACTGGGCATGAGGAACGCCCATGCCAACAGAACCCCAACTGCGCCAACGACAATGAGCACCACCAAGTCTGTACGGGTGAAACCGCGGTGCGACCCGCTGGAAGGGCCAAGCCATCGTGACACGCCGACTGTTTTGCCATCTGCCCGGCTACCTTTGCCTTGGCGTATCCGAGGCGCTGGCATCGTCTGTAGATCGTCGCGTATGGTAGCCATGGCTCACCTCGATAGTAACTCTGTCAACAGAAAAATTATACTGCGATCATTGCCTTTGGGAAAATGGCCGTTGGCGGCGGGCAACGCGGCGGGCCCTTATAAAAGGGCCTTCACCGGTGCCAACGCCGGCTGGAACATTTTCCATGCAGCGCCGCAGCGGGTATTCTGGGGATTATGGCTCCAAGTGAAATACAACGTGTGCTGGTTTCCCGTCGACGGATCGCCCGGCGCGTGCAGGCCTTGGCGGGTGAAATTGCCGCCGGTTATCGGGGGCGGGAATTGGTGATTGTGCCGCTGCTGACCGGATCAATTATTTTTCTGGCGGATTTAATGCGCTGCCTGCCGCTAAAAATGCGGGTGGACGTTCTGGCCGTATCCAGCTATGCGGGTAAGCTCACCCGCAACCGGCAGCCGCGAATTTTGTATCCGGAAAAGCTGCATGTTACAGGCAAACACGTGCTGATTGTGGATGATATCTTAGACAGCGGCCAAACCCTGGCGGCGGTGCGGGCTATTTTACAGCGGCAGCGGGCGGCCTCGGTGCGGGCTTGTGTGCTCTTGCGCAAGCACACCGCGCTGCGTTTGGGAATGCGCGCGGATTTTATCGGTTTTGACATTCCCGACGAATTTGTGGTCGGTTACGGTATGGACTACAACCACTTTTACCGCAACCTGCCGGAAATCGCCGTGCTGCATCCCTCGATCGTAACCCCGGGCCGCGATCGATGAAAAAGTTACCGGCCGACAAGCCCATGCTTCATAGCATCTTTGCTCATAGTGCTCCCACCCGACAGCGGTCGGCCCGATGCGACCAAATCAATGGTCGTCGACGCAGCCGTGATGCCGCGGCTGGGTCAGGACCGCATCCCAAAAAATCGATATCTGTGTCCATTTTTCGACCAGCGAATGTGACACGGATGCGGGCGAGACTGCCTTGCGCGTCATCTCAGCTACGGGCGTGAAGATCTTGCAGGAGCAGGCGCGACGTGATCCGCGCCGACTCGAAGATAACCGGTAAGCCACTGCCCGGGTGGGTGCCGCCACCAACCAGGTACATTCCGTCAAATTCCTCAAAGCGGTTGCGCGGACGAAGGTGGAGCATCTGCCCAAGGTTATGGGCGAGATTAAAAGTTGCGCCCCGGTAGATGCCGGCGGTGTGCTCCCAATCGGCGGGCGTGATAATACGTTCAAAGCGGATCCGGCGCTCCACGTCCTCCAGGCCCAGTTGTCTAAGTTGGCGAAAGACAATCTGGCGATACTCCTCCCGCTGACGCGTCCAGTCAATGTTGGGATGCTGATGACTCACGGGTACCAGCACGTAGAGCACACTGTGACCGGACGGTGCCATCGTGTGGTCAGTGCGGCTGGGATTGGCGACGTAGAACGACGGGGCTTGCGAGAGCACATGCAGCCGCTCGATCTCGTCAAGGTTCTTGCGGTAATCGGCGGCGATGTGGATGTTGTGATGTGCGAGGTGGTCGTACCGGCCCTCAATGCCCAGGTACAGCATAAAAGTAGAACAGGAGAATTTTTTGCCGGCGATGCGGGTGTTGGTCCACTTCCGGCGGAAACGCTCCGGTACCAGCGTCGTCATGGCATGAGCGAAGTCGGCGTTGACAACCACGGCGTCAGAGGCAATCTCACCAGAGCGGGTACGCACGCCGACGGCGCGTCGTCCTCGAAACAGGATTTCCTGCACCGGTTCGTTGAGCTGAATGGTTGCGCCGAGTTCCCCGGCAATCCGAGCCATGGTGCTGGTGAGGGCATTGCACCCACCGATAGGGTGCCAGATGCCGTGTTCATATTCCAGAAACGAGAGAATCGAAAAAAGACTGGGGCACTGGAACGGTGACATGCCCAGGTACTTGGACTGAAATGTGAATGCCAACTGCAGCCGCGGATCGCGGAAATACCCGGCCAACTCGGCATGAAGGGATTTCCACGGCTTAAGATACGGCAGCACCCCCAGCAATCGGGACTGTAAGAGGCTCGTCCAGCCCAGGAAGGGGCTTTGCAGGCAGGGGGCGAACTTCGCGAGTTTCACGCGATTGTCGGCCATGAAACGGGCGAATTGCGGGGCATCCAGGGGCGCGAGCTTGGCGATCTCAGCGGTCATCTGCTCGATGTTGGGTCGGCAGAGCAACTCGCCCCCAGCTCCGAAGGTCAGGCGATATTGCGGATCGAGTCGCCGCATGGGGACTTCACGGTGGAGATCCCGGCCGACGGCGGAGAATATCTCCTCCAGCACCTGCGGATAGAGAAAAAACGTGGGTCCAAGGTCAAACCGGTATCCATTTGCCTGAACGCAGGACGTGCGCCCGCCGACGCACGCTTGGCGCTCGATAATCTGGACGTCAAGGCCGGCATGAGCCAGCAACATTGCAGCGGCCAGCCCTCCGGGTCCGGCACCGATGATGATGATGCGTGGTGGCATGAAACTCCTCGTGGGTAAACTGCCGGGAATCGCTGGTCAACGCCCCAGCAGAACGCGATAGATGCGTTTCAACGCCGTAATTGTGAGCCGCTGGGGTGGATAGCGCATCTTCGGATCCAAGGCCAACGAACGGCGTAACACCGAACGTTGGTGTGAAAAACAGTCGAACGTCGCTTGGCCATGATAAGCGCCCATGCCACTTTTGCCCAGACCGCCAAACGGCAGATGGGGGCCGATGATATGAGAAACGGTGTCATTGATCGCCACACCGCCGGAACGCGTTTCCATGAGCACGCGGTGCTCGGTGGCGCGATCACGGGTAAATAAATACAGGGCCAAGGGCGCTGGTCGATGACGAAGAAAGGTCAGGGCCTCCTCGATGCTGGCAACCTCCAGCACAGGGAGAATGGGGCCGAAAATTTCGTCCTGCATCACTGGTGCGTCGACCGGTACATCGGTTAGTACCGTCGGGGCCATGAACAAGCTATCAACATCGTATTGGCCGCCACAAGCAATCCGCCCGCTGCCGAGATATCCTCGCAGGCGGTCCAGATGCTGCCGGTTGATGATGCGACTGTAGTCTAGACTGGGCCGCGGCTCGTCGCCATAGAAGCTACGGATCGCCTCGATAAGTGAGGCCGTGAAGTCTGCCGCAACGCGACGATCTACCAAAACATAGTCCGGTGCCACGCAGGTCTGGCCGGCATTGAGGAACTTCCCCCATGCGATGCGGCGGGCGGCGGTAGCCAGGGGAGCGTCGGCACAAACCAGGCATGGGCACTTGCCGCCAAGCTCAAGTGTGACCGGAATGAGTTCTTCTGCGGCTTTGGCCAGCACGATGCGGCCCACGTTGGTACTGCCGGTGAAGAAGATGGTATCGAAGTTCAGCCGCAGGAGGGCTTCGGCAACGTCGCGCCGGCCTTCGACCACGGTGATATATTCCTTGGCGAAGGTCGCGTCGCAGAGCCGTGCCAGCACCGCCGAGGTGTGCGGCGCTGACTCGGACGCCTTGAGCACAGCGCAGTTGCCCGCAGCCATGGCCCCGACGAGGGGTAACAGCAACAACTGCACCGGGTAGTTCCACGGTCCCATGATCAACGCGACTCCATAAGGATCGGGACGGATAAAACTGCGTGCCGGCCATAGCAACAGTGGGGTGCGGCGGGCTTGCGGTTTGGCCCACGCACGCAGGTGGCGGATCGCGTGGCGGATCTCGCCCTGCACCAAGCCTAATTCGCTGGCGTAGGCTTCGCATGCTGACTTGCCCAGGTCCTGGTGCAAAGCGCCAAGCAGAGCAGGCTCAAAGGATTCCAGGGCCAGGAGCAACTTGCGCAGTTGCGCCCGACGGAATTCTACCGGACGGGTGACGCCGGTTTGAAAATACGTACGCTGGCCAGAGATGACCGTTTTGAAATCCATGATCCTTGCGTTAAAGTATCACTGGGCCCGCAGGGGTGTGTCAAGTGTTGGCCTGTAAAAGGCTCAAGGCAGCTCACCAGGGGGCGTTCAATGGCGGCAACAAACGTGCCGGCGCGGGGTAAGGCAGGAGCCGCAGCGATGCGAAGAAAGGTTCTGGTCATCGGCGCTGGTCTGGGCGGTCTGGCTGCGGCCATTTCCCTGGCCCAGGAAGGTTATGCCGTCACGATTTTTGAAAAAAATGCCCACCTTGGGGGTAAGCTCAACCTGCACCGGGAAGGTGGGTACACTTTTGATCTAGGCCCCTCCATTCTCACCTTGCCGTACGTGTTCGCCCGGTTGTTCGAGCGCTCAGGAAAGAAGCTCGAGGACTTCATTGCCCTCCGTGCGTTGCGGCCGCACTGGCGCAACTTTTTTGAGGACGGCACCGTTCTGGACCTTTATCCTGAACCCGAACGTATGGCCGAGGAAGCACGCAAGGTCGGCGAAGATCCCCGCCGTGTGCAGCAGTTCCTGGCCTACTCGGCGCGGCTTTTTGACCTGATCAATGCGGGTTACTTCGAGCAGGGCCTGGACACCTCCGGAGAGTTTGGGAAGTTTTACGGACTGTGGAAGTTCCCGCAGTTTGACCTGTTTCGGACCATGCACGGAGGCGTGAAGCGGTATTTGCGGACCCGTTATATGCGCGATGCCTTTGACTACTTCATCAAATACGTGGGTTCTTCAGCTTACCGGGCGCCGGCGTTCATGAACTCTCTGGCCACCATCCAATTCCGCTACGATCTGTGGTATGTCGATGGTGGTCTATACAAGATTGCCGGTGCGCTCCAGGCATTGCTTGAGGAGTTGGGTGTACAGGTGTTCCTGAACAGCGAAGTGACGGCAATTTCCAAAGAGGCCAGTCGCGTGACGGGGATCACGGTTGGAGGGCGGTTTCACGCTGCCGACATCGTTGTATCGAATATGGAGGTCATCCCGGCCTACGAAAACCTGCTGGCTGAAGATGAGAAGTTCCTGCAGGATCTGTCGCGGTTTGAGCCTTCCTGCTCCGGTCTGGTGTTGGACTTGGGGCTGGATATTCAATATCCGCAGTTAGCGCACCACAATTTCTTTTTCTCCAACAACCAGCGGGAACATTTTGACGCGGTGTTTCGCCAGCACCGGTTGCCGCCGGACCCCACAATCTACCTCGTTGCCGCATCCAGAACCGATCCTACCGTGGCTCCGCCGGGGTGCGATTGCCTGAAGATCCTGCCACACATTCCTTACATTGATGATGCTCATCCGTTGACTCATGATGATTATATGGCATTCAAGGAATGCGTGCTGGTGAAACTGGAACGTATGGGGCTGCGGGATCTGAGAAAACACGTTGTCGTTGAGCATTGCTTGACGCCGCCGGATATCCGCCAAATGTATTACTCCAATAAAGGCTCGATCTACGGCGTTGTGGCTGACCGCTTCAAGAATCTGGCCTTCAAAGCCCCCAAACAGAGCACCCGCTATCCGAATCTTTTTTTTGTGGGTGGATCGGTGAACCCGGGCGGCGGTATGCCCATGGTGGTGCTCTGCGGCATCAATGTTGCGCGGAAGGTGGTGGCATGGGACCAACCCTGATCCTTTTGTCTATGGCTTTGGCGGGCTGGCTGGCGGGCTTCGCTGTGCTGGGCCGAATCCTGTTGCGCCACGCCGCTGCGCCGATGCCCGACCAAGCGCAACAACGTGTTGACACCACGGCGCTTTCGCTGATTATTCCAGCACGCAACGAAGAGAAGACACTGCCCCGGTTGCTTGGCTCGCTGGCTGGGCAAAGCGTCCGGCCCCGCGAAATCATCGTGGTCGATGATCATTCCACCGACCGCACGGCCGAAGTAGCCCAAGAGTGGGGAGCCAAGGTGCTGGCATCGCAGCCTCTGCCCGAAGGCTGGCGCGGCAAAACCTGGGCCTGTCGGCAAGGCGCGGGATTGGCTGCCGGAGATATGTTCCTTTTCCTGGATGCGGACACCTGGTTTGAACCCCAGGGACTTCAACTGTTGCTGGCCAGCTATGTCGAAGGGGTCTTGTCCGTCGGTCCTTACCACGCCGTACAAAGACCCTACGAACAACTTTCGGCATTCTTCAACTTGGTCATGGCTGGCGGGACCGGAGCGTTTGTGTTGTGGGGTGGCCAGCCACGCGGCCTTTTCGGCCAGGTGCTGCTGGTGCGGCGGGAAGATTATGAGAAAGTCCACGGACATGAGTCCGTCAAGGGCAGGATACTGGAGAACTTTTACCTGGCGGAACGATTTCGTCAGGCGGGCATACCCATGCAGTGCGTCGTTGGCCAGGGCCTGTGCGCCTTGCAAATGTACCCGGACGGGCCACAGGGCATGATTGCCGGGTGGACCAAGGGCTTCGCTTCGGGAGCGGCCCAAACGCCGTGGTTGATCATGGTGCTCATTGTCGTATGGATGGGCGGGCTGCTGCTGGGTCCGTTCTTGTTGGCCACAGGATGGCTTGGCTGTGCAATCTACCTCCTGTTTGCCGCGCAGCTATACGTGCTATGGCACCGCATCGGCGCTTTTTACTGGTACACCGCGCTCCTCTTTCCAATACCGCTGGTCTTCTATTTCCTGGTGTTCGCATGGGCGGTGCTGCGGTCCGGTAAAACGGTTTCGTGGAAAGGGCGGAAAATTCATGCCGATTGAACTCCCCCCGCTCTGGATCATCATGCTCAATGTTGGCGGCTGGCTGATTGTGCAACTCGCACTGGCCTGGGTCTTCCTGCGGTTGCCGCTGCGTTGGTTCAGGTCTGCGCCTCTGCACACCTGGGAAGAGAGTGGGCGCTTCTACCAGCGATTTCTCGGGGTCAAGCGATGGAAAGGGTTATTGCCCGATGGGGCGAGCTGGTTTGCCGGTGGGTTCGGAAAACAAACTCTCGTCACGGAAACTCCGGCATATCTTTGCCGATTTATCGCGGAGACACGCCGCGGCGAAATATGCCATGTGTGCGCGATTCTGGCCACACCTGTTTTTTTTCTCTGGAATCCCTGGTGGGGAAATCTGCTTGTTATCGTTTATGCTTTGTCCGCCAATGTGCCGTGCATTTTGGCCCAGCGCTACAATCGGGCCCGGCTGCTAAGGCTCTTGCACCGACTCCAACGTAGACTCTGAGCCATTCTACCGGCCCTGCCCCACGGCTTGCTGCTGGTTTGGAAAAAAAAGCACAAACCCCGCGCTGCCAAACGGACCTCAGGCCTCTGTCCGCGCGGTTTTGCGGGGCATAAAATGTACTCGACATGCGCGGGTGGCAGGCTCCGCGGCGCAGGCGGTGCGATAGTGGAATGGGGCGCGATGCCGCGGGCCCGACGACAGATTGACGCGGGTGGTTAAAATCGGTGCCGCGGAGAACATCTGCGGCTGGGTGAATCGTTTTGCGTTTTCTTGGTATCATTTGCGCTCTGCCACGACCAGTCGGCTATGGAGGCAACGATGCGCGGGCGGGGTTTGTTGGAGTATTTATGGGTGTTTCCCTAGGTGGGCTGTCCGTACTATATAAAGCATACTGGAAGATGTGCTCAATGTGACAATTGGTGACACATGTATTGGTTGTGCGACGCCCGCGAAAATCGGCCATTTCCAGCCCCGCGAGTGGAACGAGTGGATGCCGCCTTTCGCCCACCCGATTGCAACAGCCTATGGTAGACCCTGTAGAGGGGCGGCGGCAGGGGGCTGTAGAGCGGGCAACGTATCTGGGGACCCTCGGTAAAATCCGCCCGGTAACCGCCACGGTCCACCGTGAAAATAAGTTCTCGCGGGTAGCGTTGCGCTACCACCCACTGCAGTTGCGGAAGCTTGCCCTTAGCATCGGTCAGCATCATCACCGCCGCCCAAATACGCGCGGAATTCCTCCGGTCATATCCCCACGGAAAATATCTCTGCACCGCCTGCAGATAGGCCAAAGAGGCAGGGTCGGAGAGCATCACGGTGCGGCTGCCGCGACTAACAAAGCCGATCCGAACGATGTTGCGGTATGTCCCACCGAGACGGTGCGGGTCGAAGCCTTTAGGGCGGCCAGCGCCCATTGGCTCGGAGGTTCTTCCACCCTTCTTGGCTAAGAGTTTCTCGTACAGGGAATGCAATGGGCTAGGCAGCGGCCCGTAGAGAGGGCAGACGAAACGGTGGCTATTTCCCCAAGCGATGACGAGCATCCGCGGAAAGCGGCACACCCCAGCCGGGAGCGAATAGGACAGCTTTTTTCTGGCGGCATCAAAGGCCAGGTGGTGCCACCGCGTGTTAACCGGCAGCGCGCATTTGCTGGGCAAAAAGCCTGCCGAGCCTTGGATATAGGCAATGCTTGCCGGATCAGCCAGCCGGACCGAGCCAACTGGGCGCGCCCACGTAAAGGCTGATCCGGGCAGGCCAAGAATAAAGGACGGAGGCGCGGTGCCTCGCCACCAGCCCGCATTGAATGGCCGCGGGGGCCGGGGGCTTGGTTCCGGCCCCACCCGCGGGCCGAATCGACGGGTTCCGCGGTCCCCGGGCGTGACAAGAAAATGCCAGAATCGCCGAAGATCTCTTGGCATTGGGGAGTACAATGGTACCAATGGGGCTGGCGACCATGGGGGCGGCTGGTAGTCGAAACAGATCGCCCGGGGAAAGCGCCTGGCGTATACCTCACGCTGGATCGTTGGGCCGCCCGCAAAGTGAATAATAGCCTCGTAGTCACCGCGCGATTCCGTCCACGGCGGCCCGTTATCGAAGTGAAAGTTTTGCGGTGCTGCCCGAATATCCCTAGCGATATAGGCGAGCGAATGAGGGTCGGTAAGCTCAGCCCGCCGGCCGAAGCCAACCACACGGATGGAAGCGATCGGCCTGCCCCAAGGCCACATGCCGCGCCATTGCTGCTTTTCACCCTGGGCGTGCTGCACCATCACTGTGGCCGCAAAGGCAGCCAAAGCCAGCCGCGACCGCCTGAATGCGGATCCCCTCCGGCCAAGCCGGGCTGGGGACCTTAAGCGCGACGGCTGTTGGCCGACGGCCACTCCACTTGGATGCCGCACTTTCACTTCTTGAGGAACTCCTGCGTGATGTCTAGGAGGGATTTTGCGACCTCCTCTTGGGATTCACCTAAGCCCGGTGCCACTGGGTGGAATCCCTCAACGCTACCTGGCCCCGGCCAACTGTCCTGCCACTGCCCGCCCAGGTCCTGCAGTTCGATTCTCCCGCCGTTGAGCGGCACCTTGTTTCCAAGGCCAGGCCTTGATCGGCACACGTCCCAATAATATCGGACCGTAAAGGTCGCCTTCAGGCGGAAAAGCCACTGCAGGTGGGTGATGGTCAGGTCCGTCTCAATCGCCTTGGCCCAAGCCCGTGTCTCTGCGACGAATGGCACCTTACGGAGCACACGTTTCAATATCCTTACTGCAAAATTGCCACCCGGCTTGAGTCCCCTCGTTGCCACCACGCTCCGGTATTGCCTGAAGGGTACCGCGAGATACCACTCTGTGTGGCCGGGAGCGAGCCTCACGTCCGGCGGGTTCGCCTTCATCCAGGTGCCACGCCCGACGATGATCGGGTCAGAGCCGGCGCCAAAGTAAAACCCTGACGGGTCCATGTTCCCCACCGGATTGCTCATCACAAACTGATACGTGTTGGCACCGTTGATGTTGAGCCGACGACCGGCACCATTGACTAGGCGAAATCCCGCCGAGGCCGACGGGCGAGGCTGCGCCGCAGCGCCGGGATATTTAATCTCACAGGCAGGAATGCCTGTGCTACCTTGGGGGTAGAACCTCGTAAAATTGTCGCCATCAACAGATTTTACGGCGGTGGTATGCTGAGCCGCCAATGTGCAGGGGGATCCCCGCAATCGCCGGGATCGGCGAAGTTTGGATTCCGAGATTCTTTCGGCAAGCGTTACCATCAGCAATCATCATCCATATTTCAGCCGCCACACGCAACTGTCCTGTGGCGATGGAATTGCATGTCTAAATTAGACCGCGCGCCGAGTTATTCGATAAACGCGGGATGGTTGGTGTGATGGCAAGGGCTAATGGCGCGGGTTGTGGCCCGGGAGACGGGAGTCGGAAGCATGACGACCATTTTTTACCGTCCCGATAAACGTCGGGATAAACTCCGGACGCAGAGAAACGCTGAGGATGGACGGGGTACTGACGCCCACGGCAACAATCCCTGGGCTGGTGCGGGCGTGCGGTTGGGGTTCGCCGCGGCTATAGCAGGCGGGGCCACCGGCACCACAAAACAGAGGCTGCCGGAGAATTCGGAGCGGGGTTAGGGTGCCAGGGCGGCCAGGGCTTCGACATCGCCGGAGGTTTCTTCCGCCGCGGCCTGCGGCGCACTGCGCTGGGGCAGGGTAGTGCCTCATTCCATCAAAAACTACGAGTAACGGTGTTGCGGTGCCGATAATGGTCGGAAGGATGGGACTTGCTGGTGTGGTCCGTGGATGAATTGCGATACGATCAAGGAGGATCGCCGTGAAGAAATATGTGGTGAATCTGGGTTCGGAAGAGCGTCAACGGCTGGAACAGGTGGTGCGTGTGGGCAGGGCGGCGGCCTATCGAATTCGCCATGCCAATCCCGAGAATTATTCAATTCTCGGGACTGGCGGTGGATGAATCTCCTGGTGGTGCGAAGATGAAGGATGCCGCCGCCGCGCAGGCGTTTGGCGTGAGTGTACGCACCGTTGAGTTGCTGCGTGAGCGTTTGGTGGAGGAAGGCCTGGATGCGGCGTTGGAGCGGAAAAAACAAGTCCGGCCTGGTATTGAGCCGATGTTCGATGGGGAGAAGGAGGCCAAGCTCATAGCCTTGGCCTGTGGCCCCAAACCTGAAGGCCGTGTGCGATGGACCTTGGAGTTGCTGGCCGATCGGGTGGTGGCCTTGAATGTTGTGGAGTCTTGTTCGCCACAGACCATCATGCGGGTTCTAAAAAAAACGCAATAAAGCCTTGGCAACAGAAGATGTGGTGCATTCCTCCGCTGCAAAACGCGGAATTTGTCTGCGCCATGGAAAATGTGCTGGAGGTCTACAAGCGTCCGTATGATCCGCAGCATCCCGTGGTATGTTTCGATGAGCAGAGCAAGCAATTGGTGGGGGAAATCACCACGCCGATCCCCGCCGCCCCCGGTCCGCCGGAGCGTTGCGACTACGAGTACGTACGCCATGGTACGGCGAATTTGTTTATGTTGAACGAACCGCTGGCTGGGCAGCGGTTCGTGACGGTCACGCCGCGTAGGACCAAGCTCGACTTCGCCGGCCAGATGAAAATGCTGGTCGATGAGCTTTACCCGCGGGTTCCTACCCTTACGCTGGTGATGGACAACCTGAACACCCACCGTATGAGCAGTTTGTACGAGGCGTTTGAGCCGGAAGAAGCGCGAAGGATCATGCAGAAAATCGAAGTGGTTCATACGCCCAAACATGGCCGTTGGCTCAACATGGCCGAGTGCGAACTCAGCGTCATGCAGAAGCAATGCCTAGCCGATCGCATCCCCGATGAAACGACCTTACGTGCGAGAATCTCCATCTGGAATGCCGACCGGAATAATCGCAGTAAAAAAGTTAATTGGCAATTCCGCACGGCGGACGCCCGAATCAAACTCCGCCGCTTATACCCGGTAATTCAAATGGAATGAGGCACTAGGCCATATATCCGTGGGGTCATATCAGCGTTCGAGGGCGTTGGAATTGCAGTTGAGCGTTTAGGGCGCAACCGGGTGTGCGGCCGGCGGATGCTGGTGGATCTGGTCTTGGGTGCGGAACTGCGATGACCACCGCAAAAATCAAACCCGCGGCCAATCGCCAAAACGCCAGGAGCGCCTGGTCTGCGCAAACCCCCAGCGGGTTGACTCATTCACGGAGCCGGCGTGGCGGCGACAGGATGGATCGGAATTTGCACCTCACCGTAACGAAATGGTGGAGGGACAAAGGGACTGTTGTACGCCAGATACCGGGGTTGGCCCACGACGGTGAACTGAGATTTGTGTTCCGCCAGCCAGAGATCGAGTTTGCCGGTGGCTTTCAGAAATCGGCTGCGGGTGTAACTGCCACGTGCACCGATGCTTACAACCATCATGGCCGGTACGCTTATCACGTGGACCAATCCATTGTTCTCCAGTTGGCCTGTAGCAGGGGTGGGATAAACAAAGGCCATGGAAGACATCACCACCCGGTTTTTCGCCGTCTCCTGATAGGCCATGACCACGGGCGAACTCATGGCGATATGGGCGGACTCAATGTGGTGAAACAGCGGCATAAACAAGGCCCCGGAATTTTGATGTTGGGCATTGCGCTGCGCCACGGCGATGCGGCAGACGGGATATTCTTTGATCAAGATTTGTCCGACGGGTCCGGGTTTGGGGAACCCTTCGGGCAGCGGTGCCGACGGACCGAAAACCCAAGATGGTGTCGGGGTGGAGTCGCTCTGATAAACCACTGGGGCTACGGCACCGCCGGGGTGGAATGCGGTGGAAGTGCATCCCGCCAAAGCTACGAACAGGGCAGAAATGACCATGACGGTTAATCTCCGAGTCATCAGTGTTTATCCTAAAGCCGTACCTCTCAGATAGATTGTAGGCAGGTTTCAATACAAAAAATATACGGTGCGATGTTCTGCCCATGGCCGCTCTGGGCGTTTGCTTTAAGACCGCACAAGAGCGCACGGCGTTTTGCTTGGCGCTTTCAGACGGAAAACCGCGTACTTCAGCAAACTCTGGCGCACGCCAGCCGGTAGCAAAACAAAGTGCGGAAAAGTGAATAGCTATGCCGGAAACCAGCATAAACACGGGCGATTTATCCATAGCCGATGGCGGGATTCGAACCTGCAACCTACGGTTTACAAAACCGTTGCTCTGCCGTTGAGCTACATCGGCGGGCAGTATCAGGATTTCCAACAAAATCAGACGCTGCAGGCTTGATTTCATTGGCGATTCCAAGGGCATCATAACAGAATTGTACGCCTCGGCCAACTTGGCCGACGTTCGCCATGACCGTCGAACGCTCTGGCGGCTGGCACCAATACGGGAAACGCTGGGGCAGGTAATGACTTGCCCCGGTGCCGCGTTGGCGTAGCACGAGGGACTTTTCATTCCCGGTAAGGCTGCGGTATGATGGATAATATGCTGGATTGATGCACAGGCAAGGTTATTACGCAACAATGCAGTTCAATGATAAGGTCGAACCATCATGATGACTGAAAATCAGAATTCTTCCTCGAACCATTCCGCTGCCACCATTACACCGCCTCCTCCGCCGGAGACACCCGTTCACAAGACCGGAGAAATGCCTAAACCACACCGTCGTCGCCGCCGCTGGCCATGGGTGCTTCTGGGGATTTGTCTGTTTCTGGTGATTTTGGTGCTGGCGTTGCCCAGCCTGATGTGCACAGGGCCGGGAGTGCGCCTGATCGAGCAGCAGATCAACAGCAAAATTAAAGGACATCTGACCATCGGCAGCCTGTCGCTGGGGTGGTTTTCGCCGGCGCAAATCAAGGATGTGACGCTGCAAGATTCGCATGGGGCCATGATTGCGCGGAACCTCACCGTCAAAACCAGCCTGAGCCTGATCCATGCCATTTCCAATTGGCAGGATTTCGGCAAGGTCAACATCCACATTGGTGAGGTGAAATTAGTCACGCAGGCCAACGGCCTGAATATCGTCCGGGCCTTGGCTTCGCGCGCGCCGCCGACAACACCCGCGGTGTCGGCGTCGGCATCAACCAAGGTGGCACCGATCTCGCCGGCGCCCGCGGCCCTGCCGGCTCTCAACGGACAAGTGCAAATGACCATAGGCAAACTTCAATGGACCAGCCCCTCCACCCCCACGGTCAATGCGACGGCCACCACTTTTGACGTCATGGTCAATACCAGCGGTAAGCCGCTGGATTTCACCTTTTCCACCTCGGTCGCGACCACGGCACGACCAAGCCGGCCCGAGGAAAGCCTTCGCCCGCCGGCGTCCAAGGCTACCAGCACCGCCCCGCGCCAAACACCGGCGCACATAGCCTTGTCGGGCAAGCTGAATGTGTTTGCGGCCAACCGGATCGTCGCGGTCAACAAGATCACGGGCACGGTGAATGCGGATATCCAATCCTTGAATTTGCAATCACTCAATCCTCTGCTGGCGGCGATGGGCGTGCAATTGACCATGGCCGGCACACTCAATGGCCATCTGGCCGCGGCGCTCCCGGCTCCGGGGCAAGGGCAGGCCAGTGCGCAACTGACATTTGCCGCGCTGCGGCTGGGGGGCAAAATGCTCAAGGGCGATTCCCCCAAGCTCGGATTGGTGACGATTCCCGTGGCGGCGCAGTGGAACACCCGGCACTTTAATCTGAAAAGTGCGCAAATCGAGAATGGCATCGCCTCGCTGGCGATGCAGGCATCTGGATCCCTGCCCGCGGTCATGGCTATCCTGCACCACACGCCGGCGGATGGCGGGACGGCTACCATTCACCTGACGGGCAAGGCGGATATTGCCGCGCTGGCTGAGGAATTTCCACATCTCTTGGGTGTCCCGGCCGATACGCATTTTACCCATGGCCTGGCCAACTGGGGCCTGGATCTGACCCTGGGTTCCAAGTCGATGGCAGTGGCGGCGCGGAGCAATGCTCTACCCCCGCTGCCGCCGGTCGCCGGTCGGGTGATGTTTGCGGTCAACAACGTTTCCTGGAAAAGTCCGCTTTACCCGCACGCCCGCACCGCCAATGCGGATGGACAAATTACCTTTAATACCAGGGGCCGACCGGTGCATACCGTCCTGCACATCAGCGTGCTCCATGGCACGCAGGCTCCCTCAATGGTAAGCCTCAACGGAGCCTTGGGCGTTTTCGGGCCACAAACGGTTTTGCCGTTGACGGCCATCACCGGATCCATGGATCTGAAAATCAGTGCGTTCTATCTGGATTATCTCAACCCCATCTTGAACCGTTTTCATGCCCCGCTGCAGACCCATGGGGTGCTCTCGGCCAATCTGCAATTAGCGGCACCTGCGGCCGGGAATGGCACATTGACTGGTCAATTGGCGATTGCCGATTGTGGCTTTCAGGGGTCGTTTATCAAGCAAGATAACCCCGACCTGGGTCTGGTGCGTATTCCAGTGAACGTGGCGTGGCAACAGCGGAATATTCTGGTGCATGAATTGGGCGTGTTGTGTCAGGCGGTGAGTTTGAAGTTGCACGGCCGCGCCTCGTTAAACACGCTTCAGGCCATCGCCGCCAATAAGCCGCTCTGGGGCAATGCTCATCTGGCAGCCAGCGTGCAGGCGGATATGCACCTGCTGGGAGCGGATTTTCCAAACACGCTGCACCTGCGGCAACGGCACGCCAAAATCGAAAGTGGGATGGTGCAGGTGACGGCGCAACTCCATGCCCAGGCCAAGAGCGCCACGGCCGCGGCTGCCATTTCCATTGCCAACGTAAAAGGCCAATTGAATGGGCGATCTTTTTCGACCAATCCGGTGCTGATTGGGCTAAACGCCCGGCGTCTCAATTCCCAGTGGCACCTGACGCTGGCCCAGATACAGCAAGCGGCCACGGCCACCGGCGATCCGGCTGCGGCCCCGCTGTTGACGGTGCAGGTCAAGGCCGATCCAGCCGTCGTGGCTGCTTACATGGTTTCCATGAGTGCGGACCTCCAACCCTTGACCAATGAGCTAGCGCAATTCAGTTCAGCCCAAAGTTACGCCGACAGCGGCCAATGGACCCTTGCGGCGCAGGTGGAGGGTGTGGGCACGCCCAGGCTCTCGTGCCGGATGAAAACCGAAATCAAAAATGCGTCGCTGGTGCTGATGCCGGGTAAGCCCGCCTATACCGATCCGGACATCCGCATTGCCACGAATGTGAGCGCGTCCATGACCAACGGTGCCTGGCAAGCCCTGCACTGTACACTTTTTGAATTGCATACCCAATTTGCGGACATCGGCCCGGCTACCGCGGAAATCCGCAAGGATGCCGCCGGTGCCATTTCCATTCCATCCTTCGATTTACCCATTCAACGCCTGTCGTTGACTAAAATTGAGTCCATTATAAAAACCTTGGCCATCAATGCCGGGCCGTACCGCGTGGATGGCACCGTGGTGAATTCGAGCGTGATCGGCGGTTTAACCACCGCCCAAGTCAATTTGTCCGCGTTGCATCTGGTGTTGCGGAACTTGACGCTGGCCGCGCGGCAAAAGCCCAACGGTGTCATCTTTAAGGAATCTGGTTTAACCGTGGATACGGCCGGATCTGTGGGCTTGGGTGCCCACCAAAGTGTTGATCTTAAGCCGGTCAAGATTGCCACCGCCGATAATCTGATAACGCTCCAGTGCTCGAAATCGCTGCGCCTGATTCAGGCTCCCACCGGCTTGGAGTTTTCTTGTGAAGGTTTGACCACCAAAGTAAACCTGCATCTGCTCACGCCCCTGTTGGCCGTGCTCAAGACCTTGCCGCCGACGGATCAGTTAAACGGTCTGGCCACGCTTATCGTCCAGGCCAGCGGCAAAGGCCAGGCGTTTGCCGTCAACACCCACGCTACCATTAGCAATTACCAGTTGATCGTGCCCGGCAGCAAGGTGCAACTGGCTCCAACCAACATTTCTCTGGATGTGGTGGGGCAAGGAAACCTTCAGACGCATACGTTTGCGTGTCTGAGCAACTGTGGTCTTTCTGAACAACCCCCCGCCGGTGGGGCCGGCAACAGTGTGGTGATTAACAAGGGCAGCACGCTGGCCTGGGGGCCGGGCGGCAACGAGTCCGTGACCGGCGCGGTGCACTATGATCTCCAGCGGTTGCAAACCTTGCTCTCGCCCTGGCTGCCGGCGGGACTGGTGATGCGGGGCCAGGAAGTGATGCCGCTGGCCATTTCGGGCCCGTGGGCCGGCGGAACGGGCCTGCGGCAATTCCGCCAGCTTACCGTAGCCACCACGGCTTTTGCTTTTCAGCGGATTTCTATCGACGGTATCAATCTTGGCCCGGGCCAAATCGCGGTCAAGGCCGGCCAAGGCGTCATTCATCTGATCCCCAGCAGCATTCCGGCCAATCACGGTACCATCAATCTCGCGGGAATTGTTGATCTGAATCGTAAAACCCCGGCTTATGTGCTCAATAAACCCCTGCATCTGGTAAACAACATGGAACTTAACACGGCCCTGGGTTCCTCCGTACTTAAATTTTTGCCGATCTCCTGGGGTATGTCATTTAAGCCGGTAGGGGGAGTGGCCAAGGTCAGCGGCTTGCTGAATTTGTCGCTTAACCAGGCGGATATTCCACTTTCATCGGCGCGGCTCAAAGAAGTGGGTACGTTGGCGGGCACGGTCAGTGCCACCCATGTTTCATCCGACAGTCCGCTCTATTCATTAATTGCCGGGCTGAATCCGCAGCATTTTTTTAACGTATCCGGCGGCGGACAGGCCAGGTTAAGCGACAGCGGTATTCGACCGACCGACTTTCACCTTCAGGGCGGCAAAGTCTATTACCAGCACATGAAAGTGGTGTTGGTCTCCATGGGGGTGGATTTTTCCGGTTGGGTGGCCCTGAACAATACGCTGGATGTCGACGTGAGCGCCACCGGCGGTGGGTTGGCCGTGCCGCTGCCGCTGAAAATCACCGGTACCACCGCCCATCCGCATCTGAAATTAACGGGAAAACCGCTTAAAAATATCGGCAAGGACATCGGCAATACACTCAAGCACGCCGGTGGTTTGCTCAAGGGCCTCTTCCACTGAAGCTGGCCGGCACGACCCCGCCGCCAGATCAATCGTATGGCCGCACGATCGACTGCGGGCGCAGGTAATCGCGCAGCGTTTCGGGACTGTTCACACCGCCGCCAAAGCCGCTCAGGTTGGCCCCACCGTAGGGCAAGCCATAGGCAAAGACATTGTGGGCATTGATCCAGGAATTACCCGCCACCAGTGCCTCGGCCATTTTGCGGGCCCGCGGCACATCGGCGGACCACACCGAATTCGCCAGGCCGTAACGGCTGCGATGAACCAGCTCAATAGCCTGCTCCGGCGTGGAGAACTTCATCAAAAAGGCCACTGGACCAAAGATCTCCTCGCGGGCACAAATATTGTCGGGGCTACCGGCCAGCAGTGCCGGTTTAACGAAATAACCCGGAAGCGAGGCCTCCGCACCACCTTGTAGAACGGCCGTTGCCCCTTGTGCCTGGCCCTTTTCCAGATAGCCCAGCACGCGACGACGCTGCTTTTCCGAAACTACAGGGCCCATGTCCGTGGCCGAGTCCAGGCCGTAACCCAGGCGAACGGCCTGCAGTTTCGCTTTCACCGCATCCACAAACTGCGGATAAATACGCTGGTGAATGATCCAGCGGGTAGCCGTGCAGCAGACTTGGCCGCAGTTAAGCGTCACGGCCTGGGCCAATTTTTCGGCTGTCTGGGCAATATCCACATCGTCAAAAACAATCGCGGCCCCCTTGCCGCCGAGTTCAAGCTTGCAGGGAATAAGGTTTTTAGCCGCCGCCACAGCCACCGCGCGGCCCACTTCCGGCGAGCCGGTAAACGCTACCCGGGCCAGGCCAGGATGGCTTGCCAGCGCCGCTCCCGCCGTGGCTCCAAAGCCCGTGACCACGTTGATAACGCCGGCCGGCACGCCCGCCATCTCGGCTAGACGACAAAAATAAAGGGTGGATAAAGGGGTGTCCTCCGCGGGTTTAACCAGCACGGTGTTGCCCGCCGCCAAAGCGGGGGCGATGTTCCACCCCAACAGCAACAGCGGAAAATTCCACGGAACTATAAAGCCGCACACACCATACGGACTCCGATAGGTATACGCTTCCAGACCCCGCAGGGCAATGGGTTCGCGCAGGCGGGTCTGTACGGCCAGATCGGCAAAGTAGCGCAGAGCCTGACTTAACGATGGAACATCAAAACCCTTTGCCTGACCCAGCGGTTTGCCCACATCCAGCGATTCAATCTGGGCCAGCACCTCGGCTTGCTCATCCACCTTGTCTGCCAGGCGGTGGAGAATCACCGCCCGATCATTGGCGGGCAGATTGGCCCAGCCGGATTGGTCAAAGGCCTGTTGCGCCGCACCAACCGCGGCGTCTATGTCGGCAGCTTCGCCGGCCGCCACGCGCGCCAGCACCTCACCACTACCTGGGTCGCGCGTTTCAAAAGCGCCGCCGGCCACCGCCGGTATAAATTCACCGCCAATGTAAAAAGGCAGAGGTCCATCGGCGAGAAACTTTTTAACCTGTGGTAATACTTCGGCCATGGGATATTCTCCTGATAATAGAAGGTGCTGTCCTATTTTAGGGTCTACCGGGCTTGGCAGCCAACGCCTCCACCGCCGCAATGATGTGGCGGTGGGGATGATCGGCCCCCAGCCTTTCGCGCAAAAACGCCGCCACCTGCTCGGCCGTCGGCAAGGCGTCCCAACCTCCGCTGGCGCCCGCCGCCTTGATGGCAGCGCAGGCCGAGGCAAATAGCACCGCCTCCGCGATGGTCAATTGTCGGGCGATGGCCAGAGCGTAGGCCCCGTGGAACGTGTCGCCGCAGCCATTGGTGCTGACGGCTTTGACGGCAAACGCGGGTAGATGAACAGGTGGTCGGGCGGCCGAATCGGTCCACCAGCAACCATCCGCCCCAGCCGTCACCACCGTGGCAGCGCGGGGAGTACCCGCCAGGCTCGCACACGCTTCCTGGAGGTGTGGCTCGCCGGTAACCCACCGGGCAAATTCCTCCGGTACCACCAGATGATCTACCTGTTTTGCCAATAATCCAGACTCAGGCAACTGCGCTTCCAGATCCACCACCACCGGGACTCGTAATCGACGGGCCTTCAGGACCAGATCTATCGGGCTGGGCGGATTGAGAAAATCCACCAGCAATACCGCTGTGGAAGCCAGAAGTGCATCGGGCAAATCGTCCGGCTGCACCGGCCTGAACCGTCGCTGATCGTAAAACACTGTTCGTTCACCCGTGGAAGCATCAATGAGAATGCGGCTATGATACGGCTGGCCTGCCGCATCAGCCACGATGTGCGACACATCCACACCGCGTCGGGCAAGTATTTCACGCATATAGCGCGATAGCTCATCGTCGCCGAAACGGGCGATAAAGGCGGCGCGGCCGCTCAGCATGGCGGCTGCGGCGGTGGCGGTGCAGGCCAGTCCGCCCCCGTGACGCGTCGACTCCAGTACCGGCACCTTGACGTTGGGCCGTGGGTATTTCTCGATGGTGAGCGTATCATCCACGGCGCTCACACCAATACCGATAACATCATAATGTTGCGATGATTGCTGGATCATGGACGAGTTTGCTCCGGCGTGGTCCTGGGGGTTAATCCGAATCGTCAACCGTATGCGCAAGGCGCCGCACCGGCCCTGTTGGACTGCCGGCGGCTGCGCCATAACGGGAAATGCCGTTGGTGGCCTGTAAATCCTGATGCAGTCGGCGATGCGGGGCGATGTTCAGGCCCTGTAATTTGCCATGGTAGGCGCGAACCGCTTCCTCCGGCGTGATGTCCCCATCCGCCACGGTACGCAACATTTCGACGAAAGATGGTTGATGCTCGGCATGATTGATCTTGCGGCCGAAGAGGGCGGCGCGGGCACCATATTTTTTTGCGTCAAAGAGCAGCTTGAACGCGTCATACGTGGTGCCCGCGCTGCCGCCCAGAACTCCGACAATCACCGATTCATCATAGCGGCACAATTCTTCCATGTAGCGGGGGCCATGATAGACAATTTTCAGAAATATCGGCCGGCCCGCGCGTGGCACGCCCGCCAGCAGCCGACAAATATGGTCATTGATAAATCCACCAATGAGTTCCGGCGCAATGCGATGTATCGCCGGGGGCACATTGGGATCAAACACTTCCAGAAAATGTCGGAAGCCCTTGGCCTGAGCTTCCAAGCGAAACATCTTGTAGGCTTGCATCGTTTGCAGGTCGTGGTCGGGCAGATTGTTGAAGGTCACCGAATAGAGACCCAGATTGGCCCCCAGGTCGCGGTCTGCGGCCATGCCATCCACCTGGCCGGTTTGTATTAAATCAATCGTGGCCGAGGAAAATGGCAATGCCGGACTGCCGGCATAACCGCCGCCCCGGCACAGATGAATATCGGTCGTATCGTTGGCGCGGACCGCCGGGGTGATCGCGCAATGATCGAAAATTCGCTGGCGAATCGTTAATTCGTCGCTGGTGGAACAGCTCATCAGCATGATATCCACCAGTCCCTGGGCCACAATTTCCCGAATGTTCGCCCGATATTCGACCATCGTCCGGCTGGGAAAGCCATCGGTGGCCGCCCGCGGATTAGGGCCGGCCGCACCGATGCCCAAGGCCATGTCGGCGTCCTTGGCATCCGCCAGAATAAACGCTTTGCCAAAGCGGTCATGGGCCAGTGCCGCCAATTTGGTATCCAGGGTTTTGGTCACGTGCTAGTCCTCCAAACGGGCATAATCGCTGCAAAGCAGCCGCAGCGGTGGTTCATCTTCCTCAATGTCCGAAAAGCGGGGCAGCGCCTGATGAAAGCGATTATCAATGGTGTCGTCATTTACACTCGATACCTCACCGATAAGAGCGTCGCCCCCTTGGGCATAAAAGCTGTGGTATACGCCGGGCACCAGTGTGATACTTTCACCCGGCGCAAGCAATATCTTGCCGCCGCCGGCCACGCTGCGGATCAAACCGTCGCACCGTACCTTGACCTGGCCGGAAATAAAGTTGCCCGCGCTGTCGGAATTATAAAGTTCCACCACCAGCGTACCGCCACCCCGATTGATGATGTCTTCCGTTTTTTGAAAGTGAAAATGGAAAGGAGTACGCTGGTTTTCGCGAACAATCATGATCTTTTCAGCAAATATCTTTTCCGGGTCGCCGGGGCAGCCGTTCCGCAGCGTAAACAGCAGCAGGCCGCATTGCCCAAAGTTGCCTGAGCCAAAATCGGTGACATCCCAACCCAGTTTGCGGGCACTAAGGTACACGGCCTCCTGGTGCCGCCGTTGCCACTCGTCGGGGGTCCAGTCGGCGAAGGGGGGCAAACGGAATTGCTGCGCTTGAAAAAACTCCATCGCCTGACGCAAATAGCAGTTGACCTCGGATCGCTTCATGCCGCGGCTCCTTTTTGTTGCTGGGCCAGTTCCAGGGGAATGCCATGCCGACGGGCCTCTTGCCGCGCCGACGTCGGCAGGCCAGCATCGCAAACCCATGTGTGAAAGTCCTTCCAATCGGCGAAGTGCACCGCCGCCGAGCCATTCCACTTGGACGAATCACAAACCAAAATACTTTTTCCGGTGCGTTGCAAGATGCGCTGTTTAACGCTGCATTCGGAGAGTTCCGTGGTAAAGGCTCCCTCCCCGCCAACCGCCGACGCTCCGATGATCGCCACATCAAAGCGGAGATTTTCCAGCCATTTCAAGGTCAGATTTCCCACCAGAGCGTCGCTGCCGGGCCGATGTTCGCCGCCCAGACAGGTGATGGCGGCATGACCCGTGGTTGCCAGATTCATCACCCGCAGCGAATGTGTGAAAAGTCGAAGCCGCCGCCGCGGCAAGAGCAACTCCGCCACCCGCAAGGTCGTGGTACCCGCATCCAGATAAACGCTGGCCTGCTCGGGCACGATTGCCGCGGCCATGCGGGCGATGCTCTGCTTTTCATCCTCGTGCTGGCGCTGCCGACGGTCAAAAGTAAGTTCGCCATGTACAAAATCCGGTCGCATCACGCCGCCATGGACGCGGATGACCGATCGTCGGCGTTCCAGATCAACCAGATCGCGACGCAAGGTGGAACGCGACACCGGCAATTCACGCAGCAGCGCGTCAATCGACCAGCGCGGTTTTTTCAGCAAATGTTGCAGGATGACCTGATGGCGATCGTGAACAAACATGAACAAATTTGACCAGATTGTCCATGGCTTGTCAACTGATCGCAGGATGTTGGGTGCAGGCCACCGATCACCACGAATCCCAATCGGCCGCGACCATGGGCGCCGCCTGGCTCTATCGGCGCTGGGATGGTCGCGCCGGTTTCGGCTTGGCAGCTTTAGCCCCGTCGGTTTTGGATTCGGCCACCGTGGATCTTTCCAATGCGAGGATGATGTGGCTGATTTGGGCCATCCACGCGTTCAAGACCGCCGCGTTGCCGCCCTTGACCACCACCGCCCTGTAGGACGGCCACGGAGGTTTGTGGAAATGCTGCCCCCTGCGGGTCAGGAAATGGAAACGAACCCCAATATGTGTTCCGAGGTGGATGGACCGCGGTTGGCCGTCGTTACCTAACCGAAAAACGTAGGTGTGTTCTTGCGGCTGCATCGGCGAAATCGCCGCAACCGTCAATGTTTCGCAATTATGACCGGCGATGGGCGCTAAAAATAAATCGACTGTGGTGCTGGCGGCTAGGAATTGCCGGATACCCGCGGCGGTGTGAAAATAGCGATTACGGAGCTGCTGTTGAGGCGGCATGAAAATGTAATGGCCTCCGGGATTTCCGCAATTCAGCGGGGCTTCCACTGAAAAGGCCCATCCACCCTCTGCCCGCTGGAGGAAACTTAGAGCCAAGCCGGCACACGCATTTGAAACACGGAAAACTCGGATCAGCGGACGTGCTTGCGCCAGCACATAAACGGCATGCCGGGTTATTCGGGCCGCCACGGCGGGCTGGCCACCATGGTCGGCGTACAGTTGCCAAAAACCTGACTGGGCGGCCACGGTGATAGCCCACGGCCGCATACCGGGCAAGTCGAGCTTGCCGGTAAGCTCAACTCCCCAGGCGCGGTGGATCAACCACTGATCGACCCGCAGGAGTGTCGCGGCGTAAAGCCGCCTATTTTCTTGATTGGACATGCAGACCTCCGCCAGCAGCTGCAACTCTTTCCGCCATCGGCTGTGGGGAAACGACTTCAGCGCGTGCAGCGTGGTTTTCCTGGCGGCCCGCGTATGGCCCAATCGCATCTGGCAATCCGCCCGGATGAATTCCGCCTGCGCGGTGGCTCCTTTTTCCTGCAACTCTTGCGTGCAGGCTAAGGCACGCCGCAGGTGGTTGGTTTGCAGGTAAATCAGCGCCGCGGCACGCTCTGTGCCCGGATTCTCGCGGGCCAGGTGCCCCATCTGCGCCAGTAAATACGCCGCCAGAAACGGAGCTTGCCGGGACTTATCCACCTCGGCAAGCGCCTGGATTCTTTGCCCATTGGTCAGGTCGGGTTGCGACAGGGCGTGGCGGACCGTGGCCAGCGTCTTATCCGAGTGGGCCAGCTCCGCCACCAAAGCGTTTAACTCCGCGGCCACCTTGGTCCAGCCGGCTTGGCTGGCCACGCCCGCACAAAACGCCGCAGCCACGTGATTGCCGGTCCCAAACAGGTCAATGAACGTCTTGTCGTGGTTGAAACGCTCCACGCCGTAGTACAAGACACGCATAACCCCGACCGCCCGGCGGCGGGTCATACGCACCGCGTTGGCATCCAGCATCGCCTGGACGAGGCGGCCAAACTCCTTTGGTGTGGAAAATCGTTGTAAATCATAGCGCCCCTGCAAGCTGGCACCATCATGCAATATCAGCCACCGTTCAATTCTTCCGCGAAGCTTGGGGTGGTGAGCCAGCTTGGCGAGCATAATGGCGTGAAATAACTTAGCCGGCACGGTACCGGAATTCCGGTGGTCTTTTGCCCAAGCCAGCGCGGCCGCCGCGCGTCGACGGGCGGCGGTGCGGAATTTTGCCGGCAGCGCATGACGCGGGCTCCCCGTAAACGGTGGCGCATTCCATTGCTTGTCCCGCACGTAGCAATGGGGCGTCAGTGCCGGAATTTGTACCGCCAAGCCGGGCAGCCGCCTCGACGCCAGAGACTCCAGGGCCTTCATGCCTGCGGGCAACCAACCCTGCAGGAGAACCTTCAGAACTTCCATGTTCTCATCCGCTGGATTTTTAACACGTACCACCGGCCCGGCGGGCCACGGGGGTGGTGAAATGTGGAAATGCGAGGAGGAACTGGTGGTCACCCGCAGCGCGGCCCAATGTGCGCATCGAATGCTGATAGTCGACCCGCCTCGCCGAACCTTTGCGGTGATCCGCCACAATCCCGGTTTATCAATCCCGGCAAATACAATGGCGTAGGTAATCGCGGTGCCGTTGCGTGCCGGCGGAACGACAAAGCCGCCCTTGTAGTGCAGGAGCTTGAAAAGCTCCTGCACCCCCAGATAGGTTTTAAGCCTGGCAGGCACATATTCATTCACAAGCCCGCGGGCGCTAAGTTCCCGGCTTCCCAAGGTCGCCAAGAGGTCTGAAACTTCGGCTGGCGGCGAGGCTACGGGATTGGGCGATGCTGCTGGCATTTCGCCTGTAGTCGCTGGCGGAAGGACAAATGTTTTCTTTCGCCGCGGGTCAAAAATCCGCGACGTTCCATGGTTGGAGGCCAGCGCCGCATCCACGCTACCCTTGTGCCAGACTTGCACGGCAAGGTGCCCATCGCTAACGCCCCAATAACCTTTCCACGGTGTGCCGGAAGTCGGCTTAAGCGTGGCATGAATTTGCATGCCGGTAAGCTTCCTGCCTGCCCACTGTAGGCGGGCCAACAAGAAACGGGTGAGTTGGCGGTCCGCGACAGGCTCTGCGGCGGCGAGCTTTGCTAATTCGCAAGCCTCGGTAAGCCAGCGGCTCTGTGGAAAGTCGCGGCGCAGTTGCATAGCGGCGGCTGCGGCGGGCCCGGCCCTGTCCAGCACCGCGTTGCAATAGACTTGCATCAATTCAGCCTTGGCGTTGTGGCTCTTAGCTTGGGCGTGCGCCAAAACTACCAGAGCGCGACGGAAATTGTCCCGAGACACCAGCACTTGTGCCCTGATTCGCAAGCACCGGGGAGAACGTCTCAAGGCGGGGGACATCCGGTGCAGGTAGTAATGTTCCAGCAGGACGACCGAGGCGGACCTTCGCCCCAGTACGCTCAGGTCTGCAAGCTTCTGTGATGCCGTCATGTTCCTGCTGGTCACCAGCTCGCGAATTTCGTCTGCCGCGGTGACGGACATGTTTTTTTTGTCCGCCGGAGACGGCTCGGTGCATCCCAGCATTTCGTCGGCGACCGCCGCATCGTCGGCTTGCCGAGCGGCCAGAAAGCAAAGCATGGCATCTACGAACTGGCCCTTATATATACCCGGGAGCGCAAAACGCCTCAGGCCTACGCGAAGCAGATGATCCACTGCGGTTGCCCGGCGAAGATCCGGTCTGGACCCATACCAATAAAGCATCTTGGAAACCAGCAGGCGATATGCCTTGGCAGTGGGCGTCGCGGCCAGGGAATATCGCGCTTCAATGCTTTGGGGAAAATCGGTCAGCAAGCGGCGTGCTGCGACCATCAACTGGGATCCGTCATCAGCCCTCACGCTGGCCGCCATGATGACGCGAGCCAGCAGGCGGGGGCTTTGCGGAGCTGTGGGGTGGTGCTTGGCCCAAGCTATCGCAGCATCCGCAATGTGTGTGAACTTAGCCCGGCTGACCACCAACGCGTCCGTTGACGGCGGCACCTGCGCCGCCGCACATAATCCGATTGGAAAAACCGCCGCGGCATAAAAAAAAACTCGAAGGCATCGACGAAGAGCCAATGAAAAACCTCCATCTACGCCGCCGCCAGTCGGCCAGTCCTTTATAACCAGCGAAAGCTGCGGCTCGCCACCGCGCGGCCCCAAATGCGCAACAACCGTAGAAAAGCATAGCCGCCGGGGGTTATCCTGCAAGTCTTTTTTGGCGGGTGCAATCAGATCGTGGTGCTGCCAAATTTTGCGGCAACTGCCCGACTCCATCCAAAATCAATGCCGGAACCAATTCCACCTTTTTGCCGTCGGCGGCGCTCCCACGCGCCGCGGATGGCGTTTTCCGCCAAACACACCGGTCCAACTCTTTCCAAAATTTATGCCCGCACCCGCCCAGACTCTCTGGCTGTCACCCGGAATAAAAGCGGCCGCTTCGAGCGCCATAGTTGCGGCGGGGGGGGGTTCCATACTCGCGTGCGTTGTGGTATTATAGAAGTCAAGTTTCGGTCGTTCGCGTGCTTGGACAATGTTGTCGCTTGTCGGTTGGACGCCCATAAAGTCATGGAGACCACGTTACCCCGCGAATCGGGGGCCATAATCCAGCCCGAGAATGATGATGCCCGAAAGCAATACCTCCTATCTTCAAAGCCACCATGAACTTCTAGCCAACTTGGAAGGCACCGTAGGAGAAAATCTGGGTTTCTTAGCCCCGATCGACCGCGCCTGGCAGCCGACAGATTTCCTGCCCGACTTGGCGACGGAAAATTGGAAAGACCAGTTGGCGGACTTTCGCGACCAGGCCCGCCAGATTTCCGATGAACTGCTGGTGGTGTTGGTAGGGGATATGGTCACCGAGGAAGCCCTGCCCAACTATTCTGTTTCCCTGAATGTCATTGCCCGAGACGAACAAGGAGATGCCGCGCGACCGTGGGCCCAGTGGCTGCGTGGTTGGACCGCGGAGGAAAATCGTCATGGCGATCTCCTCAATGCCTACCTGCGCCTGACCGGCCGTGTGAACATGCGCAGCGTAGAGCTGACGGTGCATCACCTGATCGCCCGGGGATTTAACCCCAAAACAAATGAGGAACCCTATGGCGGTCTGGTCTACACATCATTTCAAGAACGGGCCACGCGAATTTCCCATGGCAATGTGGCCAAGCTCGCCGGTGCGCAGGGAGACGCCAATCTGGCCAAAATCTGCCAGCGAATTTCCGGCGACGAATCCCGTCACGAAACCTTTTACACCCGCATGTTCGATAAAGTGCTGGACCTGGATGCCTCCGGCGGCGTGCTGGCGTTTCGTGATATGATGCGTGGCCTGATCTCCATGCCGGGGCGGTTGATGTACGATGGCAAGATCCCGGATCTTTTTGATCAATTTGCCGCTGTCGCCCAGCGCCTGGAGGTTTATACCGTTCATGATTACGCACGGATCATTGATCATCTCGTAAAAACTTGGCGCATTGGGGAGCGATCCGTCAGCGGCCCGGCGGCCAAGGCGCAGGACTATTTATGTCGGCAAGCGGAACGCTACGCCACCTTTGCCGACAGAATCCGCGAATATCAGGCCGCCCGCCCACCCGCGCGCTTCAGTTGGATTTATGACCGCAGTGCCTGACCCTCTGCCTTTCCCTTAGCCGGCGTTGCCCCCATCGCCGCAACGAAGAAGTCTTTGGCTCGCCAACCGCGTCATCCATTGCGATTTTTCCCGGCCAGCCTATTATTGAACGATCAATCCGGATTCGTTGGCGGCCAATAAGGAGAAATGCGATCCATGGTCAAGAAAATTAAACCACTTGAAATTGGCATGTGCAGTTGGTCCGTTCATCATGAGGAAGAACCCGCTTTGCGGGCCGTGATGAACGAGTTGGGCCTGCGCGCGGTGCATCTGGCTCTGGGATATCTGCTGGCTATGAATGATCAGCAGCGGGCCACCGCCATCGACACATTTCACCAAAGCCCGTTGGTTATTTCGGCCGGCATGGTGGGCTTTCAAGGGGAAGATTACGGTTCGCTCGCGCACATTCGCCGCACCGGCGGTTTGGTGCCGGATGCTACCGCCGCCGACCGTGCCGCTCTGATTTTGCGTGCCGCCTCCATCTGTCAATCGCTGCGGGTAACGCTTTTAACCACGCATATTGGTTTTGTTCCTTCCAGGAAGGATCGAGCCGCATTTGATAAATTGGTCGATCGTTTGCAGCGTCTGCTGGACCTTATGGCACCCACCGGGGTTACGCTTTGCTTTGAAACCGGCCAGGAAACCGCCGCCGATCTCCACGCGTTCCTGCAAGCCATTGGGCGGCCCAATGTGGGGGTGAATTTTGACCCTGCCAATATGATCCTTTACGGCAAGGGAGATCCCGTGGACGCGGTAAATTTACTCATGCCTTATGTGCGCCATGTTCATGCCAAAGACGCGCGAAAAATCACCCCACCAAACGTCGATGCTTGGGCCGGGGTTGAAGTCCCTCTGGGGCAGGGTGATGCGCGATTAGACCATCTGATCGCGGCGTTATCGAAATGCCATTATTCCGGCGCGCTGGCCATCGAACGCGAAGCGGGCGAAAATCGCCGTGGTGATGTGCAAACCGGCATTGAATTTCTGCGTGCGGCCCTCCATAAAGCCAAAAAGGCCGCAAGGGCCATGTAAGGGACCGCGCAAAAATAAATTCATGTTTTACGGCGCAGAAATTTTGGCCGCTGGCGAGGCGTGAGCGAGGCGCATACCCCGGCAGTGGGTCTGGAACGAGCCAGCAACGAAGCCGGCGGGCAAAAGGACCAGCCGGAAAGTGTGAAGTTGTTTTTGCCCGGTCCCCAACCTCCCGGAATCCAGTAAATAGCTCTGCGATCACTTGACGTTTGGTACCTGTTTTGTATATTATCCAAACAGATACCTTACGGATTGTCTAAAGGTTTTCAACCGGACCGTCCGAAAGAGAAAAAAGGTGATGAAGATGCACCGTAAGAATGGCTTGGTCTTCAGCTCGGCAAGGGCTGATGGCGCAAAAGGAAAGGAGTCCTGACCATGCTTGACTGTTCCGCTGCCCCGGTGGTTCAACGATGTGCTGCCGCAAGATCCCCTTATCGCCTGGGCCTTTACCGATTGTCAACCCGTGCTGTGCCTGCCGCTCGTTTGCTGGGTCTGCCGAATTTGCGGCAGCAAGATTTGCCGTTGTGCAGCTTCGGTCCCGGCGGCAGTTACCTGGTCGATTGGTATCCGCATCGCTACCGTCCCGAAAGCTCCCAGGAAGACGACGCGGCGACGAATGCCAGCCACGATCAGACCGGTCCCGCCTTAACTCCCTTGGCCCTGCTGGGGGCGGAAATACGAGACTGGTTTCGCGGAATTCATCCGGGCCGGGTTCGCCGTGTTGAAACGCATCCGGAATGTTTTATCCCCTGTCGCCACTGTGGAACCGTGGACACATGGCAACCTTGGCGGCAAAAAATCTCAGGCCCCCGGCAGCGCGGGTGGAACAGGCCCGCCGCCCTGGTCGGGCACCGCCCGCATCATTCGCTGGTACCGGCCGATCCGGCTGCCTCGGCCATTCCCACATGGATTCCCCATTTATCGGAGGTGTCTGTTGACCAATGCAACCCCCAAACAACTCGCGGTTCTGCAGGCGTTGCGGAATTTTCGCAAAGCGCATGGCTATTCGCCGACCATGCAGGAACTCGCCGACCTGCTCCATCTTTCAAAGGTTACCGTGTTCGAGCACGTGGAAGCGCTCGAACGAAAAAGACTGTTGCTGCGGGAACCGCACAAGGCTCGCTCTTTGAATGTTGACCCCACCACACGCTTGCCGGGCGAAGGATCAACTTCGGATCTGCCCCTTTGCGGGGCCATTGCCGCTGGCCAGCCCATTGAATCCACGGAAACCCCCGACACCCTCAATGTCTCCGACTTGTTTGTGTCGCGTGCCGGAACCTTTGCCCTGCGCGTCCGCGGAGATTCCATGATTGAAGACCATATTGCCGACGGCGATTACGTCATTATCGAGCGCCGCCACACCGCCCGCGACGGTGAAATTGTGGTAGCCCTGCTGGAAGATGGCTCCGCTACACTCAAGCGCTATTTTCGCGAGAAGAATCGCGTGCGCCTTCAGCCGGCCAATGGTACCATGCAGCCAATCTATGTCCGCCAGGATGTACGAATTCAAGGTGTGTTGATTGGGGTTGTACGCTCGTTTCCGCGGGGTGGAGTAACTCTGGGCAAGGCCTAAGCGCCGCGGGTTTGGGCCTTTCGTTGTAGCGCTGACCAGGCAGCAGGCGCAAACTCGGCTCGTCAATTGGCCATGGCTGCCCAGATTTTGCCCAGCGCTGGCCCGGATCGGCAGGTGTCCATGGCTGGCCAAACCCGCTTGCTGATACTAGGATATTACACATTGGACCGTTTGGCACCTTGCGCAAGCAGGCAACAGTCGATGGTCAGTCATGAAAGCCGATGGGTGGCGCTGGACAGATTTTAACAGGAGTTTTGCTTGAAAACCAAACTTGTCTCTTTACGGGTAAAGGGTAGCGCTTTAACCACACGATCTGTAATCGCCGCGGCCCTTGTGGTCTTGGGCATGGCCTGCCTGAGCACTGGCCCTGCTGTCGGCGCGGCCGTGTCCGATGCGGCTGCGGCCACGCACATTTCGCTCCTGCCGAAGCTTGCGCTTCCCCACGAGCCGGCGCTGGCCCGGATCAATGGCCAAAGGCTAAGCGCCCGGTCCTTTACGAAAACGCTCACCGAGCTTTATGGTATGGGGCTCTTTAACGAGTGGGTGCAAGTTACTTTGCTGCGGCAGGCTTGCGCCCGGGAAGGCGTTCACGTCGGAAAAAGCGTGGTGGATGCTCAGGAAGAAAAAATCCTGCAACAATTTTCCGCCGAGCATGTTCCGCAAGGCCAGCGCCATGCCGCCTTGGCCCGGGTGCTGGCGGCCCGGGGAACAACGGTGGCGCAATTCCGTCTGGAGCTGTGGCGCAGTGCCTATATCAAGGCCTTGGCCAAAGGGCATATCCATGTCACCAAAAAACAGATTCAGGAAGCCTACAACGTCAACTTTGGCCCGAAGGTTAAAGCGGTGGATATTGTGGTTGGCAGCCTGAGCGACGCGGTAACCGTGCGCCACCTGATTATGAAAGACCACAAAAATCCGGAACAAGTAGCCCGAGCCATGAGCTTGAATCAACAAACAGCGCAAAACGGCGGGGTGGTGCTTATACCGTTGGACAATCCCACCTTGCCTGAAGTTCTGCTGCATACCGCCGCTCGCCTGACCCCCGGTGTACTCTCACCGTCCATCCCGATCAACGGCGAATTTCACCTGCTTTGGCTGCTGGAAAAAATTCCCGCCCAAAAGGTATCCATGAATAAAGTGCGTCCCATCATCGTGAAAAAACTCAGCCTCCTGCTTGAAAATCAATGGGGCCAGCGTGAAATTGGCCGCCTCTGGCAGACGGCCAAGATTAAAATTAACAATCCCGTTCTGCAACAGCAATATGCGGCCATGCGCGCCGCCGCCCTGGCTCAGGCGGCCCGTAATAAAGCAGCTCAAAAGAAGGCTGCCGGCGGTTCCAAAACCAAGCCGCAAACTCCCGCCGCGCAATAGGCTTGGGCTTTTGTCCCGCCATCACCAGCCGACGTTACCAGCCGGAGTCAGGCCCTCCATGCCCACCATGTTTTATAACACGCTAAGCCACAGCTTGACGGAATTTATTCCGCTGGCTCCGGGGCCGGACCCGGTGGATCCGCTGCGGGGGGCATTGGTTCGTATGTATTCCTGTGGCCCCACCGTCTACGATTACGCCCACATCGGGAACTTCCGCGCGTTTCTGTTCGCCGATGTCTTACGCCGCTATCTGGAATTCCGCCAGGCCCGCGTCCATCAGGTGATGAACATGACCGATGTCGGCCACATGACCGATGATGCCGTCGCCGACGGTGCCGGCCAGGATAAACTGCAACTGGCCGTGGAAAAAATGAAGGCCACTAAAAAGGCCGGCCAGGCTCTCGTGGCGGACCCCAACGATCCTTTTCAAGTGGCGGATTTTTTTGCCAAGGTCTTCCTCGCCGACGCCCGGTCCTTGGGCTTGGCGGTGGTCGCTGATTACGACCGCGCCGCCGATGCCGCTGCGCGCGAAGCCGTGATGCCGCGGCCCACCCGACATATCGCCGATTTCATCCAACTCATCCAGCGCCTGCTGACCAACGGCCACGCGTACGTGGCCGCCGATGGGGTGGTCTATTATGATGTAGGCAGTTTTTCAGCCTATGGAAAATTGTCCGGCAACGATCTAGAGCGCTTGGCCCACGGTGCCGGCGGACGTACCAACGCCCAGGCCGCCAAACGCCACCCGGCCGATTTTTTCCTCTGGAAGCCGGACCACACCCATCTCATGCGCTGGGATTCGCCGTGGGGCCAGGGATACCCCGGCTGGCACATTGAATGTAGCGCCATGGCCATGCACTTTCTCGGCGAATCTTTAGATATTCACACCGGCGGAGAGGACAATATCTTCCCGCATCACGAATGTGAGATCGCCCAGTCCCAAGGTGCCACCGGCAAGGAGCTTGCCCGATTTTGGATGCACACCCGCCATCTCATGGTGAATGGGGAAAAAATGTCCAAATCACGGGGCAACTTTTTCACCATCGGCGATCTGACTAAAAAGGGGTACGACCCACTGGTGATCCGCTACGCCCTGATCTGCACACGCTATCGCGAATCCACGAACTTTACCCTGCAAAGCCTGCATGAAGCCGCCGCCTCCATTGCGTTTTTGCGCGATCTGGCCGATAAGCTCACGCAAAACGTTGCCGCCGTGGATGAAGCCGCCGGTGATGGCGATACCTCCGCGCCGCTGCCCGGCGATGCGGACCGGTTGGCCGTTCATCAGGTCTCATTGGACCCGGGCGAAGCCGGCATGATCGATGAATTTTCCCGGGCCTTGGATGACGACCTGAACATCTCCGCGGCCCTGGCGGCGCTATTCACATGGGCCAATCCGCTGGCTAAAAAGGGACGATTGGACTATCCCGCGGCGCGCTCCGGCCTGGCCGCGCTGCGCCGCGTGGATCACGTATTGGGCGTTATTTTTCCGCCCCTGCGGTCGTTACCCGTCGCCGTACAGGAAAAGGTCGATGCCCTGATGCAGCAGCGCCTGCAAGCCCGCCGCAATAAGGATTTCGCCGCCAGCGACACCCTGCGCCGGGAGTTGTCCGCATTGGGGGTGGAGGTGAAAGATACTCCGACCGGCTCCATCTGCCGACCGCGCCTGGTTCCCCCCGCCTGATGCGAGTTCCACGCCCCCTCCTCGTCAGCCCGGTCCCGCAGACTTTCGGGATTTCGCCCCGGCGTACTCCGCCCGCGCCATGCCCAAAATCGCACCAGATTCCAGGCACTGCCCCCATCGCCCCGCGCCCATCGGTGCCTCCCATTACCATTTATTTTTCCTTCTCATCCCCCTGGCACTAACTCGAAACATATTCAAAACAAACCAGTTGCAAATCCTCTCGCCTTGCCTGTTCCAGTCCGGTTTTATCCTCATCCGTTTTCAAATATTCCTGCGCCATCCCCACCAATTCCGCCGCCAATCGCTGGTCGTCTTGATGTTCCGCATAGTCCGCCCGCACCTTCCGCAGTTGCTCTAAAATCGCCTTACCCGCCGGTTGCCCCAAAAATTGAATCGCCTGTTTGGCCCCTCCCCGCTCCACCGTCCCGCGTCGCAACGCTGCCTTCAAGTCCTCCGCCAATCCAATTTGCACCTGGTCCGGCACCGCGCCTATTTTTGACCTTACCGTCGCCGTGCCTTCTTCCCCTAAAATGCTCTGGATTACCCGCTCCTGCAAATCGAAAACATCCTGATCGCCGATGTACCGCCGCTCGTCCAGGCGGCACGAAATAAGCTGGGCAATTTCAAAACGGTTGTCCGTCACCACATGGCTTTTCGCATCAATGTAACGCCAAAAATGCCGAACCCCCTCACCCTGCGGCCGCTTGGCCCTGAAATAAAAGAACATTCCATGCACCCGCTGCCGCCGCAGACCCGAATGTATCCCATCCGGCAGTTGAACCACCTCCCGTGAGCCTTCCTTGCCCAGCATCTCCTTAAGTTGCTTGAGCAACACCTCCGGCCCCGCCAATTCCGCTCGCCCCTCTTCTTCATCCAGAACCGTGACATCCCCATTGGCAATCCGCCGAATGGTGTTAAACGTCCGCGGATGCACCACTTCGCCCAAGACGCTCGCATCCAACATTCCCAACCCATCAATCTGTCCGATGCGGTCCTGCAACCGCTCCAGAATGTGCAGCAGCTCTTCCAGTTCCTTTTCTGGAAATACATTCCAAACCTGAATCTGCTCATGCCCGCTACGCAGCCGGTCAATGCGCCCGCTGCGTTGCACCAACCGCACAGGGTTCCAGGTCAGGTCATAGTTAATCAGGATTCCGCAATCCTGCAGGTTCTGCCCCTCGCTTAGCACATCTGTGGAAATAAGTATGTCAATCGGGGCAATTCCCTTCGGCAGACCACCCATCGCCTTCGGTGCAAACGCCGCCACAATCCCCGTGCGTTCGTCCGGACTGTTGCCGCTGTCTATCCGCCTGATGTGCGGCCTGCCCATCATTTCCAGCCACTCCGCATCCCTCTGCGCCAGCGCCGCAAACAAATACCGGGATGTATCCTTGTAGCCGGTGAAAATAAGCACTTTCCGCCCCCGCAATGGCCCGGCCAGCAATTCCTTTAGTTTTGCCAGCTTCGCGTCATGCGTCGCCAGCGGCTCCGTTTCGACGTGCAGCTTTTTCAAGGCCGCTATATCCCGCTCCAGGTCATGCACCAAACGGCGAAGATCATACAGGTTTAAGTCCACCGGCTTCACACCCGCCAGATATTCCTTCACCGCCTCCGTGCTTTCCAGTTTCTCCGCCAAGGCGCTTGCCCCCAGCTCATCCTCGCCATCCAGTCCGGCCACGCGCAACATCTTCCAGAAATCGCCGCTCCCTATCACCCGTCGGGTCAACAGAAAATCCAGATACGCCTGCTCAAACACCAACGCCCGCTGCACGCTTAGTCGAAAGGCCGCAATACTGCTTTCCAGCCGTTTCAAAAACCGCACCTTGGATATCCCCACCAATCCCTCTTCCCGGCCCATTTCAAATTTATCCACCGTCGCCTGCGGCTGTTTATAAGATTCCAATTGATACGGCGCAAAAGACAGCCCCTCCACCTGCTCCACAATCTGTTTATAAACTCCGCCGTAAACCGCCTCCAGGCTGTACTCAACAGTATTGAGCTGCCGATTCGGAAACCGCACCGGCTCCCCTCCGATGGTCGCATTCGGATAGGCCGCCCGAATATAAGGCCGTGTATTCCGCACCACAATTTCGTCGAGCAGATTAAACAGCAATTCCCCCGCCGCCGCCCCTCCGTCCCGTGCCTTCCGCCGCGCCTGCCGAAAATAGGCGTCAATATCGCTGATGCCCGCCTCCTGAAAATAATCCGGCTCATTTTGCGTAAAAAGCCGTATCTGATTCAACAAATCATACAAATCATTGTTGATCGGCGTCGCGGAAATCAAAATAATTTTCTTCCTCGCCCCCTCCCGTCCGCGTCCGCCGCGCCTCTGAATTAAATCATCCAATGCCAGATAGCGGTTGGCCGTGCTGCTGCGAAAATTATGCGATTCATCCACCAGAATAACGTCCGCGTCCGCATACCGGGCCGCATCGAAATCATCCCGCCCCATTTCCTCCATTCCCAAAACCCCCGCGGCAATGGTGGATTCCGCCAACTCCCGTTGCCACATGGGCCGCAAGCTCGCCGGGCAGACCACCAGCGCCTTCATCCGCTGATGATACGCATAACCCTCCAGCAGCTTTTTCCCGATCCACGTTTTCCCCAGTCCCACACTATCCGCTATCAACACCCCGTCATACCGCTGCAAAATCCGCCGCGCCCGTTTAACCGAATCCTCCTGAAATTCCGCCAGGTCAATAGCCGATCGCCCCCAAAGCAGCGGGTCTCCGCCGCCCACCTGGTCCTTCAAATATTCAAAAAGCGCCTTCAAATACACTTGGTACGGTGTATATTCATGTTGCCCGAATTTGCTCTTATTGAGCAGGTCAATCAACTGTTGCTTAAAATCACTGGATATTTGCCAGTTGCGGTCAAACCACTGTTCCAATTCCATCACCGCACGGGCACCCACCTCGCTTTTAATGGCCCGGCGAGCCGACCAAGCCACCGTGCCACCTGTGGCATTTGTGTCCCCTGTGGCACCTGTGGCATTTGTGGCACAGCCGCCCTCGGCTGTGTCCTTAACTGTGCCTTTAGCTGTACCCTCGGCTGTGTCCTTCCCTGTGTCCTTAGCTGTGCTTTTAGCTGTACCCTCGGCTGTGTCCGTACCCATGCCCTCACCTGTTTCCCCACCTGTCTCCACCCTGCCTTGCACCCACAACCACGGGTAATCCTGGCCTGGTGCCACTAGCCCCTTGCGGACAGGATTCTCCCGGATGTAATGGATGGTATCCCCAAGGCTCTCATGGCTGCGCAATATATGGTCGAACGATTCATCCTGCCAGACCTGGCCATGTCGTCCCAGCGCCTTGTTCACTCCATGCGCGGAGGCCCCTTTAATTCCGTTCATTATTTCGGCCAGACCATACGTATTACCATGCGCATCACGAAGCGCTGTGAAAATAAGATGAACATGATCGGGCATCACCACGGCGGCATGCAAAATAATTTTTTGCCCATCATCATGCCGACAATGCGCCAGCACCCGTGCCCGCACCGATTCGGGCAATACGAAACCTTTGGACGTGCGAAAGGTCACAAAAATGGGCCTCCCAGTGGCTTGGAGGTGCGGCAGATCCCGGCGATAATTCGGTTTCCAGAGGTTGGCCGGAGCCATGTTTGCGGTTTCACTCACAGCCGGGGGCGGCTGTGCCACAGACACAGGCAAAAGGTATTCCACACGCCGGGCGGCCTCTGCGTCCACCACCTCGTCCGCATCGGTAAACACCCGATGCACCAGATTCAATTCCTTATTGGTCGTCAGTCCAGGCCCCGTAAAATTGCTTGACCCTACCATCGCCGCAAAAGGCCGCAATCGGTCCGCATAATTCCCCGGCCCCACCCGATCCTGATGAAATATATAAGCCTTGGCATGCAGGAAGCCTGCCTGAAACAGCCGCACCTGTACTTTCTCCACCCGCAGAAACGCTATCAGGTCTTCCACCAGCCGCACCGTCCGGTCCGTGAAGGCCAAGCCATTGATTTCCGCCAGCAGCCGTTGGCTGGCGTGTAACCCCAAATCCGTCCCACTGCCCGGCTCGCTGCCCAAGAGCAGCCGCAGCGCCCCAACTCCCCGCAGACCCTCACTTAAAAGTTCCCAGCCGCTGATCGAAAAATAGGCCGATGCAATATCCACCGGGCAACCCTGGCCATGGCCCAGCAATTCGCGCAGAGCATCCGCGGCACAGGTAGTTTGGTTATCAATCGTAAACGGCAGTGCCATAAAGTCTAAGGCACATTGTAGCGGTGGGTGGGCCTATACGCCACGCCAAGTTCACATACAATCTAATCCACGAGGTGGTGCATGGCGGCTTCTTCACTTCGCCGGTGTGCCTCGCGCTGCTTGTCCAAGATGGGCATTACCTGCGCGTAAAAGTCAGCCCAAAATTTTTCGTAGGCCTCCTTGGTCTTGAAGAGAGGCTCGGCCTTCTGGTTTTGACCGGGGACGAGTTCGAGCCTTCGGGGTTCCTGCGTGTTCATAAGTTCCTCAGGTTATTCTCGAATATCGGGTAGCCGAACGCCGAAGCGAGAGAAAATTTTACAAGGTTCTGCGGCTCATTCAAGGCTGCGCCCTCGTCGACAACGAGCACCTCGGGGTAATGCACCGCAATCCAACCGTCGCGCTCGTGGGCATTACGCGTGGCATCCCAGATCACCTCCCCCATTATTTTAGCCGGGTAAAGCCCGGCGTGTGAAATTTCGCAAACCCATATAAAATGAGGAAGGGGCAAGTTCCGGTACACATCGGCGACCAAGGAGTTCCCCATGCGGCGAACCGCGATCCGCTTTTTGAACGACCGCCCCGTGGTCAGAAACAGGCGAAGGACCGGTTTTTGCCGCGAAATGATCGGGGAGAGCGCCTGGAAGCCCACATCGGGCCCAAGCAGAACCTGCATCAGGAGGGCTTGGAAGCCCTCCGCCCGCAAAAACACTCGGTCCGGCAGGGCTGCAATAAACCGCTCGACTTTATCGATATTACGCGCCATGCTTCCGTGGCAGCTAAGCGTTTGGTAGGGAACGGCGTTGTCGTCATTTCCAAAAAACGCACAGTTGAACTCTGAGGAGAAGGTGAACTGGCCACACATGGTCTGGGGCGCTGGCTGCCCCGAGAAGGCCGACCGATGCCCAAAAAGCGTCACAACATGGTTATCGAAGGCGGCCAAGATTGGAATACCGGACTCAACGTACGTGTACATAAGATGTTCGAAAGTATCGCCATGCTCGTGACGATTGTAGATAACGGGCGAAAAACCGATCTGGCGGAGGGCCTCTGCCATTTGCCAGACGTACAGTCCGGCCGTGGGCACTAAGCGCCCGATCGAATAATCTTTCGTCAGCGCAGTCAACCGGAAGGGGTAAATCTCAGGGTACACATGATAACGGTTGCTGAAATACCGAGCCAGCATCCACAATGCGGATTGGGCGCACGCCGTGACGTCGGCATCCTGGCTGATAAAAGGAAATCCCTCCACCGTTAAAACCGTGCCCTGGATCGACACCTCCTCCTTGCAGAGGCTGAGGTAGCAATCGGTAACGCCGCAGGCCATCGGAGCCAAAAGGGTCCGGCCAATACAATTTGGCCGGGTGGGGCGCACCACTACGTAGCCAAGAAAATGCGGCTGCACAGCCGTGTTGTCGCGGATGAGCTCGTGGTTAACTGGAGCACCAAAAAAATGAAGCCGAATGCACCGGGAATCCGGCGTGCTGAATTTCTTAGCGTGAAAATTCGTGAACGTATCGCGATAGTCCTTGTCGATGTAATGTCGCTCAACAACCACGCTCTTAGCGCGGTTCCCCAGAGCGCCTTGGATTTTATTCAACCCCCGTTGGTCAAGGTGCGGCGAAGCGGCTTGTGCGACCCCATTCCAAGGATCAACGCCCCCCAGCGTTACAATCGGGAGCAAACCATTTTCTTGTGCAATCACGGGGCATGTCTCCGTTGGTTTGCCGGCGCGTGCCCCTGTTTTTAATGGCACCACGTTCGGCACCGCGCCACATTAAAGATAACACTCTACCACAACCAATCCGGAACGCCACCAAGTTTCCGTCCGGTCCTGTGACAGTTTATGTTGCCTTTTTTCCGGTCTTGGCGAGAATGTAAGCTGGACGGTTGGCCCACAGGCGTTCCCAGCGAGCATCCCGACTTTCTCGCGCTGTCCGTAAGGCCAAAATAGCCTCCACTGCCCGGCTCGCTGCCCAAAAGCAGCCGCAGCGCCCCAACTCCCCGCAGACCCTCACTTAAAAGTTCCCAGCCGCTGATCGAAAAATAGGCCGATGCAATATCCACCGGGCAACCCCGGCCATGGTCCAGCAATTCGCGCAGAGCATCCGCGGCACAGGTAGTTTGGTTATCAATCGTAAACGGCAGTGCCATAAAGTCTAAGGCACATTGTAGCGGTGGGTGGGCCTATACGCCACGCCAAGTTCACATACAATCTAATCCACGAGGTGGTGCATGGCGGCTTCTTCACTTCGCCGGTGTGCCTCGCGCTGCTTGTCCACCATGGCTGCCTTCAAATCGGTTCATAGATTTCCTTCTCCCAACTCCCCCAGTATCTTAACTCGACCGATGCGGCCCCGCCGCCTTAAAGTTGTGGAACCCATCCATTCTTCAGGTCTTGAATCTCAACTCGCGAATCACAGGGAACATAATACCGCACCTGAGCAAGCGCGGGCCGTTCCGCCACCGGGCGCAATCTATCCAAAATCGTCGAGATCTCAACCGGCTTGCCGGCGACTCCGGCCCGAACCCGAATGGCGTTCCGCGCGCTTTGCTGGTCATTTTCTTTCCCTGGAAAATAGGGTTGGTTATATTTTGCCTTTACCTCGTCCCGCAGACAATGCGTTTCCATACAATCATAACCTTTGCCACGGAGCTTTTCGTACAGTGCGGATTCCCATCGCGCCAGCCGCACTGCAATGTCAGCCGGGACACCCACCGTGTCGGTACGCGCCGCGTATGCGGTGATTCCGCCGTCGGAACCCTTCCCCACCCAATTTCGCCATCTGAAGCTGTTATCGCTCAGGACATCCATTCTCTTAATGTGAGTTTCTAATGCTGCCCGTCAGCCTGGTACAATCCGCAAATTCCGAGCAGCCTGCCCCAGCTTTCACGTGGGCCGCTCGCTGGCCGCAAACCGAAACTACCCCGTTGACGGCGCGTCAGGCCTCTTCCCCAACGGCGTCCATCTTCCCCCCAATCTTCGCCTCCAGCACATCCAGCGGATCACGCACGGGCCGCGTTGCCCGCATCAACTCCCGCTCCTCAGGCGTCAAGCCGTAGGCATCCTCCACCAGTACCGCCAAACGCCGCTCCATTTCCAGTTGCTTGGAAAGCAAATCCATGTACCGTTTCCGCCCCCGTTGGTGCAGCGCCACCAGCTTCCCCGCCAACCCCGCGGACAACCCACTCCCTCCGCCAAGCCCGGTAAGGCGGGCCGAAAATACCGCCGGTGGGTCACGCAGCCAGTTTAGAACGCGGCCATCCGGCCCTTTTGCACCCACCGCCGCACAGGCTTCGACCGTGAAGTCGTTCTGCCAGCGGTGCAACTCATCGGACAGCCGCAGCAATGGCTCCACCGCAGCCCGAATTTCTTCCCTCTTGCCCCCGGTCCCAGTGGTGACCCGAACATTCTCCATCACAAACCCGGCCGGGCAAAGCGCTTCATCCTTCATGTGCGGCAGCGTGCGCGTTAAAAACCACCACATCAGCGACGAGCACAATACGCCCAGCAGCGCCGGGTCATCGGTTGGCAGCATGAAGACCTTGTTATTGATGCATGCGCCCTCCGTCTCAAGGCTAAACCAGCAGTGGAATTGTATCTCCTGGTAGAGAATCTTCCGGCCAAACATGGCCCGCGCAAAATCCTCCCCCGGACTTGCCTGCAGCTCATACCACGCATAATCACCCGGGGCCCGCCCCGGCCATGCTCCCTTCCTTGCCCCATCCCAATCCGCAGGTCGCGGTTCCAACTGCTCGCGAAACCTGGCCAGGTGTCGCTTGATGGCCGGGTAACGCTCAATTTCAATACCCCGCCGGGCAAATATGATATGCCCATCCGATACCCGTGGCCGCCACCGATCAATATCCCGCCCGCGCAGCAATGGCTTAATAATTTCCGCCGAACGCTTGTCCTCCGCAATCAGCCGCTGACGCGTGGCACCGTCAATAAAAAACGCCTCGTTCAAGCCCGTCACCGGACCGCGGTAAAGCTTGCCGCCGCAGAATTCCTTCAGTGGCACGCCGGTATCCCTGATGCGTTCCAGCAGCCGCTGTACGCGCGGATCCTCCAAACTCCACCCCGCTTCCCGCAACAGCCCACTGGGAATCACGCTGCGATGAGTCATCACGTACGGGCCAATCGCCATATCTACCCGATAGCCATCACGCGGAAACATGCACGCCGCAAAGGTCTCATTTCCCGGTAGTTCCTCCCCCTGTGCAAGCACCTTGTCACGCCGCGAAAATATCGGTACGCACGGAAATGTATCCGCATCCGGAAATATCGGGCTGTGTCCAAAATCCACAATGCTTTCAACCACCGCCTTACGCCGCAGAAAATTCCGTACCTTCAAACCATATCCCGCCCGCAGCCACTTATTGGCCACAATCATTCCCATCAATCCCCCGCTCCGCAGAATCTCTATTTCACGCTCCATGAAATACACATACAAATCATTGGCGGCGTCGAAAGTGCGCACGAACGCCCCCGCAAGATACGCCTTGTCTGCCTTCAACGCCTCTTGCCTTACGTACGGCGGATTTCCCACCACCGCGTCAAACCCCGGATTTTCCATCCGTTCAATAACTTGCGCTGTGCCCTGCCGCGCGGCATAAAATGCCTCCGGAAATTCCAACTCCCAATGAAAAAAACGCCGCTGGACCGCCACCGCCAAAATCGCCTCCGCCAGTTGCCGGTCCTCTGGAATCAGCTTGGCCAGCGCCGCCCGCAACTGTTGGTCCGTAGCCGCATCAAAAAATTCTTTTGCTTCCGGCGCAATCACAAAATCCAGCAGAGTCTTGCCGATGTTTTTTCCCTTGGCCGTCGGCAACTCTTTCGGCACAAACCATTGCATTAAATACGCATCCAATATCCGCCTAAACGGTGCCAACGCCCCGGAAGCCTGCCGAAATTGCGACTGCGATGATTTCACCTGACTCGCCGTGGCATCCGGCATTGCCGCAATCGCCGTCATGCCGGCCGTGGCCAGTTTCAACCCCGCAAATCGGCTGCCAAACAGCATGGTTTCCTGTTCCTTCAGCCACTCCTGTACCTCCGGCACCGTGGCCCCAATCAGCGAATTGCCCACCCGCACATGATGATCCAGAAAACTCAGCGGAGCCCCAATCGTAAACGCATCCAGCCACAGCGAAACCTTCGCCAACTCCGCCGCCAGCGGGTTCAAATCCACCCCGTAAATACACCGCTTCAGCACATGCCGTTTGATCAAATGCACATCGGTAAGCTGTCTTTCCAGCAGCCCATCGGTCTCAATCCCCTGATCCCGCAGGCTTTCCAGAATGTCTTTCCGCATCCGCTCCATCGCCGCCGTCACCGGATTCGCCGGAAATGCGTTGAGAAAATTTAACAGGCCATCGGTAATGTAATCCACCGCCTCCACCAGAAAGTGGCCGCTGCCCATGGCCGGATCCAGCACCCGCAGATTAAACAATTTCTCCACCAGATCCCGGTGCTGCTCATAGGTCATATCCATCGCGTATGCGCGAAATTCTTCTTCCGTTGGCACTTTGGATTTGGCTATCGATCTCTGATGCCGCAGCTTCCAATCCCACAGCAGCCGCGCGTCGGCCTTGGCATTGGACAATTTTTGATGATACGTTTTTTCCGCCGCCCGGAAGCCCACGCGTAATTCCTCCGTTTTCCGTTCCAGCACCGGGCCTACCGTATGCTCCACAATGTATTGCACAATGTGGTCCGGCGTGTAATAGCTGCCCGTCGCCTTGCGCTCCGAATTGTCATTGGCTAAGTAAGGCTCGCCCTTTCTCACTCCCGTGCGATCCCTGATCCCGCGCGCTGCTGTCAATCCCGTGGACCGCTTTCTCCCCTTTTCCGCAATCGGCGGCAAATCGCTGTCCGCAATCCTCAGCCGAAATTCCAGCAATCCCTCATAAATCGACCCCAGTTGCCTCACCCCCAGGCTCTTGTAATCCACAAATGCCAAACCAAACGTCTTGTTATCCGGCACCCGCGCCAGCCGGTCCAATGCGGATGCCAGAAATACATCCGGAACCTTGTGCTTGAGTAAAAATTCCGCAATCCCTGCTTCCCGCACATTCCCCGCCTCTTCCTGTGGCTGCACGCGAAACAGACCCCCGTTATATACCGGCACATTGCACGCCCGATTCCGCTCCAAATCGCCGCCATCCATCACCGCAAACAATTCCCCCAACCGGTCATAAAGGGTCGTAGCCGCGCGCTTGTAATGGGCCGCAATCTTCTCATCCGCCTGGCTTTCCGCCACCCCGGCTATATGGGATATTTCTTCCTTCAACCGCTTCAAACTAATCTGGTAATAGGCTGATTCCCGCACCGGCAGCAGGTCGCGGCTCTCCGCATACAGCAGAAACAATATCCGATACAGCAGCGTCAGCGTTCCCTCACGCATCTGTTCCAGCTCAATCTCATCCGGCGCCGTCGTCATTTTTAGCCGTCCGCGCCTGTCCTCCAGGAATCCCGCCGCCAATTGCGGCACCACCTCATAAAACACCCGCCGTTTGAGCTCTGTTTCCACCTCCCGCGCATACTCGCGGCTGCCCGTGACCACCTCATCAAGCCAGCAAGTTTTCCCGTCGCCCGTCGGCGCAAACGCCGGCTCCCTGAAAAACAGCCACCAGTACCTGAACGCCTCATTCGGGTCCGTCTGCCCCGTGGCCAGCAACGCATCTTCCAGGTCCACCTCGTAAAAATTGGTACTGCGCGAACGGGCAACGCGGCTGTAGAGCCGCCACAGCTTTCCATTGCTCACCACCACCCAGTCCGCATCGCCGCGTTCCAGCAGGCTCACCACCGCTGCCCCGGGATTTTCAGCGGGCGCGTCGACATCCGATGGATCCGGCCCATCCAACCACCGCTCCCAGCAGTACGTCAATGCCACCGTGCGTCGCTGGCCCTCCCCGGAAAGTAACACGTAATCCGCACATGGCCCAATATCAGACCCAGCCTGTGCCCCAACCTGTGGCACTTGTGGCACTTGTGGCACAGCCGCCCTCGGCTGTGAATCAAGCTTAACATCAAGCCCAACCTGTGACTCAACCTGTGGCCCTGTATGTGGCACAGCCGCCCTCGGCTGTGTATCAAGCTTAACATCAAGCCCAACCTGTTCCCCAACCTGTTCCCCAGCCTTTGCCCCAGTCTGTGGCACTTGTGGCACCTGTGGCACAGCCGCCCTCGGCTGTGAATCAAGCTTAACATCAAGCCCAACCTGTGACTCAACCTGTGGCCCTGTATGTGGCCCAACCTGTGGCACTTGTGGCACTTGTGGCACAGCCGCCCTCGGCTGTGTATCAAGCCCAATATGAGACCCAGCCTTTGCCCCAGTCTGTGGCACTTGTGGCACCTGTGGCACAGCCGCCCTCGGCTGTGAATCAAGCTTAACATCAAGCCCAACCTGTGCCCCAGCCACCCCCGGCTGTGAACCCGGCGCAAGTGTGAACCCCAGCATCCCAAAAACATGCTCAAAAAGCTCCTGTCGGATAATGGCCTCGGTCTTGCCACCAAAGCTCTCCCGCGCCCGATGCATGATCTGCGACACCTGCGTGAAGCTCTCATTCGGAGAAACTCTCCACGCCGGATCCTCCGGCAGGCGATGACGCAAAAAATGATCCGCAAACAACGCCCGGTTCTGGAAATATTCCCCGCTGTAATGGGCCGCATCAAACACGCTCATGAGCTTCGCATATTGTAGAATTGCATCCGGAGCACCCGCCTCATCAAACGCCGTGAACGTAAGCCTGCGGATAATGCGCAACATCGCCTGCGGCCATCGCCGTGGCACCACAAACACCTTGGCCTGCGGCGCAATAAGAACATCCCCGATGGCACCTTTGCGCGGTTGCCGCACCTTTTCTATAAGTACAAATTCCAGTGCCTCAAAATCACTGGCCAGCACCAGCAGGTAATCCTGTGTCTGCTTGCCAAAGCTTCGCACCAGCAGATGACGGGCTTTCGCCGTTACCGACCGCAGCCGTACAAAAACCACCCGCAGAAACTGCCCGGCATCCTCCGAAATCATTTCGATATGTTGTATGTCGCTGTTCCCATCCAGACCCACCGCCTGGGCAGGAATAACGGTTCGTTTGCCGGTGTCGTACCCCAGACGCTGGAAAAACGCCGCCAGCGCGTCCACGGATGTAAGCCGCGAAACGTCCTCCGGCGTCAAATCAACATCAAGTTTTATAGCCATCCCTGTTCCGATGCATTCCGTTCATAAGCCCAGTCCAAAAGGATAAACCCAAACTGCCCACCCGGCCAGCCCCCTAAAAAAAGTCATTCATCCTCCACGCGCCCTCCCAGCCGCGCCGGGATGGTAAATCGTCGTCATCCCCCGCGCCCCCGCTCTGCGTACCTCTGCGTCCCCAGCGGTAAAAAGTCGTCGTGATACTCCCGTCTCCCGACTCCCGACTCCCGACTCCTGTCTCGCGGGCCGCAGCCCGCGCCATCATTTAATCTGTGAAAATCCGCTAATCTGTGGATCCCCCTGTCCGTGCTTCGTGAACCTTCGTGCCCATTGTGGTAAAAATCATCGTCGCCACCGCTGATCGCTGACCGCTTCCCAGCGTCCCCAGCGGTAAAAATCGCCATCGCCGTTGAGGCATGGATGCCGAAATCCCGATGTGACAGGAGTCACCAATCGGGACCTCCAGTCTCGCGGGCCGCAGCCCGCGCCTCGCCCTTCACCCTGAAGAAACGCCAAATCCACAATAATCTCGCCCTCGCCCGTTAATCCCATCCGAGGTTGACGCGCTCAATTGATTGCACCTATACTCTATGTCAGTTTGGTTTTCTGTAACGAAGGGCTTGCGCAATGGCTGAACCCGCAGGTTTTGATCTTCACGCCGCTTGGTTGCGCCGGGCGGAAAAGGATAACAAATCCTTTATAGAGGCCCTGGCCGTACGTCTGGAACAATCGCTGCCGGGCCATGTGCAGGTCGAACGAAAGAAAGACAGTCTCTTCTCCCGGCAGGTGCATGTGGCAAAAATAACCGTACGCACCGGTGGGGATTGTTACATTTTAGAGAACTCCCGGGGCGAGATCGTCGTATCACAGGTGAAGGAAGTGCGGGGGATTGTGCTCAGCAGCCGCGAAGTTGAACTTTCGGACTGGATTCAAAATCTGGACGTGGAGTTACAAAATCTTTCGGGCCACAGTGCCCAGGCGGCTGGTGCGTTGCGGCAATTTCTGATGAGCTAAGGCCTTGGGCCTTCGGTGGAGCTTTAACGGTATGGCATTTTTAAGCAGAGTTTTTCGCTCCGCCCCACGTGACCCGGATGCCGCTCGCCATGCCGCGGAACAGGCTTCCCGCGATCAGGAATGGCAATCGTGCCTGGAAAATGATCGCATCCCCAGTTTCGTCCAACGGCGGCTTGCAGACACCAAATCCGGTAAATTGCCATGGGTCTCCACCACCTCCGTCGGCGGACTGCTCGCCCAGCGAACGCATGGCATCAAGCCCATCGGCTTGGTTTCCGGCAACTGCTGGTATCAGTATGGCTTTTCTTGGACCCGCGGTCATTATGACGGCTGGCATAAAGCCATTGATCGCCTGTGGCGGGAGGCCGTAGCCTTGGGGGCCAACGCGGTGGTGGATGTTACGATGAAGGTGCAGCGCATGGCCGATACCTCCGGCCAGATGGATTATGGCGTGTTAGGTACGGCGGTTTCCATTGCCGGATTGCGTGAATCGCGCGACCCGGTGGTGGCCACGGTTTCAGCCTTGGAATTTGCCCGGTTGATGGAAGCGGGAATCGTGCCGGTGGGCTTGGCCATTGGTGCCCATTACCAGTGGTATTATCCGAACCAGAACATCCTGGGCCAAAATATGTCTGGCCTGGGGATGGGCATGGGCGGCGGGATGGCCATGATGGGCGGATGGAATCAGGAACTGACCTCGCTTTCAGAATTTTTGACGGATGTTCGGCGCACCGCCGTGGGACAGCTTCAATCCGATGCCGCCCGGATAGGAACAGGCGTGCTGGCACGGGTGGAATATTCGGAAATTGAGCCGGGAGAAGCGGGCGAAGGCGTACCGCCGCGATATTTGGCGCGGCATATTGCTTTTGGCACAGCCGTGCTGCACGACCCCCGACATCATGTGCCGATGCGATTGCGATCCGTCTTTAGCGCAAAAGATGGCAAAATGACCCCACAAGTGGATTTAACACAAGAGGTGATCTGACATGGCTGACGATACCACACCCGCGGCAAACCCCGCACTCGACCAACTACCCAAACATGCCCTGGAGCGACTCAAGGGGCTGCGTGAGGCGGGACAGCAGGGCGGCGTATTTACCTCCGATTTGTCCGTAAATGAATTTTTGATGGTTCGCGAAGCCGGTTTTGAGCCGCTGGGTATGGTGGTAGGCTCCTGCATTTATCATGTGGGCATCCAATATGGCTCCTGGTCGAAAAATCAGGAACTCAATGTGCTCTCCCAGGCAATGTATCATGCCCGCGAACTGGCCATGGAACGGATGGAACGCGAAGCCCATGCCTTAATGGCCGATGGCGTGGTGGGCGTCCGGCTGGAAGTGAAACGTCTGGCTTGGGATCGAGATATTTTGGAGTTTCTGGCCATCGGTACCGCCATTGCCCACCGCAGCGGCCACCCTGGTTTCAAAGGTCCCAAAGGCATGCCGTTTACCTCCGATCTCTCCGGCCAGGATTTTTGGATGTTGCTGCGGGCCGGCCATCGCCCACTGGCCATGGTCATGGGCTCCTGCGTTTATCATGTGGCCCACCAAGGCGTGCTCAAATCGCTTTCCAACCTCGGCCAAAATACCGAAATCACCCCGTTCACGCAGGCCATGTATGATGCCCGCGAACTGGCCATGGAGCGCATGCAAAATGAGGCCATGGCCGCCGAAGCCGAAGGCGTAGTGGGCGTGCAACTGCACGAAGGGTCGCACAATTGGCAACCACACGTGCTGGAATTTTTTGCCGTGGGCACGGCGGTAAAGCCCATTGAAGATAAATCATTGATACCCGAAGCGGTTTCGCCCCAAGTGGTTATTCCGGTGAATGATTAGCCTGGTGTTAAGGAGAATAACATGTCCAGCATCTTTCGAAAAGCTGCCGATCTGATTGAGGCCAAGGTCAATAAATTTCTCAATAGCGCGGAAAACCCCAATGAGGAATTGGATTTATCCTACGATAAAATGCTCTCTTCCTTGCAGGAAACCAAGCGTCATATCGCCGATGTGGTCACTGAACAAAAACTTCTCGAATCGCAGCTTCACGACGCCACCGCCGCCGGCCACAAGGCCGAGGACGACGCGCGGATGGCCCTTCAGGCCAATCGGGAGGATCTGGCCCGGGCGGCGTTGGCTGAAAAGCAGGCGGCCCTGCAGAAAGTCCAAAGCCTGCAAGACGCCCGCGATCATATTGCCGCCCAGGCCCAGAAGCTCATCGACTATGAAAAGAAACTTCAGGACCGTATTGATCAATTCCGCACCCAGAAAGAGGTGATGAAAAGCCAGTACGACGCGGCCAAAGCCGAAGTGCAGGTCAATGAAAGCATGTCGGGCATTGGCAGCAAACTTGGAGATGTCGGCGAGATGCTCCAGCGAGCCCAGGACAAAACCCACCAGATGCAGGCCCATGCCGAAGCTGACGAAAGCCTGCAAGACGCCGGGGTGCTTGGCGAACCTGGTGACACCCGCAGCAAAACCGACAGAGACCTTGATGCATTGCGGGCTCAATCCGGCGTGGACGCGGAGTTGGCCAAGCTGAAAAGCGAAATCAATCCCCCCAAACAACTGCCGGGATCGTCGTAGTGCTCCTGGACCGGGCGCACGCCCGAAAACATCGCCGGCCCCCATCCGTTCCTCGTATCCTCGGCCCTGACCGCTGATCGCTTACCGCCATCGCCGTTGAGGCATGGATGCCGAAATCCCGATGTGACAGGAGTCACCAATCAAGAACTCCCGTCTCGCGGGCCGCAGCCCGCGCCATCATTTTATCTGTGAAAATCCGCTAATCTGTGGATCCCCCTGTCCGTGCTTCGTGAACCTTCGTGCCCATTGTGGTAAAAATCATCGTCGTCACCGCTAATCGCTGATCGCTGAAAGCTGACCGCTTCCCAGCGTCCCCAGCGGTAAAAATCGTCATCGCCGTTGCGGCATGGATGCCGAAATCCCGATGCTGGAGGACCAGCGTATCGGGATCTCCCAACTCCTAGTACTACAACGCTAGTTTTCTCCGGCAGTACATCCAGCAAAACCGCAGCAAAAATGCGATAGAACGCGGCTTTCAAAGATTTAGCCGAGTGTACAAAAATCTATAATGTAAGCGACATGCTACACGCTTGTAAGTCTATATTTTAAAGCCACTTACAACCAATCTAGCGTTGTAGTACTAGGAGCCTGTCCGAGTAATCATTTTAGGGCACGGGAAAAGATTTTCATTATTTTCCGTTGCGGGCTACAGGTGTGCCATGACCTTTTTTTCAGTGAACTGTAAAAATAAGATTCAAGATCGTAGCGGCGGCCATTGTTATGCGAATACCGATGGGTTTCCCGCCTCCTGCGTCATGCCCTGCTGACCTGCTTGGCCCGGAAGAGTTTCCG
>JAJYZF010000174.1 GCA_021800165.1 Planctomycetota bacterium | reverse complement strand
GCACGCAGTGCGGGGGCTTGGCGATCGGTACGCCAACGCAGGGGAGCCAGTCAGACAATGCCTTGGGATGGAATCATTATCGGTGGACGGTGATCAAGGGGCCGTGGCATATGCCGCTGACGGCAACCGGCAGGGGGTTGCCGGGGAATCTGGTCAATGCGGTGGCCACCACATGGGCCAATCACTTCGCCGTCGCGACGGATGAGGGGATCGCATTGGGGCGGGTGAATCACGGCGGCAAAAGCGCTTCGCTGGTGAATCTGGCTTTTGAACATGGGCAGAATTTTGTGGCCAAAGTGCACGGGTTGTGGCATCCGCCTGTGCATTGGCATGCACCGCCGGGGCAGGTGCTGGAAAAGCTGCCGACGGAAGATCACACGACAACCGTGGCATGGGAGCCGGATACAGTTGCAGGCGGCAAAGCGGGCTATCTGTGGCTGGGTCATTGGCGGACGGGGTTGGATGTCTGGCAGTACGACGCAGAGGGAGCAATCATTAACCGTTGGCACATCCATCGGCCGCAGGTGGGTAATTACGTTCAATGCTTGCAGCCGCTCAAAGGCGGTGCGATGGCGGTGGGGTGCTACGGCGCTGGGACAAGAATCATCACCCTGCCGGGGCAGAGTAAAGATGCGTGGCGGAAAGCATCGCAAGCGGCGGAAAGTAATCCAACCAAAGCGCAGGAACCACCGGGTGCGCGGCCGCCGAGCGTGCAGGAACTTAACGGCCAGCTCGGAGCAATATTTGGAGCGGAACCAGCCCCCGGCTACACCGGAGAGCTGTTGCCGCTATGCGACGACTGGAGGACGGGCGGTGATTGGATCGGCCATTACGGACGCTACTGGGCGATCCTTCTCGCAATGGGAACGACCGCCCAGCGCGGGCGTAACTGGGTGCACCGTCCAAACGGCGACCGCGTGGGGATGTATGCAACCGTTGGGCCGGGAGGGGTGCCTGGCGAGGGCCTACGGTATTGGATTTATTCGCTCGATTCGGCGAATCGCAGATCGCTTCAGATACCGCACTCGCACTTGCGGACGCCACCGCGATTCGGCAAGGCGGGCCTCAAAACTCATCTTGGGCGCGAGACCGAATGCGATGACCATGGCGAAATGTACCGAATGAGCCAGTCGGGCCCAGGGATCGTCGGTCGGCTGCGGCTCCCGGCGGGCCTTTATGAGATCGGGGTGTACGACGTGAACTACGACGGTCACAGTGGCGCCAACCGTCTGCGAGATTACGTTGTGCACATTTTCGGTGATGGCGGGCGCAATCTCCAATCCGCAAATGCAAACCCTCGGCAATCTCGGATTGCACTCTTCTTCGATGGCGTTTATAAGCATTGGCTGGCAAGGGGGCCGGCGACAATTCACTTTAAATTAAACCGCAATCACTCATTCAACACGATCGTGGTGGGGGTGTTCGTTGATCGGCTGAAGGCCGGCTGGGTGGTGGGCCCGGGCGCGGCGAATCTGGCCACGGCATGGAGCTCACCCACCGCATGGAGGCAGTTGACACGCGCCCGGAATACGCCGTGGGGCGTGGCGAAGGCGTTGGCAGCAATTTTGCCCGCAATGGCGAGGTTCAATTTGGAGTGGTACGCAGCGAACTATGGCCAATGCTACACGGAGCTTCTGCGGTGGGATATGAAAAGATTTTACGGGGGCAACTCGAATCCCATTGGCATTCCCGGCGCACGCTCGTGTGCGCGCCGCCTTGGCCTATTCAGTGTTACTCGGTGCCTGCGGGGGTTGCTGCCGCGGGAACATCCCTCTCTGCAGACGGGCCAGACCAACAGGACGGCCCGACGGACCGCCGGCGTTCGGCGAGCCCCGGCGGCCGATTTAAATTAGGAGAACCAACGAATGAACGGCTCAACATCCACAAACCGTAAATCAGAAGGCCCGATCATGACCATTCGAACACTGCTTCTCGGCACCTGTACCTTACTTGCGCTTGCGGCGGCCGTTCACGCCGAGACGTGTAATTGTGCAGGGAACGGAAGTGAGCCGGGGACGACCGTGGCAGGCGGGGTGACGCAGACGTCGGAGGTCCAGTGCAGCACTGGCGCCGCACCCGCGGCTACGATATCAGTGGGTGTGCCGTCGGCAAATGGGTCGGCGACTGCGGGTGGTGGCGGGCAGACCTCTTGTGTTTGCGTCACCAGTTGCACGTACGATATGCCGTACGACAATCCGCCGGTTCCGACCACCACCTGCTTCGAGGCGGTTCCTTACAGCAAATCGTACCAATTTGTGTGTTTGGGCGCGGGCTGCATTAAGCACCGCGGGCTTTTCCAACCGACAACCTACACCTGCGCGAATTATGCGGCCCAGCCGGCATTCGTCGCGTTTCTCGGGCAGATGTTCATCTCGCAACCGTGCGGCTGGTCAAACTAATCGGGCTGAGCATGGCTGTGTCTTGGAAATCGGTTTTAATATCGCTAGGGGTGGTGTATGGTGACTAGATCGCGTTTCCGGCAATGGGTGATTCCGCTGATATCTTCGGCTTGCTTGGCGATGGGCGAAGCGTCGGCTGCCGCACCCCGGCCGCACATTTGGAGCCCCAAATCGCCCGAAGAGCAGTTTTTGTCGGAAGCGTCAAGGGAAGTTTCAACTATCCGCGTGGTTTACAGGTATTCCTGGCGCGGGCATCCTGTCGAGACCTGCCGTGTTGCCAGCGATCTCGATAATCCATGGAAGTTCGCCTGCGAAATGATCGCCGGCAGGGGAAAAGTTCGCTCGCCAATGCCACCGATATACTGGTCAGTAAGAAATGGTACCCGAATTTGGTGGGCAACACCGCTGGTTCCTCCGAAGGGCGGGAGCCGAAGGGGCGATTGGTTCGTTTCATACTGGCCTAAGGGCGCGTCCGCCGGACTACCGGGTAGCTCCGCGCAACAGCTTGGGTTCGGATATTTGCGCGCCGCGATCACTCCCTGGTCGGTGAGCCACACCTCTGAATTGCTCCGCTTCAGTCGTCGAGCCGGCGGTCAGTTGACTGTCAGCGACCGTCCTGCCAAATTTCCCCACCAAGTCTATCGAACCTACACGGCTCGCGTCGGCGGCAAGCTATTGGGCAGGGTCGTGATACGCTTGCGCGCGGGGAGATCAGTGCGTTTGTATTCTACGCGGGTGTGGAAGCGCCGACCCGGCGGCAGAATGGTCATGCTTTACCACCAATGGGCCAAGGGATTCCATCGAGTTAACGGGGTTTGGATTCCTACCGAGATTTACGAGCAGCGGACTGACGGGACGAGGCGCGGGAAGCTCGCCCCGACAACTTGGGTGCACGTGCTGCGTGTCGCGATCAATCCCGTATTCCATCCGGGCCATTTTGTCTTCAGGGCTACGCAAGGAAGCCTGGTGTTCACCTACGGCACCAAGACGACTACCGTCGTGCGGTACCACCGCCGGAAAAGAACCAACGAGTCGGGGGGTTGAGCGGCCTGGGTGAATAGAGTGCCCTGATTGTGGTGGCTTCCCCGGTTGAGGCCAGCGAGCCCGAAAGCCTGTCGCTGAAGCACTTGGGAGTGGCCGGACCGCACAAGCGAAATGTTCCGTTTCAGAGGAGAAGAACCGTGTCCAGATTCAGTCGATTGGGTCCGATTTGGCTTTTTGGATTATGCTTTCTGGCGAGCGGATTTATTGGCGCTTCGCTGGGAGCAAAAACCTTGGTGCTGGGTCGGGGGAAACTTCCTGGCGTCATGGTTCTCCACTTTGGCGACGTGCTGAGTGGTCAGCGGGTGGAGACGAAATTCCAATTGGAGAATAAGACCGGCGTAGCGGTCGAACTTCAAGCTATTCCCGACTGCGGATGTATCGCAGTGAAGTTGCGGCGCAGCTCACTGCGGCCAAACCAAGCCACCACCGGGAGGGTATGGTTTAACACGGCAGCGCGCAACGGCGCGGTCGGCGAGGCGGGGACCGGCTTCACGTTACGCAATGTGTTGACCGGAAAAACCCTCGGCGTGGTCACCGTGCTGGCGAAACTGCAGCCGTCGATTACCCTGAGCCAGAGCGAGCTGTCTTGGTCGCTGGTCCCTGGAGAAATTCCGGGACCAAAGAGTATCAGCCTGACGAACAGCCTGCCCGTGGCAGTTGACATGAGTTGGCGCGGCCCGCGCCTCAAGGATGAGCGACTCTACTCAATTCGGCCTGATTTTGAAAAAATTCCAGCCCATGGCAAAGGAAAATTGGTCGTGAGGCTTACCCGGGCTACCGTTCAATCGCTCTATCTCAACGAATTGGCTCACCTCCGTTTCCGGGTAGCGCGTACACAGACGAATGCACCCGCCAAGCCGTGGAAACTGATGTTGTCATTGAGGGCGATGCCGAACATACCCTTTGTGGTCGTGCCGGGCTCAGTCATATTGTCCGCTTCTGACTTCCACCATGGAGTTGCCTACCGAAATATCCACGTGGACCAGGCCGCGGGTTCCCGAGCGGTCATACTCAGCGTAACCCCGACGGACCCGCATCTGTCGTTAAAGCTTCTGCGGGCGGGGGTATACCGCCTATGCGTGCGGGAACCGAAGCACGCGATGATCGGCGGCCTGCGGATCGCGTATAAATGGGGACCGAAGAAAGCGTCGATGCGCGTGGGGGTTTTCGTGTACAAATAACACCGCAATTCAAGCCCCCGAAGGGCCGCAGC
>JAJYZF010000173.1 GCA_021800165.1 Planctomycetota bacterium | reverse complement strand
TGGCGAGAATCTTCGGTCCCAACGGTCGGCATTACACCGATTGTGCGGATGTGGTGATCTGGTGTTCATTTATTCTTGTTGGGGCGATATTGGCGGCGAAGTTCAATCCACCCGGCGCCTATGCCGTCGCGGCTCCCAATGAGGTAGCCGCCCCCGCGGCCGCCACGCCGTCAGCGGCATGAGCGGAGTTCGCAGGCTACGCATGGATTCTCCGTCCGCGGACGAAACGAGAACCGGCGCGAGGGGTCGCAGTGCCCTATGTTGCAAGACCTAATCCTCCAATGGGATAGAACGGCTTGATGTATATGCTTAGTAGATTCTATTGACATTTATTTTCTGCGCTATATCATGTTGAAAGAATTTGGTCAGGAGCCGACTCTATGGAAGAAACGATTGTGGATCCGGAAGTGATGGCCGTCATGAAACTCACCGAGGCGCTGGGTGGCTTGGACGAGCCAGCCCGCCGCAGGGTTCTCCAATGGGCAATGGAGCGCTTTGGCACGCAACAACGGCCCCCCACCGCAAGCAGAGCCGTTAGTGGTACTGGCGCGCCACCCGCACTGTATGAAGTGGTTGGAGGGAACCAGCCTGAGCAGGAAGATTTTCCCGCCCTGTTCAACCGCGCAGGACCGACAACGGCGGTCGATCGGGCACTGGTGGCAAGCTACTACCTCCATTCGGCCCGGGGCGCCACTGATTTCGGCAGCCAGGAGGCGAACGCTCTGCTCAAAGATTTGGGGCATGGCATTGAGAATATTACGCTCGCTTTCAACGGCATGATGGCGCAGTCGCCTAAATTAGCGATGCAGGTCCAAAAATCAGGAACATCCAAGCAGGCACGCAAGCGCTACCGCCTAACCCAAGAAGGCATAGCCCGCGTTAAACGCATGCTGGACCGTGGCATGGAGGCAACCCAATGAGTTGGCTCCTGTTTCTCGACGAAAGTGGGCACGACCACAGGAGCATGCCCTACGAGGTCCGCGGCGGCATTGCACTGGAGGATAGGGAGGTTTGGCCGTTTGTTCAGGAAATGCAGCGGCTTGAGCTGGCATCCTTCGGCGTGGTACTGGATCAGTTTCGTGTTGAGATCAAGGGGTGCAAAATGCTCAATCGCGATCGCTTCAAATGGGCGGCCCAGGGCCTGTCCATGTCCGATGATGAGCGGCGTAAGCACTGTCGTGGATTCTTGACGAAGGGATTGGAAAAAAAGGCCCCGAGCCGCGAGGAATTCACCGCGTACGGACAGGCTTGCATCGAGATGGCACGCGGCATTTTCCAGTTGCTCCGTGACCGCAGGGCCAAGCTATTTGCGTCCGTAATTCCCAGGAACACAGAGCGGCCGAAAAGTTTTAAGGCGGACGAGTACCTGAGAAAGGATCAAGTTTTTCTACTCGAGCGATTTTTCTACTTCTTGGAAACTGAAAAACAGTATGGACTTTTGGTCATGGATGAGGCCGACGAATCGGAGGACCGCAAGTTCGTGCACCGATTGCAGGACTACTTCCAGAGGACAAGAACGGGCCGATATCGGTCTGCGTGGATCGTACCAACACCGCTCTTCGTTTCCTCGGGCATGACCTATCCAGTTCAGGCCGCCGACTTAGCCATTTATAGCCTGAACTGGGGATTTCGGTTGCCAACGCGCGGGATGAATGCAGCAACTCGCCCGGAGATCGCCAATGAATTTGGGCCGTGGCTGAAGCAACTCCAATTTCGCGGAGACGCCTACCGCGATGGAGAGGTATTCCAAGAATACGGGATCGTATTCGTGCCCGATCCGTACGTTGCAAGATAAGCGCAAAAAAAAGGAGACAACGCCAGTCAGGTCACCCTAAAGCAACCCTCAGGCCGAGTCTCCAATCACTATTATCGCCGTTTATCTCATAAAAGCAATGGCCGATTTTGCATTATTCGCGAACATGTGAAATATTGCTGCCGCACAAACCCCGCCCAGCTGGCAACGCACGCGTGAATATACCACAGAATTCCGGCCCCGCGACGAAGCGGTACCGCCGCCGTCAGAGAAGACGCGGTAGAAAGTTGGGTGTGCGGGGCCCGTGCAGATCGCTATGGAGTTACTTTTTCCGCCGCAATGGACTCAGCGATCAATAAACACCACGATTCGTTTGCTAAATCAGTACGCTCCATCGTGCCGCCTTGGTCTCTGACAAGGTCCCGTCCCATCCTTTGCGGCCCATTGCGACCCCTGCGGTTACGTCGGTTTCCCTCCCCCGTTGTGAACAAGCGATTTGCCGGTGGAGTTGGCCCCGACCACGCCCCCTTCCACTCCCCGCCACAAGTCGCCCGGCAAATTTGAAAAAAATGTCGGCTTGCCGCCTCCGCATACGCCTTGTTAAGTGGCTGGCCATGGTGGTCGGCAGATGTAAATGTTCAACATGCTTGTTAAGGAGATGCATATGAAAGTTTTCGGCAAAATCTTCTCGGTCTTGGTCATTATCGCCCTACTCGCGCTTTTGAATCCCTTCAGTCTGCGGCCCGAAATGGGCAAGGGAATCGCATGGGTCGGTGCCCAAACCCAAAATTTCGGCAACTATCTTGCAGGTAAGCACGCAAAACATCATCGAATACACGTGATCCCGCACTTCAATCCATTTCCACTTATTAATAATGGCAGCTTTGACGTGAAGGCATTCCAGAAGGTCATGAAGGCCACAAATACGCCACCAACTGCCCCCGCCACCACGCCAACCACGCTCCCCACCCCCGTGCCCGGCAAACTCCCAACCACATTTCCCGCCTTCACCCCATTGAACACCCCGCCGCAGGCGCCATCCATCCCCGCAATCATCCAGCGAGATATCAGCACCGGCACGTTCCGGTAAGCCGCCCCCCGCTGCGACCTTCCTTCTCCGCGCACACCCCCAAACCATCCAACCATCGCCCCGCGGCGATGGTTTTTTTCTTCCCGATTTTTCCATTTTTGATGTCGGTTTCCCCCTTGTGGATTCGCTTATAAGGGTGGCTGCAATGGTTGCAGCCTGGATTTGTGTTTCATTTTTTTAAGGAGTCTTACCATGAACGCTCTCACCTCACCCAAGAACCCGCAGAACCCGAAACCCCGTAAAAATGCGGACCCATCTATTGCAAAATTGTTGGCCATGTTCGGAGCCGCCACAATCCTGATTGCCATGAATCTTCACGAAAAGCCGCATACGGCCGCAATCACCATCCCGGTTACCCACCATTCCATACCGGCCGAACTGGTCGATTCCGTCGGAGGACAATCCCATGCGATTCTGAATCCCGCCTCCGGCACCGTCGCACCCGAACCTTGCTTCAAAAATCGCAGCGACGACGTGAATTTCGGCGGGGGGCTGGGAACAACTGAACCCAGCACCGGCAAACCGGCGGCCCAATCGGAAAAGCAACCGGCGCTCACCATTGCCGAAGTGGCAGCCGCAGCCGGCCCCCTGACCTTCATCAACGCCCCGGCGACTTCCGCCGCCAATTCCTCCATTAACCCCGTGCGCATAAGTCCCCGGCAGATATCGCAGATGATGAAGATGATCGGCGGTTTTGACCAGCCCCTGCCGAAGATTATTTCTCTGCAATTTCCCGCGTCGTGGAAGACCTCGGGCCCATATACCACCTTGGCCAAGCTGCCGCCCCTTGGATTTCATCTGCCGTTGCAACTTGCCCCACGCACAGGTAAGTCGATCCCGGCGCACGGCAAATAAATACGATCGCGGCGTAGCCGGCGGATGCCTCGTGCCAAGCCGGTTTCGCCGCAGTAGATCACAATACTGAATCGCTCGCGGAGATGAGGAACCGTCAAGGCTCACGCGAAGAAGGTGGAGAACTCCGCGGTAAATCAGTAACGTGAGCCGAACCTGTGCCGACACCTTTGAGCCTGTGATAAAAAGAATGTCAGCCGCGGAGGGTATCGGGACGGGCGCCACGGCCCTATTGAGCCACCAGCTTGCCGGCCCGCTGAAACCCACATATTGCCAAAATGGCAGTCGCAGGTGTGTCCACAAAAGTGGCGTTATTTGCAAAATAATGCGGGTTTTGTGACGCGTGACGCTTCGTGTCGCGATTTACCGTATCGCGCTATATGAAAATCAATTTATATGTTCATAGGGAAAATCGCGTCACGTTGCGTCACATGCGTCACGGCGCTACGCCAAATTGGACGGAAACTCCGGCCTCACCTCGACACCGCCCCAACCCCGGCCCTCGTGCCTCCGGTCCGCTTCAAATCCGCCCCGGCCCATCGCCTCCGCGAAAAACCTCTTCCCCATCAGCCGTTCCGCGCTTGCCTCGCACCATCGGGTGTGCGGCGTGCAAATCGCCCGTCGCTGTCCACGCCCCAGGCGTTTCCACACACTATTCCTCCAAAAACTCCCGTAGCGGCGAGGTTGATGCGGTCGGTAAAATCCTCCGGCGCTTGAGTCCGCCCGTCTGGATCGAGGGCAGCATTGGAAGTGCGAAGTGAAAAGCCGCTGCCCGCCGCTATGCCCGGATGGCCGGCATGCATTGATAACCGCCACGGCGCTATCGGAACGGGTTCCGAACGCGGGGCATCATTTTCGATTTTTTGCGCCATCGTACAGAAGCCATTACCTTGACGCTTCCGGCCGGGCGGTTAGACTGCGGAAGTTGATTCGTGTCGGCAAAGTCGGGTGAAATGGCGATCAGAATATTATGCATTGGTGATGTTA
>JAJYZF010000068.1 GCA_021800165.1 Planctomycetota bacterium | reverse complement strand
AGCGCAAGGCGGCACAAAAAAAAGAGGCCTAAAACACCACGGGGATTTTCTTTTTCGCCCTGACGGTGACGCCGCTGCCTGCGCTGAAATATGGCCAACACGCGGTTGGCTCCGCTCTCCTTCGGCTAATGAACAGCCCATGTCCTTGAGCCCAACCCACGCCTTGGAGTTTCCGGACATTATTGCATTCCGAGCCTGACCTTGACAACCGCAACCAAGTAGTCTGAAATAACAGACTGCGGCGAAATCTTATTTTCGACAGGAGTTTTTTTGAGCCAGACGCTGAATCTTCTTAAAACCCCTTTTCACGATTTTCATGTGAGCCAGGGGGCGAGAATGGTCGATTTTGCCGGCTGGGATATGCCGCTGCTGTATCACAGCATTATCGCCGAACATCAACACACCCGGAAATCCGCCTCGGTCTTTGATGTATCACACATGGGGCGTATAAAATTCACCGGTCCGGATGGGATGAGATTTTTAAATCATCTGCTATCGCGCAACATCGCCGCGGCCACCGTGGGCCAGTCATTGTACTCGTTGGTATGCAATGAAAACGGCGGCGTGCTGGATGATGTCATCGTTTCGCGTCTAGAAAAATATCACCTCATGGTTTGTAATGCTTCAAATCGCCTTAAGTTGCTGGCTTGGTTTGACCGACACCGCCCAGGCTTTGACGTACAGATCAGTGACGAAACTCTGCAGACCGCCATGGTCGCCCTGCAGGGACCGAAAGTCATCGAGTTGCTTGACTCCGTTTTGCCGGAACCGGTGACCGGACTCCAGCGTTATCACTGCACGGTGCAGCGTTATATGTTTGTACCATTCACTATTTTTCGCAGCGGTTACACGGGAGAAGACGGCGTGGAAGTAATTTGCGGCAATTCTACAGCCCTGATGGCCATTAAGTTTTTGATGAAATCGGATGGTCAAGGCGGCAACTCCCTGGTACAGCCGGCTGGACTCGGTGCCCGCGACACCCTGCGCTTAGAAGCGGGAATGCCGCTGTATGGCCACGAACTTAGTGAAACCGTCGATCCGATTTCCGCAGGCTTGATTTGGGCGGTCGCCAAGGATAAAGATTTTGTTGGCTCTCGAGTGCTGACCGGATTGATGCAACATGGCACACCGCAAAAACTGGTTGGTTTGCTGATAGATTCCCCCCGTACGCCCCGGCAGGACATGCCGGTGCTGGGGAACGGAAAACCCATTGGGCGCATCACCAGTTCCACCGTCAGTCCCACCTTGGGCCGCACCATTGCGATGGCCTACGTGCAGTCGGAATTTGCCCAACCTGGAACCGCGGTGGAGGTTGATTTGCGCGGTACGCCTCTGCCCGCCACAATTACCAAGCTACCGTTTTACAAGCGGACGGTTTAAACTGACGCTATCCTGCTACCGATCGTCTGATAAGGAGTTAAATTCCATGGCCTCACCCACTGATCGCTTTTACACTCAAACCCACGAATGGCTTAAACTGCAGGGCGATACTGTTCTGCTGGGTATTACGCGCTTTGCCGTGGATGAACTCACGGATGTCACGTATGTTGAACTTCCCGCCGTCGGAAAGATCCTGGCATCCGGCAAGGCCTTTGGCGAAATTGAATCGGTGAAGGCCACCAGCGAGTTGTATTCACCGGTAGATGGCGCGGTGGTCAAAATTAATGACGCGGTGAAAAATGATCCCAGTACGCTCAACACAGATCCCTATGAAAGCGGCTGGCTGGTGGCGGTAAAGGCGGGGCCGTTGGATACCTCCGCGTTTATGTCCGCAGCGCAGTATGATGCCAAATTCAACATTCATTAGAGCCAAGTCGGTCCAATGGCGGAAAAGGTGGGAAGGCCGGCAGATCACCCGGAAGCCAAGCCGTATCCAGCCATAATCTCGACTCCATGGGGACCACTGTACACTGGTGCCGCGTATGGCGTCGAACACCAGACTGTTTTGGACTTTGCCGCACGTTTAATGCAGGAAGTGTCGCCGATCCGTAAATACCAAAGCCACTCCATGGCGGTCGCACAGGTCGATGGTTTCCTGATCGCGTTTGGAACCGCCCGGTTCAACCAGGCAGGTGATGCCGGCTTCAATTAGAATTTGCGGACCATCGGCAAACGGGAAAAACGCATCGGAGGCCGCCGCGGCACCTTGGAGTTCTTCCCCATGGCCATTGCGCTGGGCTAAATCCACCGCCAATCGGCAACTGGTGACTCGACTCATTTGTCCGGCTCCGGCGGCTAAGAGTTGCCCACCGCGCACCAGCGTAATGGCATTACTCTTAACGTGCTTACATACCAGATCCGCACATTCCAAATCAGCCCATTGGGCTGCCGTGGGCACCCGGCGTGACATCACCCGGCAGGCCGCGCGATCAAAACCGTGCATATCCACCCGCTGCACCAGCATCGCCCCCCACAGGCTGCGGTAGGACAGACCGGTTGGAACAATTCCGGACTTAAGCCCCGGTAACTGCAAAATGCGACAATCAGCCCAGCGCTGTTGCAGTATCTCCAGAGCCTCCGGAGCAAAAGCCGGCGCTATGAGCACCTCCAGAAACCGCTTGCCATGAACAATATTTTGCGCCGTGACCAAATCCACCATCTCATTAAGAGCCACAATACCGCCATAGGCCGCCACCGGATCACCAGCGTACGCGAGGTTAAAAGCCTCCACCAGCGTTTTTCCCACGGCGCACCCACACGGATTGGCGTGTTTGATCACCGTCGCCGCCGGCTGATGGAATTCGGCAACAAGCGTTGCGGCGGCGTCGGCATCGAGAAGGTTGATGTAGGAGAGTTCCTTTCCGTGCAGTTGGTGCAGGGCGGCCAAGCCGGTATCGCCGCGCCCTTGGGCATAAAATGCGGCTGGCTGATGAGGATTTTCACCATAACGCAGGGATTGTTTTTTTTGCAAGACCGGCACCAGCGCAGCGGGGAATTCACACGTCCGGGCAGCCGGTGATGCGGCCGCGTCGGCTCCGGCCACCGGCCGCGTGGAGAGGTAATTGTGAATCATGGCGTCGTAGGTGCTGGTACGTAAAAATGCCTGGCAGGCAAGGTTGCGCCGAAATTCATGGCTGGTCGATCCGCTATGGCGGCGCAGCTCGACGAGCAGGTGGGAATATTGATTGGCGTCGGTGAGTACCACGACATCGGCATGGTTTTTGGCCGCGGAGCGAATCATCGCCGGGCCGCCGATGTCGATATTTTCAATCGCCCGTTCCACCGGGCAATCAGACTGGGAGGTTACTTTTTCAAACGGATATAAATTTACGATCAGCAGGTCGATTGGCACTATGCCGTGCCGGCGCATGGCGGCCTGATGCTCTGGATTTTCCCGGACACCTAAAAGGCCCCCGTGGATTACCGGATGCAGAGTCTTCAAACGGCCGTCCATGAGTTCCGGAAAGCCGGTAACGTCGGCAACATCCTTCACCACTACCCCCGCCTCTTTGAGCAGGGTGGAGGTACCACCAGTCGAAATTATCTCAACGGAAAACTCATTCTGGAGCGCCTTAGCCAGATCAACCATTCCGCTTTTATCGGAAACGGAGATCAGTGCCCGGCGCACCCGTACCAGATCCATGCACAATTTCCCCAACAATGCCGCGTCAGTTATTCCGACCGCCGCAAGGCCACCGCAACCAGTTGGCCATGCGTGGTTACCAGATAGACTACAGACCCGGCGGAATTGTCCGCGTAAAAAGCGGCATCGGGAATCTGGATGTGGGCCAATTCGCGGCCCGTGCCAATCCGCAGGAGGCGCAGGTTGTGGTGGCTATCCACCGCGAAAAGCCGATCTCCGGCAATGGCGGCAATCTTTTTGATATCCCTCACCGGCCCCCACACCTTCAGTCCCGTGGCCACGGAAATACCATAAAGTCCCGTCGTGCTGCTGATGATGAGCACCAACTTGCCCACGGGCACGGCCTGGGAATTCAACTGCCCGGGCAAGTGTAAAATCCAGGGGCAGCGCCCATTGGCGACGTTAAAGGCGTAGAGGTTATCGTTGTGGCAAGGTACAAAAACCAGTTTGTTATTGGTGGATAGTGGAGCGGTAACGGCGGCGCTGAGAATTCGTTTCCAGGTGCCGGTGCCGTCGGTAGCATCTTTATTCCACACGTAGCCACGAGTGCCGGCAAAGGTTACGGAACCATTTTTAGCGAGCACAGGATCGGAAACAAACGAATCGTTTCTGGAATACTGGGCCCAGCGTATGGTGTCTGGAAAGCTCGAAGAAAGGCCATAAAAGCCACCGTAGGATGCCCCCAGCAACAATCGCCCGTTAAACAGGATTGGCCTGGCGCCCGGAGCTTTCCGCAAACTCATGGATTTGAGAACCCGACCGGTGGCTACGCTGAGTATTTTGGCATAGCCATTGGCCAGAATCATGATTTGCCCCTTGGCATAGGGCATTGGACGCGACATCGTCTGCGAGAGATGGGCGGGCTTGGCATCCCAGTTGATCGTTCCCGCGCGGGCACTAACGCTGATTAAAAAGCCGCGCCTCGTGGCCACATAGACGGCCTTTCCCTGGGGCCAGATGGCGGCAACCGCATCGGGATGGCGGCGGGAAAATCCCAGCGGAATCTGCCAGCGTTCCTGAATGCCAGCCTGCAAACACTGGGCTTCCGATACCACGGGCGCACCCAACTGCCATGGATGGACCACGCCCAGCGCGGGCCTGGCCCCACTCATTCCCAGCAGTGCCAGGAGAACCAGCCCCGCTACCGCAACGCCCATCGCCCGATCCTTCGTCATTCAATTCTCCTTGATTAAAATACCGCCAAATTTCAACAGTTGGCAGCCACCAAGCCTGACCGCCCCGGCGGTTTTCGTGGTCCGCCGCCGATCGGCACCATCCGCCACCCGCTGCCGCCTTCCCATAGTCTAACCTAAATTCTAATTCTCCGTGCAATAATATCAAGATACAGGCACTTGCTCGCTTGGTCGGCATCGCAGGCCCACGCCCCATGGCACGATCTTACCGTGGCAATTCGGGCAGGGATAGGCCGGTTTGGGCTGCCGCGGCATCCGCGGCCAGAAAAAGCTGACGATGGTGCGGTAAATCTATTCGCAAAATATGACCAAAATGATCGAGCCAGAAGGTGATCTGCGGCACATCTAAACGCAGCACCCGCACGCACCAAAGTCGGCGTTTTTCGCCCGCGAAAATTACCGACCGTCGTCCCAGCACCACCATGACACAGCCGGGCCGGGTATGCAAATTACCGACGCCGAGTTCCGGCACAGCGAGAACCAATCCTTTACGCCGGGGCATGGCCATGGCCAGCGCCGCCAAAGCCGGAGTGGGTACCACGTTAAAAAGAATGGGGATTTTTTCAGTATTTTTGGCCGCAGAGCGGCCCGCGGCAAGCAGCGCCGTCCCCCGGCGAATAAACTCACGTTGCCGGTGGAAGCCTTGCCGAGTCAGGGAAGTCAATAGAAATGGGGGCAAACGCCGGTTGTCACCCACCGTAAAAACCATTTGTATTCTTCGCGTCGGCACACCACAGCCGGCTACGGCGCGCACACTCCAAAGCAAATGACCAGTGGTTCCGGCCAGAAAAATTCGCAGATGGACCATGCCAACGGCGATATGATGGTCAAACAATCGATACCAGAAATTTTCCGCCAAGCCGCGGGGAGCGGTATCGGAGGGAACTCGGTTCCATTGCAAGGCAAGCGGAGTCGGCGGCGGATTAAGCGGTGCCGGTACCCCGGCCAGCACAGCCAAACCGTTAATTCTAAGCGCCCGGCGCTGCACGTGTACATGAATGACGCGTTCACCGCGCGCTACCGCAACCGACAAAAACGGCAACGGACTGTGGCGCAGGTGGTAGAGAATAACATCCAGTTGCCGCGGGGATTCAATCCGATGATGTTCCACCCATGTCAGAATGTCACCGGGGCGTAAGCCGGCCCGACGGGCAGCCCCCGGCAGCCGCACGGACACAATCAATAAGCCGGTGGCGGCCGGCCGGCGCATCGCGGAAAGCACCCGCTGAAAGTTCCGCTCTATGGTGGCGGTAGAGCCGAAGGTCGGCACCAGAGCATAAAGCATGGCTCCGGAAGACGCCCAAAATGCCGCTACCGCCATTGCGATAAAACAGAAGGTTCCAACGGAACTTTTGCCGATATGGGACCGGACCGCCCGCCGGACCGTTGGGTGCAACCGCATCTGTAGGTTCCAAGGGTTCATCGGTCTACTTTTTTCGGGACTAACGGGCGGCTTCCGCAAGGGGCTTTTCAAATTGGATCAGCAGATCGCTGTGCATGGAATCCCAGCGCGTACCCACCATATCGTATTCCAGCGTCACCGCCAGATGAACCATGGAGCGATGTCGGTTCAGCGTTTCCAGCCGTGTATATTCGTAGCCGTGAGAACCCGCCCATTCGTTTTGTGATTCCATCAATTGCCGACCGATGTTCTTGCGGCGGAAGTCCGAGTGTACACCAACCAGCCATGTATAAAATACCTGTGGCTTAAGCTCAAATCCGATACAAAAACCGACCGGGCGATTATCCAAAGCCGCCAGCATCACCAGCACATTGAAGCGACCTTGAAACCGACGCCGAAAATAGGCCTCATTTTCAGGTGGACGAAAAACCTGATTGTAGAGTTCCACAATCATGGGAAGCTGCTGTTCATTGATAATGCTGATGTCAGCCTGTGTCATGTTTATGGATCCAAGTTGCAAGCTCTAAATCATCCGTCGCCGACGGAACCAACCTCCGTCTGCCGAAAAACTTACCCCAGCGATAATAACGGAAATCCTCTTTGGATCAAAGCGGTGCCAGGAGATGGCCGGCTTTCCTCCCACTTTCTCTTCCAGCCCGGCCATTATTTGGCCGCGGCGCACTTCGCCCGCGTCTTTTGGCTGCCCCCGCGATGGGTTCATCTGCGCCGGAATCCCACGACGCAAAGATTTTGGACACACCCCATCATTTTCTAAAATCCTTCACCCGGGCAGCGTTGGGTAAGATTATCAAGATGAACAAGATCAACAGGTTTTTTTTACGAGCAGTTAGGAGTTAGGAGTTAGGAGTTAGGAGTTGGAAGGTCCCGATTGGCGACTCCTGGCACAGAGGCCTGTCCCGATGCGTCGGGAGATTTCGGCGTCCATGCCACGACGGGAGTTAGGAGTTAGGAGTTAGGAGTTAGGAGTTAGGAGACAGGAGATCCCGATGCGCTGGTCCTCCAGCATCGGGATTTCGGGATCCATGCCGCGACGGGAGTTAGGAGTCAGGAGTCAGGAGGTCCCGATACGCTGGTCCTCCAGCATCGGGATTTCGGCATCCATGCCTTAACGGGGCGCGGGCTGCCGCCCGCGAGACGGGAGACGGGAGTCGGGAGACGGGAGTAACGGCGGCTGCGGCCTGTTCACCGCAGGGGACGCAGAGGACCGCAGAGCGGGAGGGCGGTGACGGGCAAGATGGCCAAGGTGGCCAAGGTTTTGGGGGTTGGCCATCTTGGACAGGTTGAAAAAATGGCGGTTTTGTTGGTGTTTTTGGGTAAGATGGCCAAAGTGGCCACACATTTTTAATTTTCATGGTCGAGGTGGCTTTTGTTTCTTTTTGTAGGCGCAGCATGGGCATGAGTCGAATTCCTTAATTTGGTTTGGTGCCTGGCCTGTGGCTTCGAGGGGGCCACGCGGCGGGGTACGTATTTAATTGTCAGTGATCGCAGGCGATTTGGGGGCCTGCGGTCAGGCGGAACGAGGCTCGGCTGCGCTGGGCAGTTTCGCCTTCCATCGGGAGTTCCGCTGATGGGTGATAGGCGGGGTATGGGGGAGGGTAAAGGCGGCTGTGGCCGCAGGGTGTTCACCGTCCCGATAGACATCGGGATAAACTCCGGACGCAGAGGACCGCAGAGGATGGGGCGCTGCGCGAGACGGGTTAAACACGAAGCGACGAAGGCGCGAAGAACGGACGGGGGGCGATGTGCGAGAAAGGTGAAAGGGGAGCAATAGAGCTCAAGGGATACGGAGGGCGGGGAGCGGTCAGGGGTCAGCTTTCAGCCCCGATGCGAGGCTCCTGTCCCATCGGGATCTCGGCGTCCATGCCTTCCCGATGCTTGGCTCCTGCCACATCGGGATTTCGGCATCCATGCCTCAACGTGGGAGGGAGAACAGTAGAGCGCAAGGAATGCGGTGCTGTTTTCGCTGCGGGCGTTGCGGCGGGGTACGTATTTAATTGTCAGTGATCGCGGGCGATTTGGGGGCCTGCGGTCAGGCGGAACGAGGCTCGGCTGCGCTGGGCAGATGAGCCTTCCATCGGGAGTTCCGCTGATGGGTGATAGGCGGGGTATGGGGGAGGGTAAAGGCGGCTGTGGCCGCAGGGTGTTAGGATTTGGGAGTTGGGAGTTGGGGTGACGGATTATTCACCATCCTGGCGCGGGTGGGATAAACTCCGGCACGGATTCCACGGCGCTGCGCGGGTAAAGGGCTTTAGGGCAGGGGTGTGGCAAAAAATCTTTGCGGGTTGCAAAGAATTGGGGGGATTGTAGCATGGCGCGAGCCCAGTGATGGAGAGTGTAAGGGAAATGGGAAACTTTGGGAATGACGACGCAATTTCACAGCAAGTATTGGGCGTACGCCCTGACCGTCGGCGGCTCTTCGGGTACGGTGGAAAGTCTTTCCCGCTCCATTGCCAATGCCAAGGTTGACCTTAATCCCCATCAGGTGGATGCGGCGCTCTTTGCCCTGCGTTCGCCGCTATCCAAGGGCGTTATTCTTGCCGATGAAGTGGGCCTGGGAAAAACCATTGAGGCGGGTATAGTCATCGCTCAGCGCTGGGCGGAAAAGAAGCGGAAAATCCTCCTTATTGTTCCCGCGATGCTCCGCAAACAATGGCAGCAGGAGATCCAGGCTAAATTTTTCCTTCCTTGCGCGATTCTGGATGGGGCAACCGTCCGCGAAATGGATAACCCGGCGGCGAACCCATTTGATTCGCCCAGCGAAATTATCATCTGCTCCTACCATTTTGCGGCAGCCAATAAAGACCGAATCCACGCTGTGCCTTGGGATATAGTCGTTATTGATGAAGCCCACCGCCTTCGCAATGTTTATAAAACCGGCAGCAAAACCGCGCGAGACGTGGCAGCCGGCGTACAAAGTGCTTTCAAGCTTCTTCTGACCGCGACCCCACTGCAAAACACGCTCAACGAGCTTTACGGGCTGGTAAGCGTCATTGATGAACATGTCTTTGGCGATATTGAATCTTTCCGTGAGCAGTTCACCAACGGCCGGCTGGATCCCGACCGCGGAAATCGCCTGCGGGACCGTATCGCCCCAATCTGCATCCGTACTCTGCGTAAACAGGTGGTGGAATATATTCCGTTTACCCGCCGCATCTCCCTGACCTGGGATTTCCACCCGACGCCGCCGGAGCAGGCGCTGTATGAGAGCATTTCCCTCTACCTGCAACGTGATCAACTTTTCGCACTGCCCGCCAGCCAGCGGGCGCTCATCACGTTGGTGCTCCGTAAGTTGCTCTCATCGTCCACCTTCGCCATTGGCCATACCCTTTCCCGGCTCGCCGAACGCCTGGAAAATCTTTCCGCCCATCCCGAACTGCTCGGCGACGACGATCTGGACGGCATTGAAGAATTGCAGGATGAAATGCTGGAATCGGGTCGCGCAGAATCCGCCCAAACGCCGCCGGATCGACCGCCGCCGCTGGAACGCCTGCAAGCTGAGCTTGCGGAATTGCGATCCTACGCCCGGCAGGCATCTGAAATTCCGGCCAACGCCAAGGGGCAGCAGTTGATTCCCGCACTGGCCACCGCGTTTGACCGTATCGCGGCACTGGGCGCGCAGCGCAAGGCCGTGATCTTCACCGAATCGCGCCGCACCCAGGCCTACTTGTTCGATCTGCTTTCCGCCAACGGCTACGCCGACCGGATTGCACTCATTAACAGTTCAAACTCTGATCCCAACTCGCACGCCATTTACCAACAGTGGCTCCAACGCCATAAGGACGATCAGACCACCACCGGCTCGCGCAGCGTCGATATCAAGGCCGCCATTGTGGAACACTTCCGCGGCCACGCCTCCATTCTCATTGCCACCGAAGCCGCCGCCGAAGGCGTCAATCTTCAGTTCTGCTCACTGGTGGTCAATTACGACCTGCCGTGGAATCCGCAAAGGGTTGAACAGCGTATAGGCCGGTGCCACCGTTATGGCCAGAAGCATGATGTTGTGGTGCTCAACTTTATCAACCGCACCAATGAAGCCGACCAGCGCGTGTTTGAACTGTTAAGTGAAAAGTTCAAGCTTTTTGACGGCGTGTTCGGAACCACCGATGAGATTCTCGGTGCCGTTGAGTCCGGTGTGGATGTGCAAGGCCGCATCGCCCAGATCTATCAGACCTGCCGCACCCCGGCGGAAATCGCCACTGCCTTTGATCAAATGCGCCGCGAACTTGATGAACGTATCCAAACCCGCATGGCCCAAACGCGGCAACTGCTGCTGGAAAATGTCGATGATCAGGTCAGCGCCCGTCTGCGCGTGCACCGGGATCAAGCCGCGGAAACCCTCGACCAGCGCCAGCGCTGGCTGCTTTCCCTGGCGAAGGTCGAACTGCAAACCCATGCGGTATTTGAAGATTCCGCCCCGCGCTTCACGTACCACGGGCAATCCGCCGCCGGAACTCCGGAGGCCATGCTCTATGGCCGCTATAATCTTGATTGGAAAAAAGCCGAGGAATTCGGTGACGTATTTTTTCGGCAGGATCATCCGCTGGCCCAACAACTGATCCATCGGGCCATGGACCGGCAACTGCCGCCGCGGCATTTGCAATTTCATTATGATCGCAAGCTCGGTATCGCCAGCGCTGTGGAGCCATTGATTGGCAAACAGGGCTGGCTGGAACTTTCCAAGTTGACCGTGCAATCCATGAGCACGGATGAATTTCTGGTACTGGTGGGGACCGCCGATACTGGTGAAATACTCGATGAAGAAATTTGCCGCAGAATGTTGGAACTACCGGCCACGATAGCGGGTTCTGCCGAGGGCACCCCGCCGCCGGCCAATGGCAGAGATCCTGAAATTCAGCGGTTTATCAAACTCATTGAAGATCGCAACACGCGGGCATTTGACGAAGAATCGCTGAAGCTGGATCGGTGGGCCGATGATTTGAAGCTGGGGCTGGAACGGGAAATAAAAGAACTGGATCGCCAAATCGGCGAACGCCGCCGGGCGGCAGCGTTGGCACGGTCATTGGCGGAAAAACTCGACGCCCAGAAAGCCATCCGCGAACTGGAAGAAGCCCGCAAGAAAAAACGCCACGACTTTTTCCAATCCCAGGACGCCATCGACGCCAATCGTGATACCCTCATTGCCGATATGGAAAAACAATTGCAGAAAAGCCATGCGACGCAGCAAGTATTTATCTTCCGGTGGAGTTTGATATGAGCCGCAGCTTGATAAACAGCCCCCGAGAACTATCCGCTCTTCTGGCACAGGGCGAGGGTGAAGCCCTTGAGTTCAAACGTTCAACAGGCGAATTAAAGGAGGCCATGCAGACGTTATGTTCCTTCCTGAATGGCTCCGGTGGCACACTGTTGTTTGGTATTCGGCCCGACGGAAGAATTGAAGGGCAGGAAGTTGCCGACCACACGCTTCGTGACATCGCGCAGGCTTGCGACCGCTTTGAGCCCCCCGCCCACGTTTCCATTCAACGCGTCAAAGTCAGCCCCGACCGCGATGCCATCGCCGTGGCCGTCAAAGGTGGAGGCGACATGCGGCCCTTCGTCTCCGAGGGCCGTGCTTATGAACGGGTCGGCAGCACGACGCGCCGGATGCCGCAGGCAAAATATGAGCGTTTACTTGTCGAACGCGGCCACGCCAAGCACCGTTGGGAAAACCTACCGGCAGAAGGGCTGACGCTCAAGGACTTGGACCGCAAGGAAATCGTGCGAACGCGCGAACTTGCTATCCAGCAGAATCGTATTTCGCCGGACACGAGTCCTGACATTGGCGAAATCCTTGACCGATTAGGACTGCGAATTGACGGCGTTCTCACACAGGCCGCCCTGATGCTTTATGGGAAGCGATTTCTTCCCAATTACCCACAGTGCCTGCTTAAAATGGGACGGTTCCGGGGCACGGAAGTGACGGGCGAGATCGTGGATAATCGGCAGGAGTATATGAACGCCTTCACAATGGTTCGTGAGGGCATGGCGTTTCTTGAGCGCACCATGCCACTGGGGGCGCGATTCCCCGCGGGGAAAATTTTTCGGGAAGACCGTTTTCCAGTTCCCCTTGGTGCTCTGCGGGAGATACTGCTTAATGCGGTGATGCACCGCGATTATTCCAACTACTCGGGCTATGTTGCCATTGCCGTGTTTGACGACAGGATCGAAATACGAAGCTGCGGAAGACTTCCGACGGGGGTCACAGTGGAACAGCTTTCCGGGCGGCACGATTCAAAGCCTACTAACCCGCTGATCGCTGGGGCTTTCCACCGGACTGGGGCGGTTGAGGTTTTGGGCCGAGGAACAAACCGGGTGATCGCCATGTGCAAACAAAACGGAGTGGCAGCGCCGATGTTCGAGGATCGGCATGGATTTTTAATCGTTACGTTCAAGGCGCAAATGGTAACTCCGGGCCGACGGGTAGGGTCGGAGGTAGGGTCGGAGGTAGGGTCGAGCCACGATCTTTCAACTCGGATACTTACGGCGCTTTGGTTGGGTCCCACTTCCAAGACCCGAATCGCACAGGCCGTTGGCAAGCAGAAAGTTGATGGTCAATTGCACGCGGCCGTGCGAAAACTTCTAGCGCAGGGTCTTATTGAGTATACGCTGCCCGACAAACCCAACAGCCGGCTGCAAAAGTATCGGCTTGCGGAACATGGCCGCAAAATCGCCAGGCGGCCTGGCACTGCTTCATAACACCCGCCGAAACGCCACGCCCCGGCCAAGCAAAATTTTCGGGTAAATCCCACCAGCGTACACGCCGCACATTCCCCACCCCCAAAAGCCGCGGCGGCGGGTCGCGCCACTCCCCAAGAATTCCATGGCCGATTAAAGTTTCGGGCTATCTGAGCCGATATTTATAGTGTATCGGGTATAATCGACAAAATTGATCGAAAAACATAAGAAATAATAATCCGATTTATGAGAGGCCGATAAAAACAGGCATTCTGGCCAGCGGCACAGTCGCCCGGATTGGAGTCATTGCTTTGCCAAATCCGGCCGGGCATAATAATTCTTTGTAACCGAACGGTGTGAACACCGGATGACTTGACGCACCCACGAGAGGCCCATGCAAGAATCCCCCGCAATACCCACGAGAAGCGGTCCGAATATTACCCACACCTATTATGGAATTCTTCCCTACATTTGGACCGAGAATCCGGTCACAATCTTCGGCACCACGTTTCGTGGGAATCATGATCTTGCTGACTTAAAAGCATCCGATGCTGAGAATCTAAAAAAACTTTTTCAGATTTTTTATTTGCGATACAACGAGCGTATCAGTCAGATGTCCTACGCAATAGTGCAACTCATTGAAAATAATCCTGAGCCGCAATTTAAGCGATTAAGCGCGGCCCAGCAGTTGCTGGCGTTTATTCTTAATAAATATTCCTATCGATATGAACAGTCTACCCTCTATTTATTGCGGTTAGGCACATTACATGTCCCAGTTCAGCAATCAAATGGACCTATAGTATTGGAAAGCCCTAGACCCAGTGTCAGCGGCGGGTGGGAGACTGTGCCTGCCTACATCGGATTGCGGAACATAGATAACAGATTCAAAAAAGCAATATCAGTGCGTTTGGATGCAAAGATATATGGCAACAGTGATATGCATAATTTTGGGGTGCTAACGCACCTTGAACGCCTAGTGGATCAGCAGTCGCGAACAAGTGAGGATTGGCCAATCGTTCGACTGCTTGAGACAAAACCTGAACGGATGGGAAACGACACCTTTCTCGAAAGAGTATTTCGCTCACTGAAATGGTATAATCAATCCACCTCAAATACTCTGGAAAGCGAAGAAGCCGGGCTGGTATTTTTAGCCACAGCCTTCGAATGCCTGTTAGAAGTAAGCCTGTCAGAGTCCGAAATGGAAGGTGAGGCCGTTAAAGGCGCAAGGCGGAATCCGGGCGTTACAGAACATTTTGTCCGGTCCCTGCAAACGCTCCTTGGGCCCGTTCCCCGCCTGCCGGAATGGGCGACACAGTTTTACAATGCGCGGTCGGCAGCGATTCACCGAGGAAGAGCGGAAGCACACCATTTTCTCGCGGGGCCAAGTAAACACAAAGGGCAGCAACTATCGATAAAAAGCCTGGCCGACCTTGGAATGATGATCTATCGGATCTGCTTCACTACAGTGCTCGCTGGCCATTTTGCGGCTGAAAAATTTGATTTGGCCGGCAGTTTTTTCCACACCCAGGAGTTGGTTAACCGTGTTATCAAGGTTCTGAAAGACACCAATAAATCTCCGGATGACAAATTAAGAGAAGTGCAAAGGATAAGTTCCTCGATCCGTAACTACGGTATTGAGGCAATTACGGAATCCACTGTATACGAGGCGACAGCGTTGCTGCTTGATGTCTTTCTACAAATGGCCCCACCGATGGATGCGGGACTGAAGGCGGCAATGGAAGAACTGGCCGCCAGTGCGAAGCTGAAGGGCAACCCAGCAGTTTACGAATCCATGTCAATGTTTATGCGTTTTTTCCCGCGTGGTATATGGCCTGATGACAGCCTAAAAGGAAATGAGCGGCTAATTGCCATAGGGGTGTACAAATTCCTCGGCTGGGCCTCACACGCAACTATCCTATTTCACGAACAACGCGCGAGGGGGAATTGATGCTCGACGTATTTATCGGTTACCCCCGCCAAGATGTAAAAATTGCCGAAGGGTTTCGCAGTCTGCTGCAGGCATAAGGCCTTTCAATATTCATCGACATCGCCAGTCTCTCCCCCCGGTGCTAAATGGTCCTAGGAACTTCGGACGAGGCTGAAAGAGGTGCGAGTCGTTCTCGTTTTGGCGAGTCCGGCTGCTGTGCGATCGCCGATGGTTTACCAAGAATTCGGCGCTGCCGTCAGCCACTGCAAGACGGTCATTCCAGTTGTCTGGAAACTTGACCCCGCCAGTCTGCTTGGCTGAATGGGCGAGTACCAAGCCTTGGAATTGCGCGGAGGTGATCCAATAAAGATTAAATCGGAAATTAGAGCGTTAATTGAAAAACTTGGAAATGGAACGCTACAAAAACTCACCGTCAGCGAATTCCAGCAGGACAGGGATAACGCGATTGTCGCCGCCCGTGTCGGGCACCCCATGGTGGCAGGCGATCCGCGCAGCGCCCTCGATGAAACGCTGGAGCTACTGGTAGCCGCGATCCTTGCGGTACCATTCCATAGCCTTGTTATAATCCTGTGGTACGCCAAGGCCGTTGTCGTAGAGCCAGCCGACTTTGTAAATCGCCGTCCCGTCGCTTGCCGCCGCGTCAACGCCGTACCGCCCCCGCCACATGCCGTTGTGCGGCCTCGGCATCAAAAAACAGATTGATTACAGCGATCAATTTCTGCGCGGCTACAAACGTTTCCGTCGGTACAGACTTCGGATCACGTGCCCACGCGTCCACGAGCTTAAGCGCGGCCATCGCCTTGTGTTCGGTGCCAAACTGGCCAAGCCCCACGCGAAGGAACGCCTTCCCCAACGCAGCTGTGGTCATCTCGATGGCCTCCTCGTCTGCCTGGAGCGTAACGGCATAACCAGCCTCAGCCAATGCCTTCAAGTAAATGTCACGCGGAATCAAGTCCTCAATTGTGGCTTGCTTCTTGTCGATTGCCGTTGCAAGCATACGTACATTGGCATCAGTGGAAAATGTATCTTCAAGATTCTTTGCCGCCTGCTGGCCTGCCTGGTCACTGTCGAGCAATACCAGGAGCCGCCGGCCGTCAATTCCGGTGGTGCTGAGCATGATTGACGCCAGCGGCATCAAGCGAGACGTGCCGCCCGCGGGAACCAACACGACTTCCGAATGGAGTGCTCCGGTCTTTTGGGTAGCCGCTATGCAATTGCTCAGCGCCTTGATAATCCAGTAATCGGTGATGCCCTCGACGATAACAGTTCGTTTGCCGAGAAAGAGCGTTTGTGCGATTGAGTAGCCGACCGCCGCTTGCAGGGGGAACAACGTATCCCGGTCGCCGGTCGGACGAACATCGTTACTTACCCTGGTTTTTTGCGGATCGGGGCCGTGGAGATGCACCGTTCGCACTCGGTCAAGCCGATTCCCATCAACCAGAAACGGAAGATGCGTACTGTAAAGAAGTTGGTTTTCTTCGGATATACGGTCAAAAAGAGATGTGAGCTTGGTCTGGAGTGAAGGGTGGAGATGGAGGCCGGGCTCGTCGAGCAATAGAATAGCTTTCTTGTGGGCGCGCTTCGATTCGACCAAGAACACCAAGTAAAAGCTGAAAAACCATTGAAACCCCTTGCTTCTCTCCTCAAATGGAATCGGAAATTCATTGTGTTCGTCAGAAACCGTGAGGACCAGATCGTCGCCATCCACGTCAAAATGAAGTTTGTGGCGCTTTCGATCCCACCATTTCGCCCAATCGCCGGTTAAGCTAAACGACGCGGAGTCCAGCAGTGCGCGTCGCTTCTCTTTACGCCGTTGAACTTGATCGTCATTCTCGGTTCCGGCTTTGGGCTTCCCTAGATCAAGAATCTCCTGCGGAGGGAGGCCACTCCATTCAAACAATGCCTGCTGTGTGCGGGTCTTGGAATCCGGTTTCTGTGTCTTGTTAATAAACGTCAAAAGATTAATCCGCGTTTCCAATTGTCCGTAGTCGTCGAAGTAAATGAAGGCCGGCAGATTTTCTGTTAGCCAGGTTTGGGCTGGCGACATTGGGTCGCCTTCCTTTGCAAGAGCAATGATGTCGTCGAGTTCCTTGCGTTCTGTTTGAGCGATACCAGGGCGATTCCGATCCTGATTGATCCAGGTGTGCATTTGCTGGAAAAATGCATTCAACGCGTCGAGTACTGCCTTGTCCCAAAGAAATTGCGCTCCGTCAATCTTGGCGAACGCCTGATTCGCCGGGGTGAAAAGGTTAGGGTCTGCGTTGCCAAGGGATTGCTTGAATGCGGTAAGCACGGCCTCAATGGCCTTACGGGCATCTGCGGCTGGACGGAAGCAGAGTCTCTGAAGTTCTTCGTGTGATCGTCCGAAGGTTGCGTTGGTCGTGACGTGCTCTTCCCCGTTATAGCTGGTCGTGAAGGTGACGTTCGTGATAGGCACCCCTGGTGCGGAGGGAAGTTTGTTGGCCAGTTCCTGCGTTTCGAGATCTGTAAGCGCGAATTCCAATGTGACCACGTCCTGATCCTGCTTACGCTCACGGGCGTAGCGATCCCGGGGATAATCATAAAGTTTGTCAAACCCAACACTCGCGACGTTCTTGCTCTTCCAGAGCGACTTGAGAATCGCGGTCTTTCCGCTTTCGTTCTTGCCAACCAATGCGGTGACCCTGTTGTCGACAGGAATTCGACCAGTGTCATCGATGGTCTTATAATTTTGAATGCGAAACGCCGTAAGTTTCATACGCACTCCTTCAGGTAATTTGCAGGTCGCATACGCAGAGGCTTGGTTTGTTCGCCGGAGGAGAACACATTTGGCTTGGCGACGGCCAAACAGCCGTGAAATGCCGTTGACACGTTGCTGTCATCGCATGTGTGGCTGATGGAAATTTCTGCCATCTAGTTCGCTCCTTTACGCCTCCAGCCGCGGCGGAATTGCTCAGGTTCAGTAGGGACCCCTTGCCCGAGCAGGATCCAGAAAACATTTACCTTCGGCAGGAACATGGGTTGGCGCAGCCCCCTGGGCCAACGTTTCCTCCGTGCTGGCTCGGCCCACCTTTATACCCGCTGGCGGCGTGATTGGATAGTTTGGCGGGCCCGGCAGTCTTTTTTTTGGGGGGGCATCTTGCCCGCCGCTTCCCAGGTTCTTTGAATTTTGGCATAGGTAGGGCGATACGGCCAGCCGCTATCCGCGGTGATAAACCGGGACCGTCACGTGCGTGGGCAAGCCTAAGGCAGTCTCTTCCGCCGCACCTGCGGAACTATTCCATCGCCTTGGTGTGGTCCTGCGATACGCCTTGGCCTTGTTGGTAGAGCGCGCCGATGTTGTGCATCGCCAGCCCGCCACGCTCCGGCCAAGCAAATTTTTGCGTAAATCCCGCCAGCCAACACGCCCGCACATTCCCCACCCCCAAAAGCCGCGGCGGCGGGTCGCGCCACCCCACAAGCACGCCCCTCATAGATTACCGGCATCCCGTCGGCAAAAAATGCAGGCGGGACGCCTGCGGTCCAACATCCTGCCGGCAAAACCAGCAGGCGGGACGCCTGCGGTCCACATTACCCAAAATGCAGGCGAGACGCCTGCGGTACAGAGGGCTATGGCTGACCGTTAGAGGCTCTTCCCTTACAATGCCACCCATGGCCAACGGCAAACAAAAACTCGAGCTGACCTGGATCGGCAAGGAGAATCGGCCAAAGCTGGAGCCGCGGATACTCATTGAAGACCCGGCAAAAAGTTATCACGCGGGGTTCAGACACGGCGATCAGCAATCAGCGGTCAGCAGTCAGGCGGCAACGACGGATGACGGGCCGTCTGCGGCCGGCCCGCCTTCGGGTAAGGATTTCTTCGACAACCGCCTGATCTTTGGCGACAACCTGCTGGCGCTTAAGGCGCTGGAACAGGAATTTACGGGCAAAATCAAATGTATTTATATTGATCCGCCGTACAACACCGGTTCGGCGTTTACGCATTACGATGACGGCATTGAACATTCGTTATGGCTCTCGCTGATGCGCGATCGGCTGGAACTATTGCGACGGTTGCTGTCGCCGGATGGGTCGATCTTTATTCAGATCGATGATAGGGAGTGCCACTACCTGAAGGTAGCGATGGACGGAATATTCGGACGGGACAATTTTCTGGGGACCGCTATCTGGCAAAAGCGAATATCGCCGGATCCGGATAGCAAATTCATCTCCGCCACACACGACTACATTTTTCTCTACGCCCGGGATCAGGGGCGGTGCATGATGAACCGCCTCGTGCGAACCGCCGAGCAGGACGCCCGCTACGCCAACCCCGACGACGACCCGCGTGGGCCATGGACCAGCAGCGACCTGACGCGACGCGAATACAGGGAGCACGACTTTTACGCCATAAAACTCCCGTCGGGCCGGGAAGTCTGGCCAGCCAAGGGGCGAAGCTGGAGCGTGCCGCCTGAAACATTTGAGGAGATGCGGGGCGAGAACAGAGTTTATTTCGGCCCCAACGGCGACGCAATGCCAAGACGGAAGCGGTTCCTTTCCGAGGTGCGCGACGGCGTCGTCCCTACCTCCTGGTGGAGCAGCGAGGATGCCGGAAAAAACGAAGACGGCAAGCGTGAAATAAAATCTCTTTTCCCGGACGAGAACGATCCATTTGCAACCCCAAAGCCCGAGCGACTTATTCAGCGCATATTGACCATCGCCTCCAACCCCGGTGACTGGGTTCTCGATTCCTTTGCCGGTTCAGGCACCACCGGCGCGGTCGCTCACAAGATGGGCCGCAGATGGATCATGGTGGAACTTGGTGAGCATTGCCACACCCACATTATTCCACGGATGAAAAAAGTTATTGACGGTGCCGATCCGGGCGGCATTACGGAATCTGTCGGCTGGGAAGGCGGCGGCGGGTTTCGCTATTACCGCGTGGGGCCGTCGCTTTTGGAAAAAGACCAGTTTGGCAATCTGGTTATCAGCAAGGAATTTAATTCCGCGATGCTCGCGGAGGCGATGTGCAAGCTGGAAGGATTTATATATGCCCCCAGCACCACAGATTATTGGCAGCAGGGCCACTCCACCGAGGCCGACTTCATCTATGTGACCACACAAACCCTTACCCGCGAACAGTTGCAGAAACTTTCCGATGATGTCGGGCCGAACCGGACGTTGCTGATCTGCTGCGGCGCGTTTCGCGGTATCAAGGCGGGTGATTTTCCAAATTTGACCGTTAAAAAAATACCGAAGGCCGTATTGGCCAAATGCGAATGGGGCCATGATGATTACAGTCTGGAGATACAGAATCTGCCGGTGGTGGAGGGGAAAAGCGGTGCTTCACGCGGAGGCGCGGAGGACGCGGAGAGACCACGAACCAAAGCCCATCGCCGCAAGCAGGCGGCAGCCAATAGCGCGTCCCTGTTTGACATGGCGGAGACGGGGGTGTCACGCGGAGGCGCGGAGAACGATGGAAAGCAAACCCCGACCTCCGCGCCTCCGCGTGAGGACTTCTTCGACAACCGCCTGAAGGGAATATGAAAAGGGACGACATGACGGGCGATAAAGATATAGATTCAATCACAGAGTCCCGGCGCGCCGGGATGGATGCCGCAGTGAAGGTACACATTAAATTAGGACCGGGATTACTGGAATCGGTATACGAGGCGGTACTGGCGCGAGCACTTGAACGCCGGGGGCTGGCGGTGGAGCGGCAGAAGCCGGTCATGTTTGTGTATGAGGGGATGAAATTTGAGGA
>JAJYZF010000172.1 GCA_021800165.1 Planctomycetota bacterium | reverse complement strand
AGAGAGCCAGGGCCGATTCTGCGCTTATCAAGGGGCAGCGGGTGGTGGAGGGTTGTTGGGATTGGAATCAAGCTGCTTTCCTGCTTTCCGGCGGTAGTTCGCTCCAAATTTTTTCTAGCGATGGATGTGCCGATTGGCTGGTTGGTGATGCTGCAGCCTACGATAAGCTTCGACGGCGCCTGCCGTCGTCTCGCGCGATCATCATTGCAAAATTTGTGGCCGCGAAGGGAGGCGCAAGGCCTTTAAGGGCTTGTCAGTTCTGCGCCCACGATCTTGTTGCCGCCTGCCTCGGGAAGGAGGTCTTCCGAATCGGAATACGGCACACGTCGCTTTGCTTCCAATTTTGCGGTACGCATGGCTGGTTTGTGTTTTTCGAGCCGGTGAAGCGCCACGATAGCGGGGAGCCGGTGCTGCTTTGGATTGAAGATCGCGATTAGGAGGGACCCGAGAAAAGAACCGGGGGACATGATTATTTAATGGAACCGGCGGCGGATTCAATGGCCTGCTGGAATGCGTTTGCTCCGGCAACCATGAGGCGATAAGAGGGACAGCCGCCTGTAAAAATGGGCATTGAAGTCGCTCTTGTGGCCCAGCGAATTGCAGGACCACTGATTTTTGCGACAGGGGGCGTCTGGGTGATCGTTGAACGGATGGATGGCGTGGAATCGTCACGGCCGATTTCCCGCGCCGCCCCGGTGCGTTATGATTTCAATAGTGATTCCGATTTGAGGCCGCGTTATGGTCGCGATCAATAAAATTCTGTTGCCTGTCTGCACCGGTGAAGAGTTCGATGGCGAGACCGACATTTGCACGGACAGTCGCATCCACCACTGCAACTCCGAAAACCGAGCACCGGTAACCCGCAACCATCGCAGCACCCCGGGCCTCAGGATATTGAAGGCTGACACCTCCTACGGGATCCATGTGCCCGGACGGAGGGCATAGCCTGGCGAAAGGACCAAAGGAACAAGGAGACGCATTGTGCAAAATGCCACATCCGGCCCCATGAAGAGGCGCCTTCCATTGCGCATCCCGGTAATTCTCATCACTGGCGGCCTGCTTCTGCTGGCTGCCGCCGTCGCGTTTTTGTCATGGCTTTTTCCCCTCCGCCTAACGGTAGGGTACAAGACGACGTTGGCCTCAGCGGATGGGGGGAAGTATTCAGTAAATGCGAGGTATTTCCGCCGCCTCATATCGCGGGGCGGGCCGGCGAAGCTCCTGGCGTCAAAGCTGAAGGCCAATCACTGGGCGCGGGCGCACCTCCACAATAGCTTTGGCCTCTATTTGGTGGACATCGCGGTCTGCACCGGGCAAATCGGGGATTTGAGAGTGTTGCTGCATATGGGGGCACCCGTCGACGGCTTGGTGGACCAATTCGCAAAACCACGTTCACTTCGACTCGGCACCAGGGTTTGGTGCACGCCGCTTGATGATGCCGTCCGTGAGGACCAGCCCGAAATCGCTCGAATTCTTTTAGGCTACGGCGCCGTCCCGAACAGATTGATCCCGATGGGGCGGCGCACGTTTGATACCGCGGTGGCCGATGCGGAACTGTCGGGGCACCCCATATTGGTCAGGATGTTCAAGCCGTACAAGCCCCCCAGGTACATTTACGTTCATCGGCGTAAAGCGGCGGCGAAATAATAAGGAATACTGGGGACACTCACCCGTTAGGTGGATGCAGCAAGGCGTCAACTTCCGCGCACCGCCCCGGCGCGTTACGATTTTAGCAGGGATTCCATTTTGAGGTCGGGTTATGGTCGTGAGCGCCGAAATATTAACCGCTGAAGATAAAGTGAAGGGCCCTTTTGCCCGCACTGATTCCTGCGCTTGCGATAACGACATTTGCACGGACAGCCGCGTCCACCACCGCGATGCCGAAAACCGAGCACCGGTAACCCGCAACCATCGCAGTGCCCCAAGCCTCGACCGCTGGCTCACCCGCGATCCGATCGGGTATCGGGGTGGGATTAATCTTTATGGGTACGTCAAAAGCGATCCGGTGCGGATGGCGGATCCGGAGGGGCCACGCAAGATCAGCTTCGCGTTTGACGCGTCCATTAATGGCAACCGCCGTGGACATTGGCTGCCCATGCCCTACAGCCGGGGCGTCGCAAAGGTGCTGACCGACTGGCGCGGGTTTGGCGAGTTTAATCCACACGGTGGGCCGTCGGGTGACGGAAACGCGCGACTCTACAGCTACGGTTGGGTGAACAGCTGCGACATCGGGCATCTGGCGGCGGGTGATTTTTCCGTAAAGAGCGCAGACGGAGTCTCCATGCTGAAAGGGAAACTCTTGGGCATTGCGTTTTCTCGCGTCGGCAGAGCTCATCCGCACTCCTACTTCAGCCACTACGCTTGGAGCAGCCCCACGATGCTTATGCCAAGCGTGATATATGAGGCGGTGCCATACAAGGTCAGAAACCCCTCCCCGTCCGAGTCACGCATCCTTATTCAGGTATACGCCTCGTTCCCGCTCGCGCCGTTTGCGCCAGCAATAGAGTATAAAATTGCGTTCAACTTCAGTCGGGCGAACGCGAACTACGTCAACGTCACGCTGACGGGCGAGCATACACCCTTCCCGGATTTTGAAGGCTACATCAACGGCCAACTCATTTACCACGCAGAATCGCCGCACAAGGGCCCTAACGAGAGTGACTTGGGATTTAATTCCCCTTGGGTGCAGATCCCGCCGACGGCGGGGCTGGGGGTCCAAGGGTGACAAGCTCAGGCAATCCGACACCTGAAACTTCAGCCCGCATCCTGCGGCTCAAGAAGCGCATTGGCTGGCCGACGGCATGGGCCGCAATCCTTGGCCTGATCGGCCACCTGCCAATGACCAATCTTCTGGCCACCGCCGCGTACCATTTGGTTCACCCGCTCATCTCGCTTTGGTGGAGGCAGCCAAGCCACTTCGCTGGCTGGTGGGAGCCGTTTTACGGCGTTACCTTCCCCTTTAACTTCCCAATTTGTGGCGCTGCGGCGTTAGCCGCGTTTATTGGTTTTTGGCGGATAAGGCGGCACGGCACGGAGCTTCTTGCTCTGGGCGCGCCGGAGGGCTTCATCGCAACGGCGTGGCTCACTTGCGCCATGACGCTGTTGCTCGTAGGTGTCAAATTGGGGCTTTTTTATCAGATGGCAACGTGGGCCTACCTCGCCTGGTAAACGCGGGCGGGCAATTCGGACCGTTCCGGGGCAGGCGTTGTCGGCGAGCCTTCCGCCGTGTTTTTGGAGACTGCAATGAGAGGCGGACGTGCCTACATCCCTTACTCGGTGACGAGGCGGCCTTGGTTTTGGCCAGCGGTCGCCCTTTTGCTTGCCGCATTCAACTGCCTCACCGCCTTGACCACTGGCGGGCTCTGGATATTTCTTTTTTTCGCAGCGACCAGTGGCCAGTGGGTAATCCGGCAAGTCGCTGGCCACGCCCCGCTGCACGGCCGCGGCGCGCACCACGGTAGCTGGAGTCCGTTGGAAGGTTGGGTCGGAGCCGGAATGTTTTCCGGCTGGTGTGCGCTCACATTAGCGCTCATGCTCATCGCGGCGATCCTTTATGTCCGCGCCTCGCGGGCGGGGCGCGGCAGCGTTGCACCGGCTGGCGAAGCCAGGCTCGCGATGCGGCTTTCCGGTTTGGCATATGTGTGCGCGGCGGTATCCGGTATGGAAATATTTCTTTGTATCGAGCTGTGCTATATCATCTTTCTGGGCAAATACTCCCCGTTCTTTGGTCTCAGCTTTGACTTCTGGATTTTTGCGGGGTGGGCTCCGGGACGCACCGCACTGGAAATCGGAATTGCTGAGTGCGCGGCAGTCTCCCTGACATCAGCCTTCCTGGCGGCGGCAGTGGCGGGCAGGAGAATCATGCATCAGCTGGCCCACGACCACCCGCAGCACCGCGGCCAAGCGTCGGACGCGCCCCCCGCCGGCGCGAATCGGGGCCGCACCAATGCGCGGCCACCCTCTGGCGAGGGCCAAGCTTAACACGGGCAGCACTCCGGCGATGGGGCGTGCATTTTGCGATCGCCGGTCGGCGCGGTCTGCCGCTCTGGGTCGTAGATAGGGCAAATATGCGGAGTGTATCGCGACCCTGTTTTGTGCGGCAACCCCTAAAGGCCCGACGAAGCTTTCAGTTACCCACAAGCTCGGTGGCGAAATGGCGTGGCACGCGGTGGAAGTGGTGGCTTGCCGCACGGATAGCAGTGCGTTTGTGCTTATGCGATAAACGTCCGGCGAAGTGCATCTGGCGGGGATTTTCAATACGCGTAGATTCTGATCGGCCGGTAGGATTTTCGGGAGCAGATCGATGAATCGGCACGGCGGGAAGTTTACATTACCCCAGTGGGGGGGCGATTTCGCGGCAGCCATGCGATGCCGCTTTCTCGCGCCGCCCCGGCGCGTTACGATTTTAGCAGGGATTCCATTTTGAGGCCGCAATATGGTCGCAGTTAATTAATAATCAATGGGGAATCGAAACATCGGAGCGGGCGTCATCGCCGACTTGCGGCCTCAGTAACCTCAACCTCTGCGTTCCCCTGCGCCCCCTGCGGTTAAATCGGTTTTTCTCTCTATCTTTTTCCCTGCGGTTGGCGCCTATCCGCCGTGGTGGTGGCTGGCATGCCAAACGCCAACCCGTCGATGAGCTGATCGCCTGAATATGAGAGACGGTGACGCGCTAACTTGCCAACAAGGGCTCACCTTTGCCCCCGGAACGCTGCGGGCTAATGTGCCGCTGGCGGCCGCGGTCCACTGATTGG
>JAJYZF010000067.1 GCA_021800165.1 Planctomycetota bacterium | reverse complement strand
ACGCCGCGGAAGTGTGGACTTCCGCGGCGCTGGGTTTAGCTATTTATTTATCCGCTGCGGCCTGGACCGCGGTGGCGGAATGTGCCCGTGGGCGGGGTTTAAGGCCTTAGGCGCGAAGATGTTTCTTTCGCGGCAGAAGCAAAATCCCCAAGCCCATGGCACCCATCATCGCCAGGCTGGCGGGTTCCGGAAGGGGGGTGCCGGGGACAGCGGTGCCAGCCACCCAAAGATTTGGCCCGGAGTCATCTATCGCCGCGGCGCTATAGTAGTTGCCTGCGGTACCCGGTTGGAAATCGGTGGTGGACAGACCATTGATAAAATATTCGATCGAGTCACCATAGCCAAATTCCGTACCGCCTCCCTGGCCGTCGGTTGAAGGACTTCCTCCCTCCGCGAAACCGAACCCGAGGTTGAAATTGTCGGTTTTTGTCCCCGCCGGGGTCGGACCGGAACTATCAGCGTAGGAGCCTCCAACTGAGATAGTCGGGAGCGTGAAACCATTGCTGCCCTTATCGACTGCCGGCAAGGTGGATTTTGCTAGCACGGTGAAACTGCTCTGTGAGATGCCGGTGGTGCTGGAAAGATTGAATAGCCACGCGGGCGACCAGGTCTGTGGTTGTCCGGGACCGGCAGTTTGCCCGGGTCCGGCATTAACGTGTTCGTACAGTCCGCTGCCGGCAAAGCCCAAACCAGGGCAGGATAATGTCAGGTCCACACCTGAATGTCCCTGGTATGTGGTATCTGCGACTGTGGCCACCAGATAGGGGCTACTGGACCCATCGCCGGCAGTGAAGCTGCCGGACAAGACGGTGCCCAAGTCCATCCGTATCACCGATGCACCGGCTGAGCCGACGGTCGCGGCCAGAAGCGCTGCGCCTCCAACGATGGAAGCGACTTTCAGGGAGGTGGTGGAATAGAGGTAGTTACGCATGGGTATGTCTCCTTTCAACAAGACGGTTACTTCTACCTTGGGTTGACTGAAACAATCAGCCAACCGTATTTCAGTTGCGGGATCGCGGTGGCGATCCTTAAACGCACTGTTATGGTCATGTACCGCAGGCCAACGATTCGGCATCCATCCATCGGATTGCCGGGGTGCCATTCAACCCGCGTGATTTTGAGAGCGTTACCTTGAAGGGGCCTGGAATAGGCTTTCACTTACTCTTGAGTCTTCCCTAGGCACTTTGGCTCTCTTTTTTCCAGCCAGAGCCTGCAAAGCCCCGGCGGCCATCGGAATTTGTTCCGAGCCATTGTCAGGCCCGTAACTTTCAGATGACACTTCAACCATAGTCAGAAATCGGAAGATGGAAAGTAAATCGGTAAAAAAAATGGAAAGAATTTTCAAATTGCTCGTCTGTGCCTATTTTGGGCGATATTATAAGACCTTCACCAGCCGACGGCGCACCGTGTTCCACGACCATCCAACATCGGGCCGGCACCTGCCGGGCGATGGTTGGGAGCGGGTACCAGCGGTGGTTTGCCGCGGAAATCATTCCGCCGCCATGCGCCGCAGCACGGTGTGTAGAATGCCGCCATTGCGGTAGTATTCCACCTCCACCGGGGTATCAATGCGGCAGATGGCGGAAAATTCCACCGCGCGGCCATCGGCCTGATGGGCTACCACAGAGATATCCTGACGCGGTTTTACATGGATTGGTATGTCAATATCGTAGATTTCCCGGCCGGTTAAGCCCAGGCCGGCGGCGGTTTGCCCTTTCTTAAAGGTCAGGGGCAGTACGCCCATGCCCACCAGGTTGCTGCGGTGAATGCGCTCAAAACTTTCGGCGATCACGGCCCGCACACCCAATAAAAATGTACCTTTGGCGGCCCAGTCGCGGCTGGAGCCCATGCCATAATCCTTGCCCGCCAGAATGACCAGCGGCACACCCTGGCGATGGTAGTTGACGGCGGCATCGTAAATGGATTTCACCTGTTGGTCGGTAAAGTCCAGGGTCACGCCGCCTTCGGTGCCTGGGGCGAGCTTATTTTTGACGCGGATATTGGCAAAGGTGCCGCGGGTCATCACGCGGTCGTTGCCGCGGCGGGAACCGTAGCTGTTGAACATGGCCGGGGTAACACCATGTTCCAGCAAAAAGCGCCCGGCCGGGCCGTCCTTTTTTATTGAACCGGCGGGGCTGATATGGTCGGTGGTAATGGAATCTCCGAGATAGGCCAGACAGTGGGCATTTTTGACCGCGGTGATGGCGGCGACTTTGGGATCCATGCCGACGAAAAATGGCGGTTCTTGAATATACGTACTGTTTTCATCCCAATCAAAAACCTCACCGGGACTGGTCTTGATGGCCTTCCATTCCGGCGAGCCTTCAAACACGTTGGCGTATTGGCGGCGGAAGTGCTCGCTTAGGACGTTTTTGGCGACCGCCTCATCCACTTCGCGCTGGCTGGGCCAGATATCCGCCAGCAGCACCGGTTTACCGTCGGCACCATGCCCCAGGGGCGTGCGTTGAAAGTCAAAATCGACCGTGCCGGCCAGGGCGTAGGCCACCACCAGCGGCGGCGAGGCCAGGTAATTGGCCTTGACCTCGGGACTGATGCGCCCCTCAAAATTGCGGTTGCCGGACAGCACCGCCGCCGCCACCAGATCGCCTTCGGCAATGGCGCGGCTGATGGGTTCGGGCAGCGGACCGGAATTGCCGATACACGTGGTGCAGCCAAAACCAACCAGGAAAAATCCACATTCTTCCAATGCGCCCACCAGGCCGGCCTTGCTCAGGTAATCCATGACCACCTTGGACCCCGGAGCCAGCGAGGTTTTCACCCATGGTTTGCGGGTCAGGCCGAACTTGCGGGCCTTCTGCGCGACCAAGCCCGCGGCGATCATGACGCTGGGGTTGCTGGTGTTGGTGCAACTGGTGATAGCGGCAATCACCACCGCGCCGTGCTTAAGGGCGAAGTTATGCCCTTCGTATTGCACCGGCACGCCGTCAAATCCGACATCGGTTTTGGCGGCCGCGGACACGCTGGCGGCCGCGTTGCCGTAACCGTTGCCGCCCTCGCCCTCCCAGCTTTGCATATTGGATCCGCGGCCGGTGGACACCTTGCCATAAACCAGCGAAAGATCCTGCCGCCATTGCGATTGCATGGCGCTAAGCGCCACACGATCCTGCGGTCGGCGCGGACCGGCCAGGGAAGGTTCCACCGTGGATAAATCCAAAGACAGGGTGCTGCTGTAGGCGATTTCGCGGGCATCCTGCCGCCACAACCCCTGGGCTTTGGCGTATTGTTCCACGGTGGCAATCAGATCGTCCGGGCGGCCGGAAAGGCGCAAGTATTGAAGCGTTTGCTCGTCCACCGGGAAATAACCGATGGTGGCACCGTATTCCGGGGCCATGTTGGCAATGGTGGCCCGGTTGGCCACGCTCATGGCGGCCAGTCCCGGCCCGAAAAATTCCACAAATTTATCCACCACGCCGTGCTCGCGCAGCATTTGCGTAATGGTAAGCACCAGGTCGGTGGCGGTGCAGCCTTCGCTTAATTCGCCGGTAAGCTTGAACCCCACCACTTCCGGCAGCAGCATGTAAATGGGCTGGCCGAGCATGACCGCTTCGGCCTCAATTCCGCCCACGCCCCAGCCGACAACGCCTAAACCGTTGATCATGGTGGTGTGCGAATCGGTGCCCACCAGCGAATCGGGGTAGAGCACGGAATTCTTTTCCCAGACCACTTTGGCCAGATATTCTAGATTCACCTGATGGACAATACCGGTGGCGGGCGGCACCACGCGAAAATTATGAAACGCCTGCTGCCCCCATTTTAAGAACTGATAGCGTTCCAGGTTGCGTTCAAATTCATGTTTGCTGTTGATTTCCAGGGCCATGCCGCTGGCGAAGGCATCCACCTGCACGCTGTGGTCAATGACCAGGTCGCAGGGCACCAGCGGATTGACCTTTTTGGGATCACCGCCCAGGCGCAGCATGGCGGCCCGCATGGCGGCCAGATCGACCACGGCGGGTACGCCGGTAAAATCCTGCAGCACCACGCGGCCGGGCATGAAGGGCACTTCAATGCGTGCGGGTTTTCGGGCATCGTAACCAGCCAGTGCTTCGACATCTTTAGGTTCAACGATGGCCCCGTCGCAATGACGCAGGCACGACTCCAGCAGAACCTTGATGCTGTACGGCAAATTGTCCACCGGTGCTAAGTGTTTCAGAGCGTCCAGGCGATAAATGGTTTTGGGTCCCATTTTCGTGTTCAGGGTGGTTCGCGCGTGAAAAAAATCCTCTTGATTGGATGCAGTCATTCCAGGATCCTTGAAAAAATCGCCAAGCGGCCGGTGGATGGGGCCAAGGTCTGAGCCGGGTTTCGGATGCCACCGCCGCGGAGTCGAGAGGTATTTTAACGCTAGTGCGGCGACTTGCCACATGCCGGCGTGGCGGAAAGGTGATTTCCTGGTGTTGGGACTGCTACAACCGTCGTGCAATGACCGATAAAGGAAACGGGGCATGGTCGGCGAGCTGCCGGAGGGGCCGGTGCGAGTCGGGCCAAGGCCATGATAACGCCCCGCTTGCCAGGATTGCAGCGCTGGCATAGGCTCGTAAGCGTGGGGGTGTTCGCTGGGTGTAACAAAAGGGGTGATGGCCGGCATGACATCTGAAAAAACGACCGCGGCAAACCTGAAGTATTTTGTTCTGGACACCAGCGTTTTGCTGCACAATCCCAATGCTTTATTTTCGTTTGCCGATAACGAAGTGGTGATTCCATTTGATGTGCTGGAAGAGCTGGATAAATTCAAAAAGGATTCCAACGATGTGGGGCGTAATTCGCGGATGGTCATCCGGCATCTCGATCAATTGCGGGAGAAAGGGCGGTTGGCCGCCGGGGTGAAATGGAATGGCCATGGGGGTGTAATTCGCGTGGCGATGGACCCCGTGCATGTGCCTGGCCTTAGCGAAAGCGTGCCGGACAATCGCATTATTTCCGCCGCCTACAAGCTCAAGCAGGCGGGCAAGACCGTCATTTTCATCAGCAAGGATATTAATGCCCGGATCAAGTCCGATGCTTTGGGTCTTGAGACGCAGGATTTTGAATCGCAAAAGGTGGATTATGAAACGCTCTACGCCGGGTATCGTGAAGTCACGGTGGACAGCGCATTGATTGACCGCCTGTACGCGGAAAAGCGCCTGTCCATCAAAGACCCGGTGCTCGCGGCGCTCCAGCCGGCATTATGCCCGAATGAATACGTGCTGTTTCATTCCAGTGCCGACGCGGGGCAGACCGGTCTGGCCCGTTATGTTTCGAGTCTCGAATCGCTGCTTCCACTGACACGCAGCAAAAAAGCCTGCTTTGGCATTATTCCGCGCAATGTCCAGCAAACCATGGCCCTGGATTTGCTGCTGGATGATGAGGTGCAAATGGTTACGCTGATGGGGACCGCCGGCACGGGCAAAACGCTGCTCGCCCTGGCGGCCGGCATGACCAAAGTCTTTAACGAGCAACGCTACGAACGCATGCTGGTGGCCCGGCCCATCATGCCGTTGGGGCGTGATATCGGGTTTCTGCCCGGCAGCAAGGATGAAAAAATGGCGGCGTGGATGCAGCCGATCTTCGATAATCTGGAATTTCTGCTGACCGATCGCCGCATTCACAGCGGAGAAAGCGCCAATGTGGAAGGTAAGCTCAAGGCCTTGATTGATGGGGGCAAAGTGGTGCTCGAGGCGTTGACCTATATCCGCGGGCGCAGCATTCCCCATCAGTTCATGGTGGTGGATGAAGCGCAAAACCTCACGCCGCACGAAATCAAAACCATCGCCAGCCGGGTGGGCGAGGGAACCAAAATTGTGCTTACCGGCGATGCGGAACAAATTGACAATCCGTATCTGGATGCCAATTCCAACGGGCTATCCTTTACCATTGAAAAGCTCAAGGCCTCCGACATTGTGGGCCATGTTACGCTGGAACGTCCGGAGCGCAGCTCGCTGGCCAGTCTGGTGGTCAAAGAACTATAGCCTTAGCTCGATGTTCAGCCTTCCCTTGTTCCGGCCGCACGCACCTGCGGACCGCGTTGCCAGGGGGCCTGCCAGCTTGGCAGGTACCAGCCTTGAATTCAGCTTGATTTGCTCTTTCGTCGGGGGGTGACTGCGGATGCAATCTAAAGTGTAAGTAGTTATTTTATAAACACTTACAATGTCACCATAAAATGAATGCAACGGTTCGGCACGGCTTTTGTTTTACTTATTACAGGTTCGGTAAACTCCGCGGTAGCGCGGGTGAAACAGGTGGTTCGGGCCACCGCGCCGACAACTGCCCCGAAACACTCTCGGCGTTGTTGCACTTCCTGCCGCAGGTGGCTTGGCGGAGCGTTCCGCCAAGCCGAACCAAGATGACTATTTTCAAAGGAGACCATGTTATGTTAGACCTTGCCTATCGCCCATTTTTTCCCCTGGCCCAGCTTCAAGAGGACTTAGGCGACATTTTTGACAATGCCTTGGCCTCCATGGCGGCAACGCGCATGTCCGACCAGACCTATCCGGCCGTGAATCTCTGGGAACACGGTGATGCGGTGACACTGGAAGCGGAATTGCCGGGCGTGGAAATTAAAAATGTCGAAGTTCTGGCTACCGGCAATCAAATCACGTTAAAGGTCAGCAGGCCCGCGGTCGAAGCGGCGGAAAACTCCGGCCGTACGTGGCACCGGCGTGAGCGTGTCTTTGGCACCTTTGCACGCACGGTGACCATGCCTTGGGATTTGGCTACCGACAAGATTGAAGCGTCTTTGAAAGATGGCGTGCTGACGGTACATCTGCCCAAGGCGGAATCGAGCAAGCCGCGGAAAATTAAGCTGCTTGCGACGTGATTACTGCCGCGGCAACGCTCTGGAATATGGTACCGCCGGTCGATACCGGCGAGTCAATTTGGACAGCTTGTTTTGCAAGGAGAATTTTTATGAATACGGTGGCAATGGAAAAACGCCCGGCGACGGACGCTGCTCCGGAAAAGTTAAGTACGCAGGTGTTCTACACACCGGCCGTGGACATCTGGGAAAATAACGACGGCTTCACATTTTTGATGGATCTGCCCGGTGTCAAAATTGACGATATCGACATTACCTTCAACGGTGGCGTGCTGACGGTAGAAGCGAAAGCGGCTCCACGGCAGCGCGAAGAAGATCGTCGTTTGCTGGAAGAATACCGGGTCGGCCACTTCCGCCGGTCTTTTGACATCAGTGTTCCTGTTCACAGCGAGGGTATTACCGCGGGGCTTAAAAATGGCGAACTGACCCTGTGGGTGCCCAAGGCTCAGGCGGCGCGAACGCGGAAAGTTGCTGTGAAAGCAGAGTGAGTATTTGCCCTTGGCCGGCCCAGCATGGTGGGTAAGCCATGGGTTTTTACGAAAGGAGAATTTTATGAAACTCTTAGCTAAAAAACCACAAAAAAAGGGTGAGTCAAACCTGGCTGACCGCCGGGTGGAACGGGCGGCGGGACCGTCGGACATCCGGCGGCAGGTGAACGAGGCGTTTGATCGGTTGTGGCAATCGCTGGGCAAAACTGGCTTGGCGGGGGCGGGTCCGCATTTGGCTTGGCCCGCCATGGACATGACCGATGAATCCGGGGCCATCGTGCTGCGGATCGATGCGCCGGGTTTGAAGAGTGAAGATGTTTCCGTGGAAGTCACCGGGCACCTGCTGATCATCCGCGGATCGCGGAGTGAACAGCACCAGGAGAAAAAGACGGGTTGGTACCGCCACGAGCGGGCCACCGGCAGTTTCTATCGCACGGTGCCGCTGCCCGGTTATGTGGATGCCGACAAAATTGAGGCCCGTTATGACCGGGGTGTGATTACCGTCACCATTCCCAAGAAAGCCGGCGAAGGCCCGAGAAAGATTCCGCTGGCTACGTAATAAATGTACCTGACCTCTTTATCCAAAAAAACAGCCCGGATGGGAATCCGGGCTGTTGGCTTAATTTGCTTTTAGGCTAAATGCCGGAGCCGGGGGCTCTTACCAGTTGCCGTTCTCCACATCGCGGACCGGGGCCATCCACACATCGTAGGATGCCGGAGCACCGGTGCTCCAGGCTGCAAAGACGGCCGCACTTCCGGTGCTCCCACAGGATGCCGCGCCATCGGTGGCGACGGCACTGTTGTCATAACTGTAGATGGAATCCGACCCTTCGCCTACGTAGGGGTTATCCTTCCACACCACGTGGTCGTCGCCATAGCCTACGTTCTGGCCGTCGCCGGCGTGATTGCCGGAATTAAAGATATAATTGCCATCGGAATTGTTCAGGCCCAACAGCGGATCACGGGCCATGGGGCCGCCCCCTGCGGTGTCGTTGGCAGGCGCCATATCGGCAGCCAGCGGCAGATCCGCGGTGGTGGTATTGGTCCACCAGGCCCCAATAGCGCCGTTGGTGCCGTTCCACGGGAAGTCGATGGAATAGCTTTCGCCCACACCAATTCCCGACGTGGTATTATTGACCATGCCAAAGTTATCGAAGTATTGGCTGCTGGCGTTGTAAAGCTCTGAAGGTTGGGTGGCATAGGGGTCGGACGGACAGATAAAGCTTTTCGCCGTCATCTGCCCGTTGAGCGCCAAGAGCCACATGGAAGCCAGAGGCGAACTGGTCATAGGCCCGGAGGCAAAGGCTTGTTGGCCGGCGGCATCTGCCGTGACGGAGGTGTCGGCAGCAGTCATGTTGGCTCCGTTCTCGTACGTAGTGGAGGCCGGGGCCTGGGCCGCCGGAAACATCTGGCTGTTGTCCTGGGCGTAGATGATCATGGACTGGATGAGGCTGCGCACATTGACGGAACATACCGCCCGATTGGCCAGTTCCCGAGCTTTGGCCAAAGCCGGCAGCAAAATAGCGATCAACAGCGCGATGATGGAGATGACCACCAGCAGCTCAATGAGGGTAAATCCCGATCGCCATGATGTTTTTGAAGTTGCCGGGACAGACCCACGAAGTTTTCGGCGAGAGTTCTGCATGGAAAGTACTCCAATAAATAGCCCCACGTCTTGCGGTGTCCGGGAACCTGATTCCGGGACAACCACAGCGGGTGTCATCGACTTACCGGTGGTTATCAATCACAAAAAATGGGAAAGCCTTGGATATCGGACGTATACGAAACGAGCGGTACGGCGCTGATTCTGGCAAGGGCCGGCCTATTTACCCGACCAGCGAATGCACAGATCGAAAATATCCGGAAAGGCATGCAGATAGGCGGTGGCGGCGGCCGATAATAACGGCTTCATCAACACCTGCGAAAAGGCATTGCCCGCGTGCAATCGGGATCCAAACTCGTTGAGCCAGCCGCGGCGGTAGGCCGCGCCGATAATCGCCAAATCTTTGCCGGCCGCCAATGCGGCGCGATGCTCGCTCATCACGCGGCCCAGCAGTTGTCCGGCGCCCAGGGCCAGGGTCAATCCCTCGCCGATCAGGGCGTGAACCTCACCGGCCGCGTTGCCGACAAAAAAACGTCCGTCGGCATAGACCTCGCGCACGCCCGGCTCCATGGGACCGCAGCTCAAGAACTCTCCGGTGAAACGAGCCGTACGTAGAGAGCGGCCAAAGCCGGCGTTGTGCCGCCGCAGATAGCCGTACAATTCCACCCCGGAGCCATAGCGCCGGACCAATTTCCGGTCCACCACGAGGGCCAGGTTGTAACACGCCCGGTTCTTGCACGTATCGTCTCCGGCATCCGCGGCTGGGGCACTGTTGCCGGTGCGCAGCAGTCCCGCGTAGAGACCCTCCACCCCGCCGATGGCGATGGTGTTGTCCGGCAGGCGAACGTTTTCCAGGTGGATTTTGAAACACACAAGATCCCCACTGCCGCAACGCGGTGCCGGCGGACGGCCCGCGGACTCAGCGTTACCCCCAGAGACGGCATTCATCGCCCCGAGTCTTGGCGAACCGTGGGCCAGCACCACCGCCCGGGCCCGCAGGGGCGAAGGGGAACCGACCGGGAAAACCTCAAAGCCGGTTTGCGTCGGGCCGCGCACATGGTTCACATGAACCGGTTGAAAGATGACCGCACCCAATTCTGCGGCCCGCTGGAGGAGAATGGAATCGAGCACATCGCGGCTGATCGCCCGGGCCGCAAGTCCGCCGGCCGCGGCGGGCAATGCGGCACACAACTCCGGCCCCCATTGCGGGTATACGGCTACGTATTGCAGATCCGGGCCGGCGGCGCGCCCCAGCCGCGGGGCCAGATCCAGATCGGCCAATACCCTCCACCCCGCCGGCGGAATAAATTCTCCGCAGACTTTTTGCCGGGGAAAACGCTTTTGTTCCAGCACACAGACGCGCAGGCCCGTCCGGGCCATGAAGGCCGCCGCGGCAGCTCCCGCCGGGCCGCCGCCGATCACCGCAACGTCGTAACTGTTGGCATTGGGGTTCAAAGGTACCGAGTCACTCAATTGGCGGCGCTGCCCGAGGTCATCACCAGATGCATCTGGTTTTGCACCTTTTGCGCCAGGTTGGGATGGTTGGCGGCCACCAACTTGTCTTCCAGAAGTTTGCCCACCCGGTACCAGTCGCTTTCTTTCATGAAAACGCCCAGCACCCGGGAGGGCGGTTTTATTTTCAGCCAGGTCATTTCCCATAACTTCAGCACGCGATTTTTATGGCCCTGCTCTTTTAGAATATCCTGTGCGCCGGCCAATGCCCCCAAGACAAAGGGGCCGGCACTGGCGAAACGATTAATCACATCCATGTAACATTCGCCCGCCCGGTTCAAATGACCGGCTTTCTTCCACATGGCCGCCTGGTACATGCGAACCTCACCGGCGAGGTCGAAACGGGTATTTTCAAAGAGCATGAATTCCCGGTTCCACAGGCGATTTTGCTGGTTGACATTTTTTACCGTCAAAATCATGGGCGAAAGCACCGCCATGATAAAATCGGGATAGCGCGGCTCGCACACGCGAATCAACGCCGAGGCCCAATCGGCCTTTTCGTTATAAGTCATCCGGCCCTGGCCGGCCAATCGGCTGACCATGAACCATTCCGGCGCATAGCCATTGCATTGATGCACTGCCCGCTGGAGCAGGGTGAGTATTTGTTTGGCCGTATCGGGCCGGGGCAAGCGCCGCAGTTCATTGACATTCATCGGTGGCCGCGGGGGAGCAAAAGCTTGATGATGCGTTTGCAGCAGCATCAAGCGGCCCGCGGCATCGGTGAGCGCCTCGGCGTTCCAGCGCTGCCGGGCGGTGGTGTGAATAAGCTGGGCACTAAGCGAAATGAAAGTGTCGGGTTCCTGCTGGCGTGTCTGGGGGTTCATCACGTGGCCCTGAATGCCCCGGTATTCCTGATATCGGCCGCTGAGAAAATTCCACCATCCTTGACCGCCCGACGATTGAAGAAAGCCCACCCAGGCATGGCCCGCGTCATTGCCCATGGCGGTGTCGTAGGCCGAGGGGATGCCGATGGCCTTGGCCACTTCGCTGGCAAAAAAGGCCTGATCCGCGCATATACCGCCGTAGCGTTTGATATTGGGCAGGGTAAAGCCGGCGGTGTCAATCTTCAGCCGCTTCCCCCGCAAGGCACTAAAGTCGTAGCGGATGCTGAAAAACAACTGTCCTACATTGGCATCGCCATGGTAATGGGCCAGGGCCCAACGCATATCGGCAATGCTGGATCCGCCATCCACCACGTAAATCAGCAGTTCCGCCGGTACCCCCCGGATACCAAAAAACATGTGATCTTGATAACGCACATAATACTTAAACAGGGCCACCGGGTCTGGTGAATGGCCCTGGTTTTCATTGATCTGCAACGTCAAGGGAGCATACAGGACTGAACAGATTGCGGCCGTCAGGTTGGGGTATCTCACCGCCTGGCGGCCCACCTTGTGCCGCAGGTGATCGAGCATGGCGTAAATCGCGGGCATGGCATCTTTCTGGGATTTGACCAGAAACACCAGCGTTTTCGCCAGCACCGGATTTTTGCGCAGGTATTGCAGCAGCGCCATCCGTCGGTGGGCCCTGGGCACGGTGGCCAACTGGCTCACCAGCAGCCGCGCAAAATCCACCTGACGCAGCGTGGCAATATCGGAGGGGCGGGCATAGGCAATAGCCTCATCACACAACTGATCCAAGGCGGTTTTGGCGGTGGAAAAGTCTCCATCCTTTTGGAGTCGCGTCAAAATACCGGCGGTTCGCCGCAAGGCCCAAACGTGAAAGCTGATTTTCTTGACCGGGTGGGTGGTGGCCGATGCTCCTTGAACGGTGCCGGCGGGCTTTTTAGCGGTGGGTGCGGTGGTTCCGCCGGCGGCCGCGGCCTGCTGGGCTTCTTGCCGGGCCAACTGTACCGCCGCCGATAGCTGCGCCCGCACGGGTGCGCCTGCCATCAGCAGGCCGCAAGCTACACTGGCTGACAACAAAAATTTTTTCATGGCCATACTCCAAAGTTATCCGGGTGGCGGCAAAGCCCGCAATTTCCCGGCCCTTCTTTCGATTATGCAGCATTCAACATACCAAGTTGCCGAATGGAGTTCAACTGCGGACTGCGGCGGGCCGGGGTGGGGGAGATTGTTGGCCCCATCGAGTTTCGGGTATAGTTTGGATGTTTTTAAGGTGCGACCATGGCGGTCGAGGCGGTACCCTTTACCGGAGTAAGCCCATGAAACTTGTGCATAAAATTCTGGTCTTCGTGGCTCTGTTGATTGTCATTGTGGTCATTGTCGGAATATTTTCGATCGACGGCCTGATCCGCCAGGCGGTGCAATCGCAGGCGACCACGGCGCTGGGTTGTAAAGCCCACCTCGCGGATGCTTCCCTGAGTCTTTTTGCCGGAAAACTCGGGTTATCCGACCTGACCATTGCCGAGCCATCCGGCTATGGCCGTGGGCGGCTGTTGCGGATGAAGTCCTGCCGGATTACGGTGCGTGTTCATTCCCTGCTTGGCCATACGGTGAAAGTGAAAACCATTCGGGTTAACGGATTGCTGGTGAATATCGACCAACATGGTTTAAGCAGCAACGTCCAACAGGTTCTCGCGTATATTCACCAGCATCAGCAACCCGCGGCGGGGGCTGCTGGAGCGGCTCCATCCAGCGGCAAACAACTGCGGATCAATCAGGTGATACTCACCAACCTGACCGTGCACATCGCCGTCACCGATTTGCCCGGGGTTGCCCCGTCGATCACCATTCCTCTCCAGAAGATCGAAATTGATCAACCGACCAATCCGGATGGGCGACCGCTGCGCATTGCGGATCTGGTGCGGCAAATACTGGTGCAGGTTGTGGGGCAGGCCATGCGCAGCGGCAAAATGCCGTCGGTGGTGCATCAATCCCTGGGCGATATTCAGAGCCTGCTGCAGGGAAGCGGATCGCTGTTGCAGAAAGACACCAGCAAACTGGTGGGTGGTTTGAATTCATCACTCAACAAGCTCTTCCACGGCGGCACGGGCAAGAAATAGCGCATCGCGCCCGACGGGACGGCGTGGGGGCCAAGTCAATCCGGTATTTCGCCGGCGTCCCACAATTGCAGATTGCCGTTGGCCTGGTAGAACGCCAGGCCAAAAGCGTTGCCGGGAGCCATCGAGCCATTGGGCCTGGGCCGGGTGAGTTCAATGTTCACGCCGAGCGTTACCGTAGCGTCCGCCGTTTGTACTCGGTAGGTCCATGATGCGGGGCTGGCGGAAGTGCCGTTGTAACCCCCGGTTTGGGTTACGGTAACGGCAAACACCGGCGAGCCGATGGCATAAATCAGGGCGATGGCCCGCGGCGGGTTTTCGGCGGTGTAGCCCACACCCAGGGCGCTATGAAATGAATTCAGGGCCAGGGTATGCACATCCCCCAGACCATTTTCGGCCAGATTTAAGACCAGGGCGTTGTTGTTGCCGGTGTCGATCATGGCTTCCGGCAGGGCCAGATTATCGGCGGCGCTGGCGCAACTGTTGGCGATGATGAGGTGGCCGGCATATTTACCGCCGCCGGTTTCTACTGCGGTTATTTTGACCACCGTCATACGCGGGCCGGCGGGCGCGGCTGTGGTACCGATGACCGCGCCGCCACCGGCCAGACGGGTCAGGGTCAGGGAATCCGCCCCGAGCAGGGCCGCATTGGTGTTGACCTGATGAATGATTTCATTGACGTGGCCGGCGATGGCCCGAAACGGTTCCTCGCGGGCGCTCCAGAGTGGCAGGGAGGTATGCATCATTTACGTAATATCCGGAAAGGCGGTGTTAAAGTCGGTTTGGCCGTAGATGACAAAGCGCCCCCAGCCGTTGCCCGCTGTGGCCGAGCCGTCGGTGACCATGCTCGCGGCGATTCCCGCCGGAACCGAGCCGTCCACATTTTTGAACACGGCGTATTCATCCCAGGTCTGCGGGTTGTAGGCGAAACTATACGTATTGCGATACCAGATTCCGTCCTGGGTGGAACCGTTGATCGGCAGGCACAGCCAGGTGCGCGGTGCATAGCTGCGCCACAAAAGAGAATTGACCAGCCCGGCATATTGCACCGTGAGTGCCTCCGGGTCCGCGGTTTGCAGAAAATGAAAGGAAAGCGTGGCGTTCAGTATCACCCGTTTCAATTCCGTCACCATCGTTTGCACCTGCCCGCCCTGCGGGGTGTAGTTGACGGTGGCCAGATTGTTGTTGGCGTCGTAGGGCCGCAGCAATTGCACCAGACCGGCGTTGTAACTTTTCAGATAAGCCGAAGGGTATTGGTCCCACTCGTAGCGGCAATAGATGTCGAAACAGTCCGGGCCAAGGCACACCGCCCGCACCGCCCGCACGATGGCACCCGGCTGGTTGGGGTGGGGCGTATTGACGGCGGGAATGACAAAGCCGGTGGAGGAATCGGTGGCGGTGGCCGCCATGATGGGGCGCAGCGTGGGGGCGTATTCTTCCAGGCCGGTGATCTGAAACTTGCGCACGATGCGGTAGCCGGTGGCGCTCCATTCCAGCGGATTGGGCAAAAGCAGATCTTCTTTAATGCTGATGGGCATGGTGGGTGTGTAGGGCGCAAATGATCGGGGATAATGGTGCCGGGCTTGGTGGAAGCGGGTCCGCGGTTGCAGCGGTTATCTGCCGTCATGCCCCCACTACATCATTTTTATGGTGAATTTGGTAACCGCGGATTATGTCAACTCGGTGGTGGCCGGTGCCGGAGGCATCAGCAGTGCCATGCTCAACAATCTAATAACCGCGGCCAGTGTGATGGCCCAAACCTATTGCCGACGGCAGTTTGTGCCCAACCGCTGGGTGGAAAAATACGATGCCACGCGGGTGGGTTATCTGATGCTGCGGCAAACGCCGGTGCTGGCTCTGAATTTGGTGACGCTGTATCCGCAATCTGCCAGCCCGCTTACGTGCAACCCAAATCAATTCGATATTCAGGCCGGCACGGGGCGGATTTCCATGTTGCCCGATGCGACCGCCGGTTTCCCGGATTTCTGGGCCTTGGCGGCGCTGGCGGAGGATGGGTTTCCGGCCTTGGGCCGGGGCATCATTCAAGTGGATTACACCGCCGGCTTTGGTTATTTAACCGTGGCTACGGCGGCAATCGCGCCAGGACTTCAGACCGTGCCGCTGGCGGCCATGGGCGGTATGGCCGGGGAAGGCAACACCCTTCAGCCCTGGCAGATTTCCGTGGGCACCACGTTGACGGTGGACCCCGGATTGCCAACGCAGGAAAGCATTACCGTCAGCGGTGTTTCCGCTACCACGATCAGCGCAACATTTGTACTGCCCCACGCCGACCAGGCGCAGGTCGTGGGCGTGTTGATGCCCGCCGACCTGCAACTCGGGGTGGCGCTGATGGTGGGGAATTTGCTCAATGAGCCCGATCTCACCAAAAGCCGGGAGTCGCTGGGGCGAACGATGGGGTATGAGTATTTTGTGCGGCCCGGCGATCTGGTGTTTACCCCGGAAATAAAGGCCATCTTGGGGCCGTATCGGGACGTGCTGGTGTGAAACGCGTAACCCCAGGCGTGGCCGAAATGGTATTCGGTGCTGTTTTGCGCCCAAGGCCCAGGAGCCTGCATTGAACTAAGGTAAAACCATGAGTCTGCTTTTATTATGCGCCGGGCAAATCAGCGTGCAGCGCGCCGTCGTCAGCACAGATCCCGCCGGCGGAGTAATGCGCCAATGGCAGGTCATCGCGACCGCCATTCCGGCCACGATACTTACCCTGCGGGCCAGTGCCAATACCGCTATGGAGCGGCGCGGCCTTGTGACGACGCATCTGATTATTTCCCCGGTCAATCCCCAAGCACGTATCGGCGACCGGGTCAGCGACGGCATCAATTGGTATCTGGTGCGATTCACCGCGGATTTGGGCGACCGCGGGCGGGCCTGGGCCATTTTCGCCCAGCTTATTGATCCCCAATCGTAATACGTACGCATCATCAGGCGGGAACAGCCATGCAAAGTTTGATTCAGGCCCTGATCGCCGCCATCTTGGCCGATGGACCCATCACTGGCCTTTTGGCCCAAAACCAGGTGTTTGCCGGTGCAGCGCCGGAAACGGCTTTGCTGCCCTTTTTGACTTTGACTACGGCTGGCGGTCCTACCCGGCATGATTTTTCCGGCAATCGCGTAACGCAAACCACCGTGGTGCTGACCGCGGTGGGCGAAAATTTGCCGGTGCTGTTGGAAATTGCCGACCAACTCGCGTCTCTTCTGGATGCGGCCAGCCTGCCCCTTTCGGCGGGGGTGCTTCTTGGCATCTGGCAGGAGCAAGCGGCCGAACCTGCCCAGGTCGGCTTTGATGCGGCCAATGATGAGGTCTATCGGGTGCAGGTTCGCTTCCGATGTCAGGTGTTTGAACTGGCCGGCCATGGGTAAAAGTACGTAGTCTTTACAGGCTGGTTTTATGGAGAAGAGTCATGTCCACCACCACACCGCTTTCGGGCCTGACGGCCACGGTAACCTTGCCGCCGGGCATTACCGCCCAGATTTACGATTGCCAATTGGAGGAGGAGTTTCGCGAGGGAGACTCGGAATCATTTGCGGATGCCGGATACGGATCGGGCGTGCTGACCGGCCAGCGGCTGAAAGGCACGATCGTGGGCTGGTTAAGTCAAAACGACCCGGGACTGGGCACGTTGCATTCACAGGTACCGATTGTTTTCACGGCTGCGGATGGCTGCGTGATTTCCGGCAATTTTAACGTAACCCAGTTTCGCCTGCGGTTGCGGGTTGGGCAGGTAAGCGTATTTACCGCGGAAGTGGCCTCTGTGGGGCCATATACCAAAACGTGGATCCTCTCGTAGCGGGGCGGGCCAACACGACAAGGGGCCGGGGCACACATTTAGAAGTTATCAGGAGTGACGCATGAATCTATTAACAGCGACCGATGCGCCGGTGGTGTGGCTGTGGGGTGATGTTGCCATTGCCATGCCGGTGTGGACGATTGCCGATCTTAAAACCGTTCTGGCCCGGTTGCAGGCGGAGAAAATCGCCCATTTACGCCAGGCTTGTGCGGAGGCGGAAGTTTCCGCCGTGCAACAAGCATACGTGTTGGCGCGGGCACGCTGGCAACCCCTGGGGCCGGGCGACGCGGCGGCCTATTTTCGCACCGTGGCAGGCGTGGAGGAAGCCCTGGCACACGCATTGACCAAGGCGGGCGTAGCTGCCACGCAGATCCAAACCATGCTTGCCGCCACGCCGTTTGCGCAGTTGGCGGAACTGGCCCGGGATGTGCTGCGGCTGGAGTCGCCGGAGGGGCCACCAGCGCCGCCGGAAGCCGCGGGCAGCGCCGAACCGGAAGGAGACTCCACCGACCCTTTTGTATCTCCGCCGGCGGCCAAGTAGCGTTACCCACGGATTTCCTCTCTCTGGAAGATCTGCGGATGTGGTACCCCGGGCTTTCGCCGGAAGGTTGTTCCTGGTGGAAATGCCGGGCCTTATGGCTGCGGGCCAAGGGCCGTAGGCCAGCCGGCTCGTGGGGCTTGGCGGCGTTGGCGGATGAATCTTGGGAAATGATGAAGATACGGGAATTGGAGGCCTGGCTTGAGACGCAACATTCGTTCCATGGAGTACGTGCAAGGTGACAGGCACGCTGCGGCGGCACCGGCCTCCGACGGTTTTCCGGATTTTGGCAGTCTGGATGGCCTGGAGGCCGCGATTGGCCGGGCGGAACTGGCCGCTGCTGATCCCGGCCGGGACAGGGGGCGGCAGCGCGCCATCAACCACGGCCTTTTGCCGGCATCATCAGCCCGCGGCTTGCAATTCATGGCTTCCCGGCCAGCGCACCAGTCCGCCCGTGGGCCGGGGGTCATGGCGGCGAATGCGGCTGCCCAGCCGTCAAGCCGCAGAACCGTGGACAGCCTGGCAGAACTGGCCCGGGTGCAGCAGCGCCACACCCGAAAGCTAAAGAATATATTGCAGCTGCTTAAGCCCAAGCGAGATAATCCAATGGATGCTGCCAGCAATTCGCCATTTGACTTCCTGCCGTAAGAAATGCTAATGGCCGGAACCGCCATGGTGCGGAGCCACAGGCAACACGCGAAGTGCTCGCCCGCCGCCAGGCGCAGCCAATGACATTTCGCGATTCCCCCGCCGAAGCCCAAAACTCCCGGCCTTGCCGCAGCGAACGGGATATCAACCCGATCGCTATACGGCCATCGCCTTTTTCTCCCTATCGTGCTGCTGCTACCGGCTCCCACTCCAATCGCCAATAGAAGACGGGGCTTATGATAGAACAGGTACACCGGTGCGTGCCTTGCAGGCTAATCCGGCATTCGTTAGGATCATGCCAATGAAAGAAAGGAAACGATATAATAAAGCGCCCATTACGCAGGCCCTCATCGATATTCAGGTGAAGGGGCAGCATCTCATCGACTTAGCGTCGCTGGCGTCGTTAGCTCCAGAGCTTAAAGCCGACTATCTTGGCATCTTGCCGGTGTTTATTGGTAATACGACGATTTCCATGGCACCTGGTGATACGCCCAGGTTTGAGGCAAAGCAAATTGGCTACTCAATGACTGGCACTGCTGGCCATAAGCATATCATCCAAGCCAGGATTGATGGATTGACGGTCAGCCGGATTGAGCCATATGAAACTTGGGAACATCTCCGGGATGAATTTATGCGTATCTGGTGCTGGTACGAGGCAATTGTGAGGCCCTCGTCCATTCTTCGATTGGCGGTGCGATACTCCAACCGCCTGGACCTGCCCCTTCCGTTTGGAGATTTTAAGGAGTACCTGCGCACCACTCCCGAAATAGGTGGTGGCCTGCCTTCTTCGCTTTCCGGGTTCATCATGCAGTTGCAAATTCCTTTGCCGGATCTTCCAGGAATGATTGTGTTCAATGAGGCGATGGTTCCTCCGGCAAAACAAAATATTATTTCAGTGGTTCTTGACATTGATGTGTTTCAGGGTAATAATATTAACATTAATTTTCGTGACCAGTTGGAAGTACTGCACGAGAAAGAAAATGATTTTTTTGAAGGTTGCATAACAGACAAAACGCGGGAGTTAATCCAATGATGCCGGCATCGATGGGGCAATCTGGTTCTGGAAAGTGTGCAGGGCCGATCGTATACATGCAGAGTTACATGGCTGAGGTTTCACCCGTACTGCGGCAATTCAGCGAAATGCTTCAATTAATTGACGCCCGCCGGCGGGCTCCAGGCGAGGTAAGTTTCCGCCCCTACCGCCCAGGCTACTATTTGGGCCATAATTTGGCTGCCCAGGACCATGTCGGCGAAATAGATTTTACCCGTGCCGAAGATGAGATGCGACAATTGGCCATGCAACAGGGTGCTGATTTTGACCATTTGGTAAAGGCGGCTTCGCAGCACTTTCAAGATGTGGGCAAGATGCCCGTGAAAATTAATCTATCTGATGCAGATATAAATACTATCGTGGAAGATGACGACCGGGCGATCAACAGCTAACTGCCCGCCATGGTCGTCGGATGGTCCCGATACCAGAGAAGGCAGCTTCCGAGAATCATGTGCCAATGCGTATCGCGCTGTGCAGGCAAACGCATCTGCCAAAATTGCCGACGCCGCAGATTGTTGTGCATGGCATCTGACCATGTTTCGTCAGCATGTTCCGCTGGATTATTACGCCGGTAATTTCCGGCAAGTGGATACCACCCGTCCTTGTTTGGGAATTGATGTGTGGGTTGCGGGAGTTGACGGAGAACATTTCGCACGTGTGCCGCAAGAGGTGGCCACATTGTTCGAAAGATTGAGAAAAGAGCTTAACAGTTTGGAGTATAGCTGGCCGGAATTGACCCCTGGCCAACGAGTCATACGATTGTCCATTGTTCTTGGCCGCGTCGTCGGCCGGTTTATTCAGATCCATCCATTTGTCAACGGCAACGGCAGGACTTCCAGGTTATTGTGGGCGTGGGGCCTTCTGCGGTTCGGGGTTCCGCCGCAAATACGTGTGCGTCAACATCCGGAACAGCCGAATTATAATTCCATCATGGCTGACGCGATGCGGGGTGATTTTAATCACCTTTCGCTGTTCATCCTTGAGCATTTAATGGGCAAACCTCCGAGCCTCCCGATCTCTTCACGTTCTTGATTCTATTGGAAACGTTTCAGCCCCGTCACAATTGAAGCTGTTCGCAGGATAAACTATCGAACCTGATCTGCCGCGCAGGTAGCCTGACAAGGGGCGGAGAGACGAAGTCCAGAATAAAAAAGGTGTCAGGAAAAAAGGTGTCGGGTACGAATGGCACTTCCTTAAGCTGTAAGTGTCACAAATGGCAGCAGATAGACAAACCGGCATATCTGGGGAAAATGGAGGGCTTTTGGCTATTCAAGCAAGGAGGCTTCTATGCCAAATTACGCCAGCC
>JAJYZF010000171.1 GCA_021800165.1 Planctomycetota bacterium | reverse complement strand
CTCGGATATCCGACAGATTGGCGATACCATCCGGGTTTGACAGTAAAATCATGTACCTACCTCGATGTTCCGGCTGCGGGCGTAGAATATGACGCCTGCGGCATGATGTCATTTGCTTTTTTCTCACACGAAGCACACGAAGCTTTCAGCACTGGACCTGCCCGCTTTATCGCACCGCCCTTTTGGGCCTTGTAGCTTCGACTTGATATTATTTTTACCGCAAGGGACGCAGCGAACGGCGCCCGCAGAGCAGGTGGGAGTTGAGCGGTTGAATGGGAGAGCATGCGGGAATCGTGCTGTGCACGATGGTGATCGCCTTTTTTACCGCAGAGGTAACGAAGGTGCGCAGAGGTTATGACGACGGGGGCCGTAAGCCCGAAGCCGTGGCCATAGCCGCCTCAAAATGGAATCGTCGTCAGGATCGTAACACGCCGGGGCGGTGCGGCAAAGTTGCTGTGATTTACGGTTGCCGCAAAATCGGCGTGCCGCTCCGGTAATTTAAACTTCCTGCCGCGATGATCCATCGATCTGCTCCTGAAAATCCAATCGGGTGGCCGGAGCCTTCACGACGCAAAAATCCCGCTGGATATGCCTTGGCTTGGGTTCACTGAAAAAAGTCGCCGCCTGAATTCACCCATCCACAGCGCTGGAAGTTTGCCCGACGCCACGCAACGAGCTACTTGTGGACCAACGGGTGGACGCAGATCGAGTAAAATGCGGCTGTCGCCAATAATCCAGCGATGCCAATCACGCCTAAAGTTCTCAGCAATGGGCGGAAACGGGCAGGCCTGACGCCCATCAACCACATCCACGGGGTAACTGCGCAGATGACCGCTAATAACGGGAAAAGCTCCAGCCAAAACAGGTAGGGTAGTCGGCGGGCAAATCTCATCCCCGAGAGCAGCGAAAACGCCAGACCGACGAGCACCACGAGAACTGGGACTGCCTGCAACGCGGCGGCAGCCGCCCACGCCCATGTCGAGCCGGGCTTCGCGTTCCCGCCGGGGTCTTCCCGCGCCAGGCCGAAACGCCCTGCCGTGGCGCCCAGCCAGAAACCCGCCACCGCGATAGCCGACGCCGACGCCATGTCAAACAAGAACTGAGGGCCGAATAGCATGGTGCCCGGTACAGCCAACTGCCCGAAAAAGACGTAAATCAGCACGGTACCGCTGAAGGCCAGGCAGAGATCGGTGTTGTTCATGCGGGCACATGCCAGCCCGGCGCCGCTCGCACCGAGGGCCCACAATGTACATCCGAATATCCCGCAGAAGGGCCACCCAGTCCCGAGATGCTTCGCGGCAAGGCACCCGGCCGCGCCGGAAACCAGTGCTGCGAGAAAAGGAAACCACCATCTACGCATTGCTTTTCAAATCCTCCGGCTGGGAATTTACGGCGGCCCCTGCCAAAATCGTGGGGGCGCCGCTTGGGCATAGAACGGGATCACGACCCTTTGGATATCAGCCGGGAGAAATCGCCGCCGCCACCGGCCTTGGCCCTCAAGAGTGGCACGCCCAGCGGGATTGAAGACGAACACTTGGAGTCCGCAAAGTACCATGGTTCGGCCGCCCGGCAAATGCACCCAAAGAACATTCCAAGTGTCCGGCACCATCCGAAACTGCAGTTCCAGTGCGGTCCACACGGCGGGCTCAAGCCGCGTATGGCGCTTCAGGACACCCCAAGTCGCGCGCAGCATCCCTTTTTCAATCTGGAGATCAGTCTCGTTGGCGAGGTGCTGGTGGATTATTCGCAGCATCACGCCGCGGGCCGCCGCTGGCTTAACGCCACACTGCACGAGCACCCGGCACCACCGCGCCATGCTAAAGCCCTTGTAGATGCCGGCCACGTAGCGATCTCGCGATGAAAACCTCTCGAGCGTTGCGCGTGGGTAGTTTCCGCCCCGCCCGATCAATAAATGCCAATGGGGAGTATTGACAAGCACGAAAAAAATTGATGGGTTCCCGCGCAGCGGGGCGTTAACGGCCGCGGCCCCGGCCGGGACCAGGCACCTCACCCGCTGCTCCACCGAGCCCAACCGTATCGCAACGCATCCGCCCGGCACGGTAAGAAATTTTCCGTTCGTAAGCACCTCACGACCTTCGTGCCAAGCCCCGTTGCGGCCGCGGTAGGTGACGGGGCCCCCGAGCATTGGCTGGGCCGGATGGAATATCCCTACCGAGACCTGCGTGGTCCCGGGGGGAACCCTAAGGTGGTAGCTCCCCAAGGCGACCTTCATGCCGCGCAACGCGGGCACCCGCCGCATGCGCAAAGCGGTGACCTTGTTTGGCACCGAGAATTTCGTGAACTGCGACGGCCCCCCAGCGCTGAGCAACCGAAGCTTAAAGGCCCGGAAGATCAGCCTCCCCGGCTCGTGCGTTCGATGGTACCAGATTGAGAACCACGCGATGTTTACGGTAGCGGCGCATGCCACGACTGTCACCAACGCATATCTTTTATGCCACCACCGATGCCTGCCAAATAAATCCATAATTGACGATCATCCACACCAAATTGCTAACTACTACGAGTAAGGTTGGCAACATACCTTTGGAGGGAGGTCCGGAATCCCGGCACAATGTCCCCGAATTGACCGAGAACGCCCTTTGCCCAGCTTGGGGTGAATGGAGTGTCCGCGTTGCCGGATTCAATGATGTAGTGTGGGGCCTCCGTAAGCTCCGTCCACGCCCCTTCGCTTAACCCCTTGTCCAACTTTCCGACGGCATTCGCTGCAGACGTCAACGCCTTTCCATTAAAGCCCACTAACTGGCTAACCCCCGGCGGCAGGTAGCCCGTCCCGGTTTTTTGGCCATAGGCCTTGGGGGGCCGCCCTGCGCTTGGCGAGGCCATCGATGAAGGCCTCGGTTCCCCCATAACCTGCGGGCGTGCGGGCTTTCCGATGAGTCAGTCGCGGCGGGTGGAGATTTTCTCCAACTCGTCCCGCGCTGCGGCCACAGCTCCGCGGTCGCCGGACCGTAGGGCTCGCTGAAGCCACTTTATCGCGTCGCCGTCATTTTGCGCAACGCCTTGGCCGTGGTAGTAGAGCGAGCCGAGAAGGAATGCCCCCCATCCGCTTCCCGACTTGGCACCCTTGCGGAACCAGATCACCGCCTTGGTATAGCTCTTTTCTACACCGTGGCCCTCGGCGTAGAGCCCACCAATGCTAACCATGGCCGCCGCATTCCCCTTTGCCGCGGCCCTCCGGAACCATTCCATTGCCTTTCCGTAATTCCGGGGCTCGCCGTGCCCCAGAGCGTAGAGAGAACCGATGGCCGCCATTGCCGCAGAACTTCCCTTCGAAGCAGACATGTGCCACCATTTCAGTGCCCTTCGGTATTCCCGCGCCACACCGTCGCCCTTATTATATAGGAGTCCGATGTCGTACTCCGCACCGGCGTTCCCTTTCGCGGCGGCTCTTCGGAGCCATTCCATCGCCCTCCCAAAGTTCCGAGCCACGCCGAGCCCCCCGCCGTATAGAGAGGCGATGCCAACCATAGCGTTCGCATTGCCCTTCGCGGCAGCTTTCTGGAACCACACCATCGCCTTGGCGTAGTTGCGCTTCAAGCCTTTCCCCTTCAGGTATGCCGATCCCAAACGTTCCATTGCGGAAGGGTCTCCCTCGGTAGCCGTCCTACGCCAGCGAGCCACCGCCGTCGGGTTAACGCCGACGTTCACAGCCGTCTTCTTTACGACCCTTTTCCAGCGGCCTGCTGTTCGGTCGTAGGCGTACTTCACACCATCGTAAATAAGGTGGTTCGGCCTGGCGCCGCCCCATTTCACCCATTTTCCGTCGAGCCGCGTCAAGGGGCCTCCGCCCTTTGACGCCTTGATAAACAGCCGGCCCCGAAGCCCCACGTCGATCCAACATCCCGAATTCTCCCGGCCCGTGACCATAGACGCGGTCGGCACTCCGAAGTGCGAGGAGCGGTCCCAATCAAGCTCAAAATCATTCCCCGGGAATCCGCCGCCCATCTGAACGGCGCGAACGCCCTTGCCGTGGTGTATCGCAACGATCCGGAGGTTAACGTAGTACCCCTTCCGCCCGTACGGGATGAGATAGGTTCCCGGCCCCAGTTTACCGACGGGAACAAACTGTAGCCTGCGCGGGAGCCAGCCGGATCCGGGGATGTGCCGCGCGTAATAGCTGCCGAGGCCCACGCCGACGACGAATGCTAAAGCGGTTAAGATGCACGCCGCCACCACCCCGAGCGGGAATTGACGGATTCCGGCTACCGGTACTTCAGAGTTCATGTTTTTTTATCCTCACCTTGCGGCGGTTGCCAGCGGCGGGGCGATGGCCAGCCGAACGGTGGGGGCGCCGCCCCGTCGGTTCCTGGCACGCCGTTGGGGGGCGGTCCCGCCGTATTCCCATTCGCCCCCAGCCGAGCGTCGGCGAATAATACTGGTTCCGCGCATAATCGTTTTCTGTTTCACCGTCATCTCGGTAGCCGCCATTTTTATAGGGAACGCTCGGCGGGCACAAAGTTGTTTTGCCTTACCCCCGGATATTAATAGTTCATCGGTGGCGACCATACCAGCCCCAACATTTCATTATCTCTGGATAACGATAACGCGCGGGGCGGGCGCGAGCAAACGGCGGGCGTGGCGGTGGCAGCATAACGAGCGGGCCGCAGGTGCCGGTGGAATAAATACGCCGGCTCGCATTTGCGATGGTCGTGATTCACCTGCTCCGCGTGAGTCATGCCCCCGGCGAGCCGGTGGATTTGTCCGCACCATCGCCCAGCGCTTTGGGCGCCATGGAAGCTTTGAGTTTTGCCAATTC
>JAJYZF010000170.1 GCA_021800165.1 Planctomycetota bacterium | reverse complement strand
CCCACATCAAAGCGTGTCAATCCATGAAGATGGTCCAATGACTGGAAAGCCGGATGCGGGAAATCCGCCCGTCCGGTTTGGCGGGAGGGGAGGACGCCGGTTCGGCGTCCTTTCCTACCCCGATCAAACCTTATCCTCACGATGCCGTGTGGCAGCCAACGGCGGCGAACGGCAACCAGGTAGGGGGGAACTGCCTGTAACGACAGAAAAATAAACGGCGGAAGCAGGGAAGGGTGGCGGGCGAGGTAACGCTCAGGCTTGCCCGGCGGGTGGTTCTTCCGGAGGCTGGATGGCCTTTTGGGTTGAACGGGGGTGCTTGGCGGAGCGGCTGCTTTCGCGAGGCGATCGGCACCGCCGGCGTACAGACGCGGCCGCACCGCTCCCGGTTTGGGCTGGAGCCGCGGCGGCGGGTAGCGATGGAGCCGTGTTCATGGTGCCCAATGTTTCTAGGGCCGTTAACTCATCGCGCAGATTTGCCGCGCGTTCATATTGTTCCTCAGCCACCGCCCGGCGCAGTTCACGGCGCAGTTTGGTTAATGGGTCTATCGGGATTCCGTGACGAAGTTCGCGGATCATGGTCATGAGCACCTGGGCCTCATACGATCGCCGCCCGAGCGGTTTTGGGTACAGTTCCAAAACTCGTCGCAAGGTGGCCTTCAGATAAGCCAAGGCGGTTTTGGTGAACCCTTCTTTCATCGCCCGGCAGGCCCGGGACCGGCCCTGCATCATGAGAATGTAAGGACGGTACTGTTCCATGATGTAGCGGTCGTGGGCTTCGTCGGCAAAATGATGGCAAAGGTCCAGCACATCCAGACTGTGTTGGGTATCCCGGATAACCGCGTCAAATTGCTCTAACACAAACAGGCTTAAATAGCGATGATAGAACATGGCGGATTCGGCCCGCAGTGCGGCACACGCCGATTCGGACAAGGAAAAGCCCGATAGCTCCCCGAACATTTTACGGTGCTTTTCCAGGCGGCGCAATTGGTGGTCGAGTTCCGAGGCATGGTTGTGGGGCCGTTTGCCATCGGGTCGCCCGTTGAGTTCCATCTGCAGCAGTCCTAGATCAAGCCGCAGTTGAATTTTCGGCTTGCCGTCCTTGCCGCGGATGATACGTACATTTACCTGGCCCGGCTCGAAGTTCCAACCGGCCAGGGCTGCGGTGATGTCCTTGTCTGTCAGGTTCTTGGATGATCGTTTCATGCCCCAGATACCTCTCGAAGTCGTCAGGTGAGTCATTCACCTGTGCAGGTATTATACCCGGTTTGCCGGAACCGCAAGCCTTTTGGACAAAAAACTTTAATTATTTTTTTTACCGGTCCTTGGCCAGGAAGGGGCGAGCTTGGTGGTCCGACAGTGCCGCAGGAGGTGCCGGCTCAAGACGATCGCTAAAAAACCCTTAACGCTTTTAGCCGGAAATCATCTTCGGGTTCGGCCGGCGGCCGTACCCGAGAGCCGCAATCATGGTAATCGTAAAGGAGCTAAGGATTTGACAAGAGGGCCTGGACCATTTATCAAGGGTCCGCCATCCGGCATCTTGTGCTGGTTGTTGGGGCGGCGGAGAATAGGGTTTTGGGACGTCAAAGGTCATGTTGGCGGATGGCGCGGGCCGATTTGCACAAATATGGCTCCGGTGGGGCCTATAATGCCGAACATAAGGGTTAGGGGCCGGTAGGGTGGCAACGGGCAACGAAGGGGCCGGGTGGTTGATAGACGACCAACAGGTGGGATGAATGAATCGGATAACTATGATTCGACCGAGGCGAAACCTTACTAAAGGATACCAATAACGTGGCGAAAAAAAATATTGATACCACCACTGGTCCGGCTCTGGTCATTGTGGAATCACCGGCCAAGGCCAAAACCATTAACAAATACCTGGGCGAGCGTTTCCGGGTAAAGGCTTCCATGGGCCACGTGCGCGATTTGCCTTCCAAGGGCATCGGGGTGGATATTGAACATAACTTTGAACCTACCTACGAGATTTTGCCTACCCGGCTGAAAATTATCAGTGAACTCAAGGCTGCCGCCAAGGGTTGCAGTGAAGTTTACCTGGCGACCGATTTGGACCGGGAAGGTGAAGCGATCGCTTGGCATCTGGGGCACGCCCTGGGCTTGGATCAGAAAAGTGCCAAGCGCGTGGTGTTCAATGAGATCACGAAAAATGCTATTCTCAAGGCGTTTGATAACCCACATGCCATAGATCAAGATAAGGTTGACGCTCAGCAGGCCCGCCGGATTTTAGATCGGCTGGTCGGTTACAAGATTTCGCCACTTTTGTGGAAAAAGGTGGCCAGCGGTCTTTCCGCCGGGCGAGTGCAAAGCGTGGCGGTGAAAATAATTGTGGAACGCGAGCACGAAATCTCGGCGTTTATGCCTGAGGAATATTGGAAGCTTGTTGGTGTATTCACCACGGATATGCTGCAGGCGGCGGATTTAGCCGGGCAATGGCAACACTTTCTTTCCGGACCGGAGGAAGATTCCGAAGGTCCGGTCGATGACACCGACTCGGCCGCCACGGCCTCAGCTCCGACCAACGCGGACAAAACGCAGTGGCTGATGGAAAACAAAGCCTTTCGTGCCCAGCTTGTGGAACTGGACGGGAAGAAGTTTGAGCCAAAAGATCAGGCGCAGGCGCGTCGCGCGGCGGAGATCACAGGGTTGATTGATGTGACCGTGCAAACGGTGGCCAACGATGGCAGCAACGGGCCGCGGGGAATACCCGCAAAGGGACCTGCCAAGCTGCTGAGTACCGTTTTGGGCCGGGTGAAGCCGGGAGATCCGACCACGCCGGAGTATCGCATCCGCGGGCTTATTACCAAGCCATCCACCTCCAGACCGCCGGGTCCGTTCAGCACCAGTACGCTCCAGCAGGCAGCCAGCAACCAGCTTGGTTTTGGAGCCCAGCGCACCATGCGTACCGCACAGCAACTCTACGAAGGTGTGGAATTGCCGGGGGTGGGGGCGGTGGGTTTGATTACCTATATGCGTACCGATTCGCAAAACATCAGTGCTGACGCCTTAAACATGGTGCGCAGCTATATTCGCCAGCAGTTTGGCGCAGATTATCTGCCGGAATCGCCGAACTTTTTTGCTGCCCGTCAGGGTGCTCAGGAAGCGCACGAGGCTATTCGCCCTACGGACATCCATTTGGTGCCGTCGGAAATTCGCTCCAGCCTGTCGGACGAACAATTCCGGCTTTATGAATTGATATGGAAGCGTTTTTTAGCTTGTCAGATGGCGCCGGCCCAATGGCTGATTACCGAGGCCATTATTGAAGCCCGGCCGCGCCGCAGTGGCGGGACTCCCGCATTTGATCCCGCCAAACCGCCACTTTTCAAGGCCACAGGGCGGGCCATGAAGTTTGACGGTTTCATGCGTGTGGCGGGCGCGTGGACGCGCTTTGATGATCAAGTCTTGCCGCCGCTGAAGGAAGGCCAGCCGGTGGCTCCGTTGGACCTTCGGCCATCGCAGCATTTTACCTCGCCTCCGCCGCGCTTTACCGAAGCCAGTCTGGTAAAAGCCTTGGAAATGCAGGGTATTGGTCGTCCCAGCACGTATGCCTCCATCATTTCCACCATTCAGGACCGGCACTATGTGGAGTTGCGGGATCGGCGGTTTTTTGCTTCAGACCTGGGCATGAAAGTGACGGAAAAACTCATCGAAGGTTTTCCGGACTTAATGGATCTGGGCTTCACGCGGAAGATTGAAGGCTCGTTGGATCAAATCGAAGAAGCCCATCGTGATTGGGTGGAGGTGGTACGTTCTTTTTATGAACCCCTGGCCCGTGATCTGGCCACCGCGGAGGAGCGCATGACCCATGCCCGGGCCGAAGCCACACCGTCGGAATACAAATGCCCCAAGTGCGGAGCGATGATGGCGTATCGGCTGTCCAAGAAGGGGAAGACTTTTTTATCCTGTTCGCGTTATCCGGAGTGTGACGCGGCCCTTTCCATTGATCGGGAAGGCAAGCCGGTGGTACAGGAATTGACCGATTACAAGTGCCCGGTCTGCGGCAAACCGATGATCAAGCGGGTGGGAAGATTTGGACCGTTTTTTGGATGTTCCGGCTATCCGGAATGTAAAACCATTCAGGCGGCGGATCGCAAGACCGGCGAGCCACTACCGCCCAAACCGCCGCCAAAACCGACCGGCCTGACATGCCCCAAGTGCGGTAAGAAGGAACTGGTGGTGCGCAGCGGCAAGCGGGGTGAGTTTTTGAGTTGTCTGGGCTATCCACGCTGCCGGATGACCTTACCGGCGGATAAGCTGGCGGAATTTTTGGATCTCAAGGCCCAAAAACAGTGGCCGCCACCGGATATTATGGCCAAAGCCAAGGCCGGTAAGAAGGCGGCTGGGCAGGATGCGGCACCATCGTCCGGACCTGGGCCAACCGCGGCCGGAGCTTCGGCTGGTAAAACCGCCAAGCGTGCTGTCAAAACATCGGCCAAAGATTCCACCAAAGCCAGTACCTGGCCCGTGAAAGCGGTATGAGGTGTACGTCCGCGCTGTTACAGAGCAAAGGGCGGCAAATTCCAAACCAAAAGGTGGGGCGGCTTGCGGCCATTGGCGCTACCCGACACGGTGCGGTTGCTCGCATTGAATGCCGCACGACAATCTTTGGGATTTTGACCACGGCGTCCGGCTACAGCTTGGTATTAGCGGAAATTGTCCTGAACCAACGCCAGGAGATACTATCAAAAGTTGTGGACGGAGTAAAAGAGGCGGCGTAACCTAAAAGGGTTGTTTTCAATGTTCTTTTTTAGGAGTACGCCACCATGAGTAATAGTATGACCGAAAACATAAAGTTGGCAA
>JAJYZF010000169.1 GCA_021800165.1 Planctomycetota bacterium | reverse complement strand
GTTGTCGTTGGGCGATCCATCGCACGTTGGGAGGTATTGAGGTGCCCCATGAGCAATAAACTAGCGTTCCTTTCCTGTGGCCTCGTTGGTGTGGCCCTAGCCTGCGGCGATGGCGGAGCGGCGTTCGCAACGCCGATACTTGAGGCGAGCCCAAATTGGTCGGGTTACGCTGATACCTTGCCAGCGGATTCCGGATACACAGTCTCCTCCGTATCTGGTAGCTGGTACGTCCCGACCGTGCAAGCGCCGCCGGGCAGTTCCAGCGCTTATTCGTCGATCTGGGTGGGGATTGACGGTCTTAACGAAAACGCGCTGGAGCAGATCGGCATATCTGCCAATGTGGTCAATGGCCAAACGCAATACGGTGCATGGTATGAAATGCTCCCGGCCGATCCGACTTCAATACCTATCACGGTACCCGGCGCGATTCCGATTAGGGCCGGAGACCTCATCTCTTCCTCTGCGAGTTATAACGCTTCAACAAAGGAATTTACCTTGGCGATAAGCGATTTGACTGCCGGAAATCCGGATAACTTTTCGATCACCATTGCGGGTAGTGGGCAGCCACGGCTGACCGCCGAATGGATTGTGGAAGACCCCACGGTCAACGGATCATTACCTACTCTGGCGGATTTCGGCCCGGTTAGCTTTTCCGGATTAGGAAGCGTTGAGGGCGCTGGTGGCCTTGTGGCCAGCGGGCCGATTGACTCGGCATCCAATGTAGGCGGCACAACCTACCAGTTGTGGATGCAACAGGGCGGCTCAGCAAAGGCCGCTCCTACTCCGTTAGCCGACAACGGCGGGGTTTCATCTTTCACTGATGTCTATGTGGCCGAGCCATCCGCCGCAGTGCTGCTGGCGCTGGGTGCCGCTGCCTATTCGTTGCTTCACGGTGCGCGAAAAAGGCCGCATTGAACGCCGGATACGATCAGTCTGGCCCTGCGGAAGATCGGAGAAAGCAACGCGAAGAGCGTAGGGGGTAAGACACATCAAGATGCCGGCCACCGCCACCGGAATACCGCCCGCAGAGATCGGTATAACGCGGTCTATGCCCCGAGCCCGCAGGCGGCGGGCGCTCGGCAGAAAAAAACGGGGAAACAGTGAGCATTTTTCTTCCGAGCTACGGGAATAAGGGCGGTAGCTGTAAGGACCGCCGAAAGGAGGATGGGTTATGTCGTTGGGCCGTGCTCTTAAAAATCCTGATAGCGTCGTAAGCCGCTTTATCGACACACGATGGCCGAATTGGGATGGCTATCGGCGGGAGGTGCGGACACACATGGCGCAGGCAGCGACGTTGAAGCCTTCGGTACCGGTTCCAGGCGGTCATTGGTCACTCGTGGGTACTGCAATCGACTACCGCATCCGGTATTACTTTTCCATCACTCCCAGCGAAGAACTCATTGCGTACAAGGCTCTCGGGAGGGCAGTAAAAAGTTGGACGGATCGTTTTCACCCGTATTCGAATACCCCGGATGAGAGTGACGCAGGGGATGAAACATTCGAGCTTGACTGCCAACGAAGCGAGGAGCTAATCGGGGCTTACTGGAAGTTTTTTAACAATCTTCAAGATTTCTTAAAAACGGTGAAGCCGATTAGGCAACGGCTCTCGACTGACAAGGAGCGCCTATTGGCGCAATACTGTGGCGTGCTTGCCCGTCTGGATGCTTATTTTCGGAGCCAAAAGTACGCAATACTTGCCCCCGTCAACGAGGCAGCCCTAAGGGGCCATCGCAAATTATTGGCGTTAACCACCGATTCAGAAGTGGAGGATATCTGCATTCTCTCGAAGCTTTTTTACAAACAGCATGCCGCGTTGACCAAGCAACCAGCCGTGCTGAATCCTGAATTTGCAGGAAGCGCTATTGTCGGCGGAGCAGACGGCGACTTGATTGTGGGGAATACCCTCATCGACATAAAAACAGCACTGCACTATCAGGAGAGCAAAAAATGGTTTCGACAATTGATCGGCTACGCCCTGCTCGACTTTCACGATGAATATAAAATCACGACCGTTGGACTATACTTGGCTCGGCAGGGATTGCTATTGTCCTGGCCGCTGGAACAGATTACGAGGGATTCCCGGACCGTCGGAAAAGCCGAAAGATTTTCGGATATCCGCCTGCATTTTAGAAGGGCATTGAGAAAGAATGCGGGTATGGCCATGCGGGATTGGAGCGATTTGTGGGAGGCCGAACACGGCGGCCCAGCTGCGCGTGGCACTACACCGCGCCAAGGAATGGAGTTGGTGGGGGAACTGCGTGCCCAACATAGCAGGGCGGTGAGAAAGGCCATCGCGCCTATTCAGGTGCGTAGCAGAAGAAAGCGACGTGGTAGAGGTCGTCCCTTCTCCGACCTAGTGGATTAAGGCCGGGGGAATAATGAGGGGCGTCGGGCGCTGGACCAGCCTTGCAGGCCAATAGCGCATCCGCCGGAAACCGCCGGCGTTCACGGGTAGGCGTCGCGGTGAGACGCGGGAGCGCCGGGTTGGATCCCCACGACGACCGGAATCGCGCGGGCAAAAAACGGCGTCGGGCACTGCTTTCCCTGGACGATCTGTGAAGCGTAAGCTGGGAAACCATTTGGGTTCAGTTTTCAAATGCCCGCACCCGCTTATCACTGAGCCACCGTTTCCAGGCCTTTGGTCGGCGGTCGGTTTTTTTTATCCCAGATTACTTTAACGCGAACATCGTCCGGCCGGCCATCGCTGATTTGAAAACTGCCGATAAGTTTGGTGCCGTCCGGCATCAGGCAGATAAGCTTTGGCCAGTGCGATGCCGAATCTATCGACCATGTGCCGACACGGGTGGATTCATGCAGCGCGTGGTTCAGAAGACTTGGCGGCAGCCAAAGTCGATTTGGAAACGCATAAACCTTCAAACTGCCATCTTTCGCGGCGGCAAAAAACCGTTTGGCGGAATAGAATCGTTGCTTAAGCGTGACTGCCCGAGCCAGAAAATTAGTTAAAGTCTGCGTCTGCACGCGGGCGTAAAGTTCCGCGGTGGCATTCGGCGGCAGGTTCATCCAGTATTTTACGTACAGTCGCTGAAAGGCCAGATCATTATCGCCAAATACCCGATCCCATGCCGTTTCCGCGTCAAATCCGTGCCGGTATAGCCGCAGGTATTCTGTAAACGGCACGCCATAACGTCCATGGTTGGCGTAGGCAAGAAAATAAATCATCGACCATGCTTCATCATAATTCGTGCCCATCAGCACATCATTCCATTTGCTGTAGCTCATTTCGCGCATGGCGTGAATGGTTTTGAATTTATTGTGTCTAATTTCATATTTGATCCGTGCTTCACGATACGGAGGTATCCAGCCGGTGACAAAACTTGAACCGGTAAATAATCCCTCCCCGAAAAACTCCGCCGTTCCCTCATTGGCCCATGCGGGAAGAAACCGATGAATAAAGGCGAACGTGAATTGGTGAAACCCCTCATGCTGAATGATATGCCAGACCTGATGATCCAGCCGACCGCCGCCAATGGCCATCAGCCACTGACCCTCATAACTGTAATAAAATACGCCGGCGCTGCCCGGCATTCCGCCGTCCTTGTAATACTCATGGGCATTTTTAAAAATATAAAATGGCAGCTTTTGGGTTACCGCTCCGCCAAAAATCGCATGGAGCCGCTTTTCATACGCCTCGGCAACAAAATTCATCCGCAGCCAGATTTGCCGCAACTTTTTCAGACTCACATCCGTGTGAAAGGTATAAAAGCCCGGCGCGTTATACACTTTCAGATGTATGGAGCCAAGGTTGTTTTTGGGATAGCCTTCAGCGCGGGGGCCTGCCGATACAATGCCAACAACTGCAACAAATCCCATGACCCATTTGTAACAGCGTTCTAGTTTCATTAATTCATCGTCCCTGTCAGGATTCCTGCGATGCGGCATTGAGTTTCGCTTCCAGAATTTCCCCCACGAGTTTGGGATCCGCTTTGCCTTGGCTGGCCTTCATAACCGCACCGCGTAAAAAGCCCAGCGAAGCCTGTTTTTTCTTCGGATTATTTTTAAAATCGCTGATCGCCTGCGGATTGGCCGCCATGGCCTGCATCACCCAGGCTTCCGTCTGGTTTTGGTCGCGTACCTGCACCAGGCCCAGTTCCCGCGCCGCCTCGGCTGGATCAGCGTCGAGATTCTTGACCAGATATTCAAAAATCGGAACCGCGGATGTCGCGCTGATGCCGCCGGATTCAATAAGTTCCGCCAGCTTGGCGTATTGCTGGGCCGTTACCGGTAGATCGCTGATCAACACAGTGGCGGCCTCGGCAGAAGCCGCTTCATTGGCCATTTTCGCCGCCGGGCCTAAAAACAGATTGGTCAGCCGGCGCACCGGCGCACCCAGCGCCGCGGCACGATCAAATAAATCCGCTACATCGCGTTCTTCCGTCAGCGAGAAAGCTTCCTTGGCGGACATGCCAAATTGTTCCTGATAGCGCTTCCTCCGGGCAATCGGTAGTTCCACCACGCCGGCGCGAATGTCGCTGACCCACTGCGGTGCCACATGCAGCGGAACCAGATCCGGATCGGGAAAATAGCGGTAATCATGGGCTTCTTCTTTTTCTCTCTGCAGCAACGTCATGCCTTTGTCATCATCCCAGCCGCGGGTGGATTTTACCGCACTGGGCGTAACATCCGGATTGGCCAGAAATTCGGCCAACTGCCTCTGAATTTCATAGCCGCACGCGCGTTCCACCGAGCGGAAGCTGTTGAGATTTTTAACCTCGGTGATGGCCGTTTTAATGGTTTTTCCATTGTGATAGATATGTAAATTGATATTCGGCTCAAACCGCATATGCCCCTGCTGCATA
>JAJYZF010000066.1 GCA_021800165.1 Planctomycetota bacterium | reverse complement strand
AAGGCGAAACTGCCCAGCGCAGCCGAGCCTCGTTCCGCCCGACCGCAGGCCCCAAACCGCCCGCGATCACTGACAAGTAAATACGCCCGTCGTCGCGTGGCCGCGTCGAAGCCACAGGCGTGCACCACACCAAAATAAGGAATTCGACCCATGCCCATGCTGCGCCTACAAAAAGAAACAAAAGCCACCTCGACCATGAAAATTAAAAATGTTTGGCCACGTTGGCCATCTTACCCCCAAACCCCAACAAAACCGCCCATTTTTCAACCTGTCCAAGACGGCCAACAACAAATACCTTGGCCATCTTGCCCGTCCCCGCGCCCCCGCTCTGCGGTCCTCTGCGTCCCCTGCGGTAAAAAATCGCCATCGCCGTTGAGGCATGGACGCCGAAATCCCGATGTGACAGGAGTCGCCAATCGGGAACTCCTGACTCCTTCCTCCTGTCTCCTCGTAAAAAAACTTGTTGATCTTGTGGATCTTGAGAATCTTACCCCAAAAATCCAACGCAGCGCCACGTGTCCCTTCTTGTCCCTGTCCGGAGTTTCTCCCGATCTCCATCGGGATGGTAAAAAATCGTCCTCCCCCCCGGCCTTCGTTTCTTCGTCGCTTCGTGTTTAATCGCCGTTATCCCCCGTCCATCCTCCGCGGTCCTCTGCGTCCCCTGCGGTAAAAAATCGCCATCCCCGTTAAGGCATGGATGCCGAAATCTCCCGACGCATCGGGACAGGCCTCTGCAGTCGGAACCGTTAATCGGGACCGATCGCCTCACAGCCCAGTCTCGGACCATGGATAATGCCCGACTGCCTTTCTCCCGCTCAGCCCACGCCAAGCCACTGGATACACGATCCCTCAATCCGTTCGGTGAGTTACCCGGTGCCCTCGCCGAAAATTCTACTTCCGCTATAATATCCTATGATGTTCGCTGGGGGTGTCCCGCGGGTTACAGCTCGGGACTGAGAATACACCCTTGGAACCTGCCTTGAACTGATTTTCGGGTAGGGAACGCGAGCTTGGGCCGCCCTCGGCCTTTCTCGTATACCAGCGATTTTAATCGTTTTGTCCGCAATCTGTAGCGGGTGTTTTTAGTCCCGCAAGGATCTTTCTACCAAAGGAGTCTGGCCATGATTCAAAAAGCGCAAACGCTGGCCGGTAACGGCAAGGCACTGGTAACACAGTTGGAATTCGCCCGCGCTGGTATGCTTACGCCGCAGATGCGCCGGGTGGCGCAACGCGAAGCCCAAAGCCCGGAATTTATTCGTGCTGAAATCGCCCGCGGCCGTCTGGTCATCCCCGCCAATATCCGCCATCTGGCCGGAGCAGCGGGAGGAGCCTCGCCGGCCTCCCCGGTCGACATCGACTTTCCGCCGCCTGCGGATGTCGGCCATCCGGGTGCCCGTGGCGAGGCCGCCCGGCTTTGGGTGAATCAGACGGTGGACCAACGCTGGAAAATCATCAACGATGCCAATGCCTTCCGTGGAAGCCGTGCCCCCAAACGCCTGGACCCCACCGGTATTGGCCGGATGATCTCCACCAAAATTAACGCCAATATCGGGGCCTCCCCCGTCAGCTCCAGCACGCAGGAAGAGGTGGAGAAGCTCAACTGGGCTCAGAAATTCGGTGCCGACACCCTGATGGATCTTTCCACCGGCGGCAACCTGGTAACCTGTCGGCAAGCCATCATTGACCACAGCACCATTCCCATCGGCACCGTGCCCATTTATTCCATGATCATCGGTCGCAAAATCGAGGATCTCACGTATGACATGATCCTGGCCGAAGTGGAACGCCAGGCCCGTCAAGGTGTGGATTATTTCACCATTCATGCCGGCGTGCTCAAGGAGCATTTGCCCCTGTTGAAAAATCGCCTCACCGGCATTGTCAGCCGCGGCGGAAGTCTGTTGGCCAAATGGATGATTGTGCATAACAAGCAAAATCCGATGTACGAGCTATTCGATGAAATTTCCGCCATTATGCGCCAGTACGATGTCACCTATTCACTCGGTGACGGCCTGCGACCCGGCTGCTGTGCCGACGCCACCGATGCCGCCCAATTGGCGGAACTTCGCACCCTGGGAGAACTGGTGCAGCGGGCCCGTGAAGCGGGCGTGCAGGTGATGGTGGAAGGCCCCGGCCATGTGCCGATGGACCAAATTGCCGTCAATATGCAGTTGGAACAGCGGGTCTGTGATGATGCTCCGTTTTACGTTTTGGGTCCGCTGACCACCGATGTCTTTCCGGGTTATGACCACATCACCAGCGCCATCGGAGCCACGGAGGCGGCCCGCGCCGGCGCGGCCATGCTGTGTTACGTAACACCCAAAGAACACGTAGGCCTGCCCAAAGCCCAGGATGTCAAGGCCGGCTGCATTGCCTATAAAATTGCCGCCCATGCCGGAGATATCGCCCGCGGCATCAGCCACGCCCGCCAATGGGATGACGACATGTCCAAGGCCCGGGCCGCTCTTAACTGGCCGAAAATGTTTGAACTGGCCTTCGACGGCCAGACCGCGCGGGCACTCCACGATGAAGATTTGGAAGTGGATACCGAATTTTGTGCCATGTGCGGCCACGATTGGTGTTCGATGCGCATCAGCAAGGAAATTCAGGAATTCGCCAGCGGCAAAGACCCGCAATTCCAACCCGCCAAAACCTCCATGGCCTCGATGGGTGTGGATTCGGAAGGTGCCGAACTGCTGCAGCAGCGGGGCGTATTAACCCCAGAGCAAATCCGCAACCTGGCCCACAAAGGTAAAAAGGCCGACTGCCACAGTGACAACATCGCCGATCCGGAACAGGCCAAGCTGGTGCAGTTGGAACAATTCCGAAAATAATGCCGTTGGACGGGCCCGGCGGGCGGTTAATGTTGGCCCGTGCCGATGCACGCTTTATTTTTTTTCCGCCGCTTCTTGTGGCCGTTCAAAAACATCATGAACAAAAGGCAACGGGAAGCTCGACCGTCGGTTTTTGGTCAGCCAATGCGTGGTGGGAACGGCCACCGGATTAAACACCGCCACCCGAAACTGGTTTTGCCCGGTATTGAATATGGCGTGCCGCACACCCGCTGGGACAACGGCAACTTGGCCTTCGGTCAGTGGCTGGGGGTCATTCTCAAAATAGACCAAGCCTTCGCCCTCCAGACACTGGAGGATCTGTTCCTGGTCGTGATAATGCGGTCCTACGTAGCCCTTGGGCTGGTACGTAACCAAAAACAGCGACGAGTTCGCGGAGCCGCTTTCCGCGGTTACAATTCCCTCTACCGAAATCCTCTGTCGGCTGAAAATCCGTGGTGCGGCTTGGGTAATAAACGGCATTTTTCGCCTCCTACGGCGCGGTTCCGCTTACACAAAATCGCGCCTCAACACACGCCTGCACTGCGGTACCAGCGGCGGCGGGCAGGCATCGCCTTTAATTGTTATCGGTGCAGGCCTGACCAAACTTGCGGAGAAAGTCCCATCCTGTCGCAATTTATTTTGTTTGCGGCTGTAGAAAGCCGCAGATACCGCTCCAGGGATACACGAATTGGGCCAATATCATCGCATTTGTGCAAAATGCCGGTGCCGCTCTTCAATCGTAAATCCCCGCCAGCCGCGTCCGACATTTTTGCTGCCTAACCCACCCGAAGGTCCAGAGCTTCCTCTGGGCGAGACTTTCAGTAACAGCGCGGTACCGGCAGTCCTTTATCAATTAAAAAATGTTACGTACTTTTCCCGGATATTGCCACGATGTAGCAACAAGGCCAATTCCAACGCGTGATAATCGCCCCATAAACTGCTTTCCCCGCAGGGAATGTTGTGGCCGGGCGGAACATAATCCCACCCGTTGGGTCGATGGTACACACTGTGCAATATCAGGCCCTGATGTTTTTTGGAGGTGCTAAGATACGGCTCGGAAAAAAGGGCCTTGGCAATGCGGTGGGCCATCGCCAGGTACCGTCGGGCTGCCGCCGGCTGGGTCTTGTTAAGATAATTCGCCAACCGCAGAAATCCTTGCCCGGCAATGGCTGCGGCACTCGAATCAATGGGTTCCGGCGCGGTCCATGGATCCACCGCGGCACCCGCGTACACAATCGGTCGCGGGATATTTGGCGCTCCGGAATCCCAATACACCATGCCATCGGCAAAACTGTGCTTCATGTACCAAGCCGCGGTGGCTTGGGCAGCACGGAGAAACGTCTCCGTCACCACGCTGCGTACGGCGGCTGCCGTCCGCCCCGGCAGCACCAACGGTCCGATCATCCGCCAGGTACTCTGATCCAGTGTGGCCAGAAATTCCAATTCCTCGGCAAACCCCAGCAAAATCCACGAAAGTCCACGCGTCCAGGTGGTAAATGGCGAATAGCCCTGCTGCGAGCAAGGGCAGCGGTATCGACCATCCACAACATTGAAGATGGATTCATGCGCCACCCGCCCCGGCTCCGTATCGTAGGCATCGCGGCCCCGGCCATAGTACACGTTAAACCGGGCCGTGGTCAGACCGTGCTGCAGGGCCCGCGCCAGCAAGTTGACGGCCACGTCATTTTCACTCTGCAAGCTATGGCCAAGCTGCCACGCGAGCACCAGAGAGCGCAACGATCGAATGGTATCGCTGAAGAGCGAATGCGGCCCATTAAAAGAATAAATATAGCCCGAATCGCGCCGCAGCGGTGCGCCGGCGGGGGCGGATGGAACGCTGGTCCAGCGCATGGCCTGCACCGCTCCGCTGGTTTTGAGAGCCAGTTCCAGCATGTCCATCTCCGCCGCATGGTGCGGGATTTTGCCTTCCAGCATCAGTCGCCGCCAGTGCCCATACGTGCTGATGTTGTTAAAGCCATGATCATGCACTCCCTGGTGCGAAACATGCGCGGGCATAAACCGGCGGATGTTGGCCGTCGCTTTGGCTAACAGCGTTTTATCACCCGTCGCATCAAACGCCAGCAAGGCCATGCCGAACTCAAAGCCCTGCGTCCATTGCGTCCAGGCCCGGGCCTGGTACTTGCCGCCAATGGTAAACACCGGAGCGCCCCGCCGGTGATCCCAACTGTCTTCCAGCCCCAGAATTTTTTCCCCGGCCAAGGCAAAGACTCTTCCCAGCATGGCCGATGAAATGCCGTCGGCGTCAGCCCCGGCGCTTGGTGCTCTGGTCTTATTGTGTTGAATTGTCGTATTCCCGAAAGTCAACGCCAACAGCCTTGCTATCCCTGAAAATAAACTGCCTGCTTCACCGCTTCCGCGACGCGCTGGGCACCCGGCACCACATGATTCAGCAGTACCTTGCTGTACGGCATCGGCACATCCAACGACCCCACGCGGATGATGTGATGGTCCAGATCGTCAAAACATTTTTCCTGTACCTGCGCGGCTATTTCCGCACCCATGCCGCACGTTGGATAGCCCTCTTCGACCGTGACACAACAACCGGTTTTTTTTACCGATTCAGCAATCGTTTCGATATCCAGGGGCCGCAAAGATCGCGGATCAATAATTTCCGCCTCAATGCCATGGTCCTTGTGCAGTTGCTCTGCCGCGGCCATGGCCGTCAGGCAACCGTGCCCCCAGGCGACAATGGTACAGTGCGATCCTTCACGTTTGATATCCGCCTGGCCAAAGGGCAGCAGATATTCCTCCGCCGGCACCTCACCGCGGTGGCCATACATGGCTTCATTTTCCAGGAAAATCACCGGATCGTCATCGCGTATCGCGGTTTTCAAAAGGCCCTTGGCTTCGTACGGCGTGGTGGGTACCACCACCTTTAACCCCGGCACATGGGCGTAAAGCGCATCAACCGTCCAGGAATGGGTTGCCGCAAGCTGCTGGCCGGCTCCGGAAATCCCACGGAAAACAATGGGTACTTTGAATTGCCCACCCGACATATAGCGCATCTTCGGAGCGTTGTTCACCACCTGATCAAAGGCCACCAGCGAAAAAGAAAATGTCATGAATTCCACAATAGGTCTCATACCTACCATGGCCGCCCCGACGCCCAACCCGGCGAAACCTGCTTCCGAGATCGGCGAATCCACCACCCGCATGGGACCAAAGCGGGCCAACATCCCCTGGGAAACTTTGTATGCGCCGTCATACTCCGCTACTTCCTCCCCGATCAAAAATACATCCGGATCGCGGTCCATTTCCTCGCACATAGCCTGGTTCAGCGCTTCTCTAAATTGAATTTCCGGCATGAAAGGTTATCTCCTAGACGAACAAAAGAGTAGCACCACGCGCCCGCCACCCGTGGCCACATTAAAGCTGGTAAGGACCATACGGATTGGCGTAAACATCTTTCCACACATCTTGCGTCTGGGGAAACGGGGCGGCATCCGCCCGGTGGTGGGCTTCTTCCACGTGGGCGTGAATTTCGTTATTGATCGCTTGGACTTTGCTGTCATCAAGAAGGTTTTTGGCACGCAGCACCTTCTCCAGCCGACCAATGGGGTCATGTTCCTGGTAGCCGGCCACTTCTTCCCGCGTGCGGTATTTCTGAGGGTCCGACATGCTGTGCCCTCGATACCGATAGGTTTTTACCTCAATAAACAAGGCTCCATGGCCCGCCCGGCAATACTGTGCCGCCGCCAACGTCATCTCGTACATGGCCAGGCAATCCATGCCATCCACATGTTTGCCCGGAATCCCGTAGGCATCTCCCGTGCGCAGCTTCAGTTCCACCACCGCCGAGGCCCGCTGCACATGCGTGCCCATGCCGTAACCGTTGTTCTCTACCATGAAAATTATCGGCAATTTGAAAAGTCCCGCCAGGTTCAACGCCTCATGAAAGGCCCCTTGGTTCATCGCTCCATCCCCGAAATAGCAGAGCACGACTCGATCTTCCTTGCGGTACTTGATCGCCCAACCCAACCCCACCGCCAGCGGCACATGGCCTGCCACAATCGCGTGGCCGCCGAAAAAGTTTTTCTCCCGATCAAAAAAGTGCATCGACCCGCCCTTCCCATGCGAACACCCCGAGGCCTTACCATAAAGCTCCGCCAGCAAAGACTCGCAATCCATCCCCCGGGCAATGGCATGGCCATGATCCCGGTAGGCTGTAATGATGTAATCGGAGGGCCTAACGGCGGCAATACTGCCCACCGCCACCGCCTCTTGACCGACGTACAAGTGGCAGAACCCGCCGATCTTTTGCTGTTGGTAAGATTGCGCACAACGCAGCTCAAATTGCCGAATCAGGGCCATTTGCCGATACCAGTCCATCATCTGGGCCGGTGATGGTTCAACCTTCTGGCTCTGCTCAACCAGAGTAATCACAAATCAATCCCCTATTTACAACCCTAAAATACCCCGGGCCAACAGCTTGGGCCGCGGCATTGACATTATACGCCGGCCCGGTCGCGCTTGGATGCCCGAACCTCTCCGGCCCGGCCTCTGGGCTGGCAAGGCGAACCAATTATTGTATTGCATCGCTGCCGCCACGCCAAGCGTCGATTCCGGAACCGGGGATACTTCTCGCAAACCCCACTTTACAGCCAGTTGGCAGGGCCTGCCGCAAAGAACCGCACGTTGCCGGGCGTCCCGCCGCTCCTTGCGGCCCGGCTGTCAAAATCGCACACGCGTGTGGCGGCTTGGGTTTCCCCCGCCAAAGCTGCCTGCTCCCGCGCCGCACTGGCCCTTGGGCGTGCCCAGCGATTCTCCATGAGAGCTCGCCACACTGCGGCTGTTACATCAGTCGACCCGGCCGAAACAATTCGCCAACCAGCGGACGGGCGTATTTCAGGTAGGTATCGCTGATGTCGCAGCCACGAACCACAAAACCCGTATCCAAAGGCTTGGTCAACCGGGCGACGTTGGTTAAGGCCGTGGGGAACATCTCAATTTTGTATGGTTCTTCACTCAGACGCTTCATAGCCACAGAACCGCTGGCCAGTCCCTGGGGTGCAGTGAGGGCATATTCCACGGCCTTGTGTCCGCAGAGGCGGGCTTCCGCCGCATCAGACGGGCTGACAATGGTCGGAAAACTGCGCTGCAAATAACCGAACGTGTCCGCACGCACGCGCAGCTTGCCACCTGTTTTGGTCTGCAGAGCCGCGCCCAGTTTGTCTTTGACCAAAGCCCCCAGGTAATCGCCCAAAGCGCCCGTACCCGAAAGCTGCTTATTGCCATGCGCATCCACCTCGCCGCCGGTCATAATGCGCTCCGCCACCAAACTGGCTTTATCTCCTGCCTGGTAACGAATGCCTTCGCTGACGGCAATCACGCAACGGCCCAGCTTGGTGTAGACGCGGTCCACATCACCCAAAAATTGCTCTTCATTAAAGTTGACCTCCGGCACATAAATCAGGTGGGGGCCGTCGGTGGAATCATACCGGGCCAGAGATGTGGCTGCGGTCAGCCAGCCCGCGTCGCGGCCCATGATGACATCAATTTTCACACCTTTAAGCGAGCGATTATCCGCATCGTCGCCCATTAAAGCCAGAGCCACAAACCGCCCCGCTGAGCCATAGCCGGGGCAATGGTCGGTCGTGCGAAGATCATTATCAATGGTTTTAGGAATATGGTACAGGTGGAGCGGATAGCCGGCCTGAGCGGCCATCTCGCTGACGATACGCGCGGTATCGGCGGAATCATTACCACCGATGTAAAGAAAATATCCGACATTATGCTTCTTAAAGGCCTCCAGAATTTTCTGACAATAAGCTGCATCCGGTTTATCGCGGGTTGAACCCAAGGCGGCCGAGGGCGTTTGGGCCACCCGTTCAAGCAAATCCGCCGGCGTATGTTCCAGCGGAATAAAATCGCCATTGATAATACCCCGCACCCCATGCCGGGCCCCTAAAATGCCCCCGATCTGCGGATGCTTTTTCAGTTCCAGCACCGCCCCCACCAGCGATTGATTGATGACCGCCGTGGGCCCGCCCGACTGTCCGATGACCGCATTGACCTTGGTTGCCATTTCGCAGAACTCCTTTAATAACCTCTCAGCCGCCGGACGCACCCGGTGCCAAGAAGTATACCGGTTCTTTAATCGCTCGTCTGCGATCACGCGGGCCGGTACCGCCCGCCGGCCAGAGCTGAGACGAGTTGTTGGCCAAGCCGGGCAACCATGCCGCGGAAAATGTCAGGTCTGAGGCCTGCTGGGGCGGGCTGCCGACCGGCCTTTGGCCTGGCGCAGCAAAGTGACTTCCGGCAGGTCCCGGACGGCTTGGCGCAGGGCGGCATCCCACTGATCCTGCATACGCTGAAAATCGCGGTCCTCCGTTTCGAACCGTCGCAGATGTTCCAACTGCAAACTATCGGCGTAATATACCGCCATATCCACAGGCGGCCCCACCGCGACATTGGAACGCATGGTGGACCCCAGCGAAATTAACGCATATTTAACCGCCTGAGTTAGTGATGTGGCAACAAAACGCACACCCCGGTCCAAAATAGGCCGGCCATATTTGCTCTCGCCGATCTGCAGATACGGGCTCTCTTCCGAAGCCCGCAGCGGATTGCCCTGGGGGTAAATAAGGTACAAATCGGGGGGCTCACGGCCGATCTGGCCACCCAAAATAAAATGCACATTAAACTGTTGGTTATCGCGTTCCAGTGATGCACGATCCTGCTCGGCGACGCGACGCACCTGTTCACCCACGACACGGGCGGCATCATACATGTTGTCCACGGCGGCCAACCCGCGGCCGGCGGCAAAATCCCGTTGCAGCAACGTGATGACTGATTGGCTGCAAGACAAACTGCCGCTGGTGAGGGTAACAATGACCCGCTGCCCCGGAATAACAAAGGGATGCAGTTTGCGACTGATATTGGCCTGATCGTAGCCGGCATTGGTGCGACAGTCTGCCGCCAACACCAGCCCTTCCCGGGTGATAATGCCAAGACAATAGGTCATTGAATTGCTCCAGAGGACATCCAATCACAAGTTCATCCGATCAGCCGGGAAAAAGCCCGCCACTAAGGCCATCGCGACCCTTGCTGCTGTTGTTGCTGTTGCATCTGTTCATCGAGAGTCCAAGGCAAAATGGAACCTGGACCGCTGCGATAAGTAGGAATATCCAAAGCCCGGCTGCGCTCCCCCACCAAACGCCCGGGCACTTGGGCCAATTCCTGGGTTTGCAGTTGCACGCTCATTGCCTCACGGGCCGAACCATGATACACACCTTTGTGCGGCGGCACATCGCGATAACTGCGCCCCACCGCCACCTTCACAAAGTTTTCCCCGACCACGCAGGCATTGGTCGGATCAAAGGCCACCCATCCCACGGAGGGAAAGTACAGTTCGCACCAGGCATGGCTTTCCGAAGTACCCCGAAAAGCTTTGCTCCCCGGATGGAAAAAACCACTCACGTAGCGTGCGGGGATACGCATCATTCTGGCCAGGCCAAGGAGCAAATGGGTGAAATCCTGGCACACGCCGCGGCCATGCTCCAGGACTTCCGCCAGCGCCGTGGAAGTAGTGGTAACGCCTCTTTCGTAAATAAAGTTTTCCGCGATGAAATCCATCATGCGGCGCACCAGGGCAATGAGGCGGGTGGGGCGCTGGGGCATCATCTGCCGGGCCAGGGCTTCCAGCGGCGCACATTTGCACACAATGTCGTCAAACCGCAAAAAATCATTCACGGCGTAGTCCAGCGGGGCTGCGGGAGGCCACGTATCATCCAGCTTGTCGAGCACATAAGCCGGCGCACTGGTATCGACAAGGCTGGTGGCGACAATTTCGACATTGCGGTGCCGGGCGACAATTGAAAAGGCGTGCACCGTGTTGCCCAGCCAGTCAAAATAGCTGCTGACCTGCGTCGGCGGACCAATGGCCAGCTCAAAAGAAAGGCGATGCTGCAGGGGTTGGTGACAAGGAGCCATGCGCAATTCCATCACCGTTTCGCTGATCAGCGCGTCATAAGACAGCCGCGTGGTATGGGTGGCTTTAATCAGCATCGGCAGGCACCCCTTTCAAATCGCCGTGAACCACGGGGCGAACAACCGCGGCGGAATCCAACGCCCGCATGAACCACTGGTCCTGGACGGCCACAGCCGCCGCGGCCGCAGCCAACCGCGTGCGCTCCAGGAAAGCCCGCAGTTCGTCCGGCTGATCGGGCAGACCCTGTGGATATTGCAATTCCCCCAGCAGGCGGCCGAGCAGTCTTTGGGCTTCGCGTCCGGCATCGGCTGAAAGCATGGCGCGAATGCGGTCCACGCTTTGCAGTGCGTGGCGGACACAAAACAGCACACTCCGCGGAAAAGACGGTTCAAAAATAACAAATTCGGCCACGCCGGCCGCATCCATTTCATGCGGATGCAGACGCCGGAACGACTCAATACTGCAACAAGACCGCAGCACAGCCATCCATTGCAATACCCGCAGCGGGCCTTCTACGCCGGCGTCCAGAGAATCCAGCGTGCGGAATTTCGCCGCCAGAATGCGGCAGGTCATATCCACCCGCTCCAGATATTTGGAAAGCTGCATGAACAGCCACACCTGTCCATGATCCAGGGTTTGATCTGTTACTCCCTGAAACAGCAGTGAACCGGTCATCACCTGCCGGTAGCGTTCTTGGGGGGCATCCACAAAGCGCGGACCGGCGTCCTCGCCTTGAAAAGACCAATACAGGGTGTTGAGGTGCTCCCACATTTCCGCGGAAATACTTTCCCGGATGCTGCGCGCATTTTCCCGGGCCCGACTGATACAATTCACGACACTGTTGGGATTGGCCGGGTCCAGCACCAGGTGCCGCGAGATGGTGTGTATAAGCTCGGCGCTGCTGCCGCACTCCGCACGCCACAGCTCATAGCGCTCACTCTGCTGGGCAATGGCCAGAACATCGCGGCATAACCGATCCACCAGGGTTTCATCCAGATCGCCGGTGCCGGTGAGCATGTCCGCGCTCACCAGCAGCACGCGCGATAGATGCTCGCTGCGTTCCACGTAGCGACTCATCCAATAACTGGCATCGGCCACCCGCGCCGGCAACGATTGCCTGGCGCTGGACATGGGCCGACTCAACGGCAGATCGATGGGGCTTTGGCTCATGGTAGTGCTCCGTTCTCCAGCACCCAGGTATCTTTGCTGCCGCCGCCCTGAGAACTGTTCACCACCAGACTCCCGCGCTGCAGCGCCACTCGGGTCAAACCACCGGGCATCACCCGGATGGTCGAACCATAGAGAATGTAAGGCCGCAGATCAATCCGTCGGCCCTCAAAGTTGTCGGCGATCAGACTGGGATGCTGGCTAAGCTCGACCACCGGCTGGGCGATAAAATTGCGCGGATCAGACCGGATTTTACACGCGAATTCATCACGCCGGGCCTGGTCGGCCTGATGCCCCATCAGCATGCCGTATCCCCCGGCCTCATTGGTGGACTTGACCACCAGCTCATCGAGATGTTCCAGTACGTATCGACAGTCGTCCTGGCGCGCACACACATAGGTGGGCACGTTCGGCAACAGCGGCTCCTGCTGGAGATAGAAACGAATCATCTCCGGCACCCACGGGTAAATAGCCTTGTCGTCGGCGATGCCATTGCCCACCGCGTTGGCCAGCGCCACCTGACCCAGGCGATAGGCATTCATCAAGCCCGGAACGCCCAGCAGGCTCTTGGCGCGGAAACAAAGCGGATCCAGAAAATCGTCGTCCAACCGACGATAGATCACGTCCACGCGACGCAGACCGGAGGTGGTGCGCATGTACACACAACTATCCTCCACCAGCAAATCGCGGCCCTCCACCAGTTCCACCCCCATTTGCCGGGCCAAAAAGCTATGCTCAAAATAGGCCGCATTAAAAATGCCCGGCGTGAGCACCACCACACAAGGATCGTCACGCCCCGCCGGCGCGATATATTGCAGCATACGCAGCAGATGGTGGGGATAATCTTCAATGGCCCGGACCCGCGACGCCCCGAATAAAATGGGAAACACCCGCTTCATCACCGCGCGGTTTTCCAGTACGTAGCTTACCCCGCTGGGCGTGCGACAATTGTCTTCCAGAACCAGGTAGCGCCCCTGTTTGTCGCGCACCAGATCGGTGCCGCAAACATGCACGTAAATATCCCGCGGCACCCGCACGGAAAGCATTTCCCGGCGGAACATCCTGGCTCCGTATACCATTTCCGGATCGATGACACCTTCGCGCAAAATTCGCTGCTCATGATAGATGTCCCGGCAAAATAGGTTCAGAGCGGTGATGCGCTGAATCAGTCCACGCTCGATGGTCAACCATTCAGCCGCGGGAATAATGCGCGGCAGGAGGTCAAAGGGAAATATCTTTTCCACTCCCTGGGCATCTTGATACACGGTAAAGGTAATTCCCTGATTGCGGAAACACAGGTCCGCCATGTGCCGCCGCTGTTGCAGAGCGGTCTGGCCCTGTTGCAGCAGTCGTTCGAAAATGGGCCGGTAATGCGGGCGCGGAACGCCTGCGCGCTCGAACATTTCATCAAAAAGACCATCGGTCTGGTAATTTTCAAACAACATGGAAGCCGGTCCTTAACACTCGTTCGACCAGCCTCCGCCATCTTTAGATTATGCCCAACCACCCCATCCAACGCAACTATGGATAAACTTCATCCGCACCGACCGGCCCAATTAATTCGGAGCCAGAACAAATTTCTTGATGCTTAAGGCAAAGATTCCTCTTGCCGGAAACCCGGTAACCGTGCCGCGGTCAAAGGTGAGAATATTCTTGCCTGCCACCAGGGTGATGGCAACGGGCTTGGTCACCTGCCACCGGCCATTGGTCCACGGAATGGTTATAGTGACCGGGGCGCGGCCATGGTTGACCAGCAAGGTGAGATACTCCGTTGGCTTAACGGAAACAACTCTGGCCGTTACTTCATAGACGCCGGGCCGAGTTACCTTGACCACATATTCAAATGGATCGTGGGTTTTCCATGCGGGCTGGCCACAGTGGTAATAAATCTGCATCCCACCGGAAAAACTCTTAGCCCTCGTGACGCCTGAAACGGCGCCATTCCGGCCGCGATAGGCCGCCGCCGGAATGGTGATAACGCCGTTGGCCCCCTGGGATATTTTCACCGCCGCAGAGGGCACCACCGTGGCCGCCAATTTCTGAGCCAAGGTGGGCCCATTCAGCCGGGCCAGACGAGCATTGTCCGGGGTTACGTATCTCGGCTTACCCGCGGCAATAATCTCCCGCTCCTCGCTCTCGGCAATGGCCCACCAGCAGCCACCCGTTCCAAAGGAGCTAAGATTGGGCTTTGGTTCACCCAGCACCGCACCGATCCATTGGGCCCGCAGCACCCGCATGAACTTTTCCCGGTAGGCGCGCGCCTTGGTTTCCAGCAGGAAGTGCAGGCCATTGCGATGGTTCCACCAGAACCAATCCCAGCCGGCTCCAAGCCGCGTAACCCAGCCGGTGGGGGTCCAATGGGTGAGTGCGGCATGGCCGCGTTGTCTAACTCCCCATGTGGGGATACCAAAAGCCCGCTCCGCCAACCGGCCAATCCAGGCCCGGGCACCACATTCGCCTCCACCGGCAATAAGCTGCGCCGGCTTACAGCCCGGCACGCAATGCCAGTGCATACGATTGTATCCAACATCCGTATGCACAATATTCAGGTAATGCCCGCTCATGACAACATTTGGCTCATAATTCATCAGCATCCGGCGAAACCAACTGATGTCCTGATTGCGGTACGGCTCGTCGGCAACAAATCGACATTCCCATGTGGTAAGCGTTGGGAAAGCTGGATTAAGCTCGTGGCCCAAATAGGCCTGCTGAAAATTGCGGTAGCGCCGCAGAGGATGAAATGGGTACCATGCCAACGTCGTCTCTTGTACCAGCGCGACAGCCAGCGCAAACCGCCGCAAAATACCTCTATGTGACTGCGGACACGAATGCTCGATGGTGGTATAGATCCGCATGGCCAGACCGTAGCGGCTATGGCGGGGGCCGCCGGCCATTTGCATCTGCTTCATTAAATCCGGGTCACGCAGAAGCGCGTTGATGAGAGCTTCATGAACCCTGGATTGCTGTGCAAACACGGCCAAACCACGCGGCGTTGCGTCGGCAATAACCGACGCTTCAATAAGCTTGTTGTCATCATGAGAGCTGGAAAGAAACGGATCAACCCTGGATAAAACCGGGGCAGCAGATTTCTGACAGCGTGCGATGGCCCTGATAAAGGCGCGATTCCTCAGCAGATACGGCTTTTGGGTTTGTTCAGCACGATACGCCTGCATGAATGCCTGCAACATGCCGGGATCAACGGATGGCAACGCCCTGGAAATCTCTTCCCGTAAGGTGCGGAGGATGGCGGCATAATGGGCCAGGAGCTTCCGGCCGCGGGCATTAAGCACCACTGGCGGCCGCATTGGCCTTGCAACTACTGCCGCTATTGGAAATGCGGCTGACATCAGCCAAAAAGAACCAACGATCATGGCAATGCAATGCTTTTTGATTTCCGTACTCCTGTCGCGGTCAGCTAAAAGTGTAAATCGGAGCTACATCCCCCGCTTTCGCCGTAAGATCCTCTTGGATGAAGGGTTAAATGTTCCGACACTTTTGTCAATGATACGATCAATCCAGTAATCAAAACACTACCGCTATTTTAAGCGAAATTATAGCCCAACTCCAGTCACGCGATCTATCGCTTGGCGTAGAGTTTGACCACGCGCCGGCTCGCGGCCGGCTCGACCACGAGCTTGCAAGCCAGCGGCGAGCGCCCCTGTTCGTCCAAGATCACCAGCGTATTTTGGCCCGGTTTAAGCCAACAGGGTGGCAGATAAATACCCATGCGCATATTAAAATCCGGATAGCGACCCAAATTGTGGCCGTTAAGCCACATATAACCAGCAAACAACTGGCCCCAGCCAGCCCGCAGGGTCAGGTGATTTCGACCAACCTCCGGCGGCAAGTTAAACGTCGTGCGATAAAAACAGGGTACGTGTGGCGGAGCAGTGAAGTCGCGCCACCCTTTCGCCGCCGTCGGCGAACCGATTCCGCCGCGGATCTTCCACGGAGTTATCAGGCCGTGATTCGGAAGCGGCAACGCAATGCCCCGGCCCGGCAGGGCCGCGTGGGTGTGCAAAAGCCTGGCTTTGATGGGGACGGCACCCGGTGGGTGCGGCCGCTTGGGAACCGTAAGTCGCGGTCCGATGAAATGTACCGGTTGGTAAAAGCCTTTGAAGTCCAAGTATTGAAATTTTCCAATAAAACTGAATATTTTACTGCGTCCGTTGGTCATGGCCAGAATGGCCAGGGTGTTGGTGCCACGCTGCATCGGTACCGGTAATTGCCGGGGACGGCCATATCCACACGGCTTGCCGTTGACAAAAAACGCCGCAGTACCACCAATCGGTGGCATCACCAACGTATACACTCCGGTGACCGGAGCATCGTACGTAGCGCGATACCACTGATAATCCCCCAGATAATTTCGGTAGCCCATCTGATGGGGCCGCCGCACCGTGCGCCAATCGGCGGTGGGATAGTTCGGCTGAGCCGGGCCATCAGCCAGACGCCTCTGCCAGCGCCCTAACGCCGGAGCGGCAGGCAGCGTTTCTATCGCCGGCAGCCGCTGGTGGGCCGCGAATTTCCGAACCCCACCCTGCGGATAAAAAACATAGGCATTAGGCACAGCCGCGTTGAAACCCGCTTCGGTGACGAGATCAGGCCGACCATTGGCGGCAACCTGAAAATGGCTGACATACCATGGTCCCACCACCACTACCGGAACCTTTCCCTGGTGCATAAACCACGTAGCATCCGCCATGGCACTGTTTTCACAGATCAGGCGAATGGTTCCGAATCGGCTGCGTAAAACCAGCCTCCGCGGACGATGGGCGGGGAATCGCAGATGGGCCACATACTGGCCGGCCTGGCCTGGAACCGGCAAAATCCCACGCGAGCGGCGGAGTATTTTTGCCCTAGCCGCCACCCGCAGGCGTACCAGTCCCTGCGAGCCAGCAGGGCCGTAGATGACCAGTGTTTTGGTGTTGCCGGCCGTTTGGATACCCAGAACAGTCCCACAGACTTCACTAAGGGTAAGCCACGAACCCCGGAGTGCATCGAGCACAACGGGAACCGCGCAACCGGAAGAAATTTTCAGCCGCGGACCGCCGTCGGCTATTTGCGCTATAGCCGGGTGCCGGTGCGGGTTGAGAATAAAAACAATGTTTCCAAAACGACTTTTGCGGGCATAAATCTGGATGTGACCGGTAATGGCTCGGGCCAAGCTCCGATACTGCCGCGTGCCATTCGTGGCCGTTTCCAGTATTTGTGCAAACGTCCGGGCAAAATAGTTCACCTTTTTGTAGCGATAATACATGGCACGCAAATCCCCGGCTTGACCGATGGGAGAGCCAAAGTCGTAACTGGAACGCACCGAGGCACCGTTCCAATGGGAAAAATTGCTGCCCCCCACCGCCATGTAAACGTTGTAGCCCCGGCCGCCCAAGGCCAGAACCCGCCAGGCGGCCAGCGTATGCAGCCGTTCAAATTGGGCGTTTACGGTGGCCCCAAACGGTGTCTTGATCAAGGAGGTAGGTTTGCTCTTCACATGCCACCAGAACAGAAACTGCAGCGATGATTCTCCGTATTCATCAAACCAGCCGCTCCACAATTCGGTGGTAAACCATGGTGCGGTGCGCCCCACCGTGCTAAATGGCACGTTTCCCACCGGACCAAAGCCCTGGTCCAGCCCGCTGAAGAAGGAGGGAACATCAATCCCGCTTTTGATAGCCATGGCGTGCAACCATCGCAGGTAACGGTTATTGAGGACGGCTCCCCAACCGGGGCCATATTCATTCTCAATTTGCACCATGATGACCGGGCCGGGTTGGGTAACATGCGCGGCCGCCAACATTGCTTGCACCACACTATCCGAGCTGGAAACCGGGATGCGATGCGTGATTTGATTGGCGGCTACCAGCGACAGCAGACGGTTAAAATAAGGCTTCAGGGCTCCCCGAAACGCCGGAGTGTAGGTGCGCACCATCATATTGGGAATGAAACGCAGCCAGTTGGGCAGACCGCCATTGGCCCATTCCGCATTGTTGTACGGGCCGATGCGCAAAATGGCGTACATACCCATCTTCTGCACCAGGGCCAGAAACGCCCTGAGGCTCCGTTGGCCATGAAACCGAAAAATGCCTTCCTGCGGCTCCTGATAATTCCAAAATACATAGGTGGAAACGGTGTTAAAACCCGCCCGTTTCATGCGCAGCAGCCGATTGGCCCATAAGGCCCGTGGCACCCGCGCATAATGCAATGAGCCAGAGGCGATGAAGGTGCGGCAACCATGGATAATAAAGCCGCGGCCGTCAATGGTTATGGACCTGGCCACCGCAGGCGGCGGTGGAAACATGCTGTTGTTGTTGGCCGCTCGTCCGGAGCCGGGCGTGCCCCAAGCCGCCAGCCCTCCCGCCAGCACCAGCATAGGTATCCAGCGTGGGTTGAGTTTCAGTCCTGGAACTCGCATCAACCGCCTGTCTTATTCACCGTCATCTTCGCGGGGCCACCATCCGTCGGCCCTGGATTACACTCCCATCAACACAACGCCCGCCGCGATCCTTTATTCCTAAGATGATGACGGGTTCTCCGGCATGAGCGCTCTTGGGATTCGCCATGAATTGACCACAAATCCAGAAAGTTTGGGGTAGTGGCTGACTGGATCATACGGTTGCCTTTTGACCGCCCGAGCCAGGGAATCGCTGCGTTTTGTCACCTTCAATGCCCCAAACTGCATGGATGTTGCCAAAAACGGCGATTTCGATGCGGTGATGGAGCGGTGAGCTTGGTACTCTCGGGCTTGGTGGATTGCGTCGGATTGGTGGTCTAACCGTGCAGAGAACCCAGACCTGACGGCCAGGTTTGGCGCATTGTTCGCGGGCGGTTGACGATTTAGCCTCTGCCGGGAATGGATGGGTTGCCGACGGGCGAGGTTATTGGCGCGTACCCTGCTTGAGCCAATGGCGAATACCGCGGGTGAGCCTATTGTGGAACCGATGCAGGGTGCCGGGCACCGTGGGCACTTGGGAGACGTGCTTGCCCAGGTAGGTTTCCAGATCCTGGCAATAGGTGAGCAGGGGGGCAAAGTCATCAAGTTCCCTGAGAACGTGGGTCCATTGTTCCCGCACGTGGGCATCCGTGGGGGTAAGGCGGTCGTCGGCAAGAGCAGCCAGCGATTCATAGGCCCGATACACCACGGGTGGTACCGCGGGGTGATGTGTCAGGTCTTCGAGATTGTAGGAGGTATGGCGCAACTCCAGATTCAGAAACGTGGCAACGTAGTCGTCAACCGCTTGAGCGACCGGGAGCGTCCAGGGGAGGGACAGGGCTTGGGCCATGCGCCACAATTGCCCACGTGGGTCGGTAAGCAGCGTGTCGTAATTCACCACGACACAGGGCCGATGCCATGCTTGGGTAAGGGCCGCAGCGTTACGCAGCAGCCAGAATATGCAGGATCGGCGTACATCAAAGCCGACGTCAATATTGGCCAGTGAGGCGGCCACGCTGAGCGGATTGCGCACAGCCAGCACGTAGGCATCCTGATAATTTCCCTCGCGCAGCAGGCCTTGCCAGAAGGGCAGCGTCAATACGGTGCGCGGATCTTTAAAGCCCCAGAGGGGGCTGCGGCCATATCGTCGCTGGATCAGTGATTGCGCCCGATCCCTTAACGTCTCCAAGGAAGGCTGGGCGAAGATTGCGGGGCTTAAAAGTCGCAGGCTCATGTTGGATGAGCCTACGGCGGCCAGCAGATCATCGTTGATCTGGCGTAAATCGTCATCTTCGAAATATCCGCGTGGGTTTTCCGTGGGGTCGGGTTTCACCAGATGATCGCCGAGGTCAACGCCCAAGGCGGCTAGTCCGCGGGCGACAGCGCTGGTGCCGCTGCGGCCAGCCCCCAGCAAAAGAATCGCGCGGTGCAAATCAGGCTGGTCCATCCATCTGTTCCCATCTGGAAATTTCTTTATCATGGCCACAAAGCCGGTGCCTTGCAGCGTCCTAGCCGTCTGGCCCTACGGAGGCAATGTTGGCAATACCCAAACTCCGTGAGACCCGCCCGGACATAAATGGGTGTCGCCAGCGGACGGCCAAAGTATGCAGCCACGAGAACGAACGCATACAGCGGCCACCGGTGCCGGCGCAGGAGCCGGCGCAGGGCGCGAAACGGCCCGGTGATGTTCCAGGAAATGGATTGCTGCATACGGTTGACCACTTCCCAGGCCTCCGCGGTGGTGTGGACGATCGGCCGAGCCTCCTTTGGACGGCCACGGAAGCGGGAGAAAATATTGCGAAATATACGCGTGCTACGCCAGGACGCGGATTGCCAATAATCGTCGACAAAGGCTTGGGGTGTTTGCGGATGCGTGTGGGAGAAAGGCAGGGCCGCGCCGCATTGCCATGTATGGTACGTGCCGTGGGCATAAAGGAGCAGATCTCGCAGTGGTGCAGGTGCGGCCTGCAGGTATGGCTGCATGACGCGCAGCCGCGCGGCATTTGGATCTGTACTGGCGGACATCCCGCGTGGGCTCATGCGATACCAGAAGAGTCGTCGGGGGATGGATTCCAGATGAAACCCCTGCAGGGCAGCTCGGGCGAAAAACTCCCAATCTTCAAATCCCACGCCGTAATCTTCACTAAAACCGCCTAGTGAATGCAAGGCGGAGCGTCGGACTAACGCGTTGGCGGGGCCGAACACGTTGCGAAACGCCCCGGCCGCCACGGCCGGGCCGAGAAATACCTGGATATTCCGCGGGGGCTGATCTACGGATGGTGGCTCGGTGCCGGAGAACCGCTCCATAGAGCAGGTTAAAATATCGGCACCGGTGTGCAGTGCCACCTGCATAAACACGCTGATTTCATCGGATTGGGCAACATCGTCATCATCCATGAACAACAGGTATTCACCTCGGGCCGCCCGGCTGGCTGCGTTCCGGGCTGCCCCGAGGTAGCGATTTTGTTGCCGGATGATTTTCCACCCTCGGGCGGCGAATTCCACTTCCAGTGAATCTAAGTAGGAACGCGGAATAAATCATGCGGCCTTGTTCCCCAGTACGTCATCATGATTGAATATGAATCCCATTTTATCGCGGTGGCCATTGACGCGTCCGACACCACGATGAAAAGCTTCCGTCAA
>JAJYZF010000065.1 GCA_021800165.1 Planctomycetota bacterium | reverse complement strand
TCTCCATGTGGTAAACGACGAATCCGCGGCCACGCCGCGTGGCCCGCTAAACGCGACGCGGCCAGCGGGCTGGCCGGCTTATGGGGGTTGCGTTGGGGGTGGATTTAATGCGTTGCGGATCGCTTCCACGAGTTGGCGGAGTTTTTCGGAGGCTATTTTATCCGGTGGACACAAATCAATTGCCGTCTCCATGATCTTATGTTTCGGCGGAATAGAGGCTGAGAGTGTATCTTTTAGCCAATCCTGAACCTGTCCGCCAAACATCTTATCTTTTATGCCCTGCTTCTGGGACGCAAGCCAATTGTCAAATGCCTCGGGCGTAATTGTAGTACCGGCATCAGGCGGGCTGTTTTCCGCGCAGCAGGTCGCCACGGCTTGAAAATAGATGTCCCTTGGAACCAATTGTTCGATATCCTTTCCCGCATCCAGCTTTATGACGGGAACGTCCGGATGATCTGACGCTAATTTTTCTTCACCCTTCTTGGGTCGTTTTTCTTCATCAAGGAAGACAACCACTTTGACATTCTGTGATTTCGCCAGGCGGACAAGAAATTCAACGGAATCCCCTTCGCCGTCGAGAAAATGAATCTGATCCAAAATATCGCCGACTCCATTGAATCCAGCGATGGAACCCTCCATAAGTTTCTGCAACAGCCTCGGCAGGCAGTAAATTTCGGTTTTGCCCTCCACAACCACGGTGACCGGAGCATAGAGCAGTGAATCGGCGGGGGTGACGCCCAGCGCGGAACGTACGGCAGCAAAGCTTTTGTTGAAAGGATCATTTTTGATCCTGCTGGTCGGAAATTCGCCGGTTTTATCGCGGATTAAAAGACGGATCGCCTCCGGTCGCATGTTGTTGATCATGGATGGGCTGTGGGTGGCGTAGACTACCTGGCACATTGGCATTTTACCTATTTCCTCAAGGAGCGCGCGGAGCTTGTGTTGCAGGTCCGCATGGAGCGAAGTTTCCGGCTCGTCGATCAATATGAGCAGCGGGGATTCCGGTTTCCGCAGGGCGAGAACCAGCGGCCCCACGAACCCGAGAATTTTACCAATTCCCGCCCCGCGGTCATCGGTACCAATTATCTCGCCGACGGCGTCAACCAGGGAGATCCGCACGGCACCGGGGTTCTGCGGAGCGCCGTCGGCAAGCCGGATCTCCATCGGCATGGTGGGTGGCAACAAGCGCCGGATCTCCTGTGTCAGTTTTTCCTCCGCCTCGCGAAGTTTGTCCGGCCACCTAATCGGCACCTTATTGTCAAGATCGTCAAACTTAGGACCGAATCCGATCTCGAGGAAGGCTCGTTCCACCGCGTTTTTGGATTTCAAGGGGATAATTTGGCGGAATGTCTCGCCGGGTAAGCGCAATAAGTCCCATTTCAGGAAGTCACCGCCGGCACCCGATCGCTTTCCGTCGCGATGAATCTTGGTTATTACAAGCGTTGATTGGCGGCCCAGCAGGCGTTTTGCGGTCACAACATCACCGGGCTTGAAGTTCGTCGCGAGGGCCTTCATCTCAATACATTGTTGGCTGACCTCGAATACCATTTCAGCAGACATTTGTGAGTCAGAAAGCCGGTTTCCGGGAACTTCGCCCGCACGTGTTATGTTTATTCGGCGTTCGGTTGTCGCCTGATGTGACGCGGTACAAGCCAATGCGTCGAGAAGAATGGTTTTGCCGCAGTCGTTCGGCCCGGTTAAGACGGTAACGCACGGGTCGAGTGCCAGTGTATGCGCGCCGTAAAACGGGCCGAAATTGCTGATGGTGATAGATTTTATTTTCATGTTGGTCGACTTCCTTTTCCGCGTGGCCTAATTTTACTGGTGTTAGGATTCGGTTGGGAGGCTTCGGTGAATAAATTGGGAGCCGCCGCGAGTGGTTGGCGTTTCCCGCTGCGAGGGACGGTTGTGGGAGGAGTGGTTGGCATGGGAGCGGCGGTAATGAGCAAGTCCTCCTCCTGCCAGAGCTGTTCTTCGGAAAGTTCCGCCCGATCGTCGTCGGCGGCGGGAGGGTCAAGGCTGGTAAGGTCACTGGTTAGAATGGGCTGCTCGGTGCCCGGCGCGACGGATCGGCCGGCGGAATCTGCCGTTGGCGAGAGATTCCACTGCCGCAGGGCCGTAACACGGTGAACGCGAAGTGTGCGGGAAAAGGCTTCGATGGACGAAAGCAGACGTTGTTGCAGGCCGGTGATCAGTAGCGCTGATGCGGCACGACTGCGTTGGGATTCCGAGAACAGGCGTTGTTCCCGCGGTTGCCGGTACTGATCCAGAAGCTCGGGGAGGCGGAGGTCGGGGGAAGCAGCCGGTAAATCCGCGATGTCGATCTGCACCACGCGGCGCCTGGCAAATCCGCCGACGGCTTGACGGATGTCTTCTTTAAGGCGGCGGACCATTACGGCATCGAGATCGCTCCCGCGGACCTTGACGGGTATGACGTGTGCCGGTGGCCGTGCGGCCAGTCCGGGGCCAGAAGATGCGCGATGAGAAATACGTGTCAACGGCAAACTCCTTCAATGGTTGGACGATGATAACCGGGTGAAGCGGCGCAGCCAACCTGGGTGGTCAATTCCGATGCCTGGCTCCTGCCTCCCGATGCGTCGGGAGATTTCGGCATCCGTGCCTTCCCGATGCGCGGCTCCTACCCCATCGGGATTTCGGCATCCGTGCCTTACCGGGGATGGCGGTCAGCTTTCAGCGATCAGCGGGGCGCGACGACGAGTTAAACACGCAGTAACGGAGGCACGAGGAACGGACGGCGGCGCTGCGCGAGACTGCGGTGCTGCGGAATTCCCGGCCACCGCTGTAGGCGGAAGTCCCGAATCATCGGGACGCCACGGCCAAATAATGGCCGGGCTGGGTGGTTGTGGCAATCCCGTGCGCTGGTGGGGCATCCTGATGCAGGCAAGATGCCTGTGGTCCGGTCTGATTCGTCTCCGGCATCCATGTCTTAACGGGGATGGCGGTCAGCGGTCAGCTATGAGCGGTCAGTCCCGATGCGCGGCTCCTGCCACATCGAGGATTTCGGCATCCATGCCTTAACGGGGGCGAGGAAACGGGGCGCGGCGTTTGGCACTACGACTGTTGCACCTGGCTATGGCGGAAGCAGTCAACCAAATGATCGTTGACCAAGCCGACCGCCTGCATGAAGGCATAGCAGATTGTGGTACCGACAAAGGTAAATCCGCGCGATTTGAGATCGCGGCTTAGCACATCGGATTCCCGGCTGCGTGAGGGCAGGTGACGATGGCGGCGACGATGACGGACGATGGGGTGGCCGTTGACAAAACGCCAGAGGTAGATATCGAAGCTGCCGAATTGCTCCTGCACCTTCAGGAAGGCGGAGGCGTTGGCGATCGCGGATTGAATCTTAAGTCGATTGCGAATGATCCCCGCATCGTGAACGAGGCGACGAAAGTCGTGGGTGTTAAACCGGGCCACCTTTTGCGGGTCAAATTGGGCAAAGGCACGGCGATAGGACGCACGCCTTTGCAAAATGGTTTCCCAACTCAGGCCGGCCTGGGCCCCTTCCAGCACGATAAACTCAAAAAGCTTTTGATCGTCGTGCAGCGGCACACCCCACTGCGTATCATGATAGGCCATACTTAAATCGGTCTTGGCCCAAGGACAGCGCCGCGGCTGATTGCTTAATGAATTCCGGTTCATGAGGCACCTGGAGCCATGGGTCTGGTCGGCAGCGCAAGGGAGGCCGTTGCCGCGGCGCTACCGACGCTACTACTTTTTACGGAAGAGATATTTGACATCGGCAGCGACGGCTCCTTTGGCATAGCCGGTGATAATATCCACAATAATTCCCCGCCGGTTTACGATAACAGTGGTGGGAAGAAAGCTGGTGGCGATGGGGAGCGATCGCCCATGGGCTACGTAGAATCCGGTTTTGCGGTAAAGCTGCGGCCACTTCATCTGAGGATGTTGCGCTAAGAAACGCCGGACGGTGAGGAGGTTGGCATCTTGAGAAACACTTACCATTTCCAACCCCTTGGGGTGGTACTTGGCATAGATGGCTGCCAACTCGGGTAATCCTTTCACGCACCAGGGACACCAAGTTGCCCAGAAGTCGATCACCGCGGGTTTTCCCTTATTGATAAAGGTGCTAAAAACGCCGCCATTGAGGGTGGCACCGTAAAGATGAAATGGGTGCCCTGCCTCCCGATCGGTAATGCGGCAGGACTGAAGATTGTCGGCACGACCAGGCGTTGCGGGCGGCATGGCCACCCAAAGAGCCGTGGACTGTAGATCTCTTTGCAGTTCGGGAGTGGCGGAGCCGCGATGAGCCACCACACTGAGCGCGAGAATCAGTTGATGGGACATGAGTTTTGGATCGAATCGCCAGAGGCCATTGATAACGGCGTACTGCTTGGGGAGATTCTGTGAGGCTTGCCACCAGTGCAGCGCGCTTTGCTCGACCAAGGCCCGCGCGCGATTGGCGGGAACGGCGCTTTTAACACCCTTAGCGATTTTTTCCAAGGAGGACTTGTCGCCCAACAGGGCCAGGGTGGCGGTGGCCAGTATCTCATGCATGTCGAATGTGGCCTTGAAGCGCGCGAAAGCCGGCACCTTTTGCAGACGATGAAGATCGCCAAGGAGATTTCGGAGAACCACGATGGCCTGGGCCGCCACTTTTTTGCGAGCCGACACGTTGCCATAGAAATCGGTTGATTTTCGCAGCGCGGTCCATTGGCTTTCATCCTTGGACCACGCCTGCCAGAGCCGGCCTTGCGCCGGCGAGAGAATGATCTGGGCGAGGGCAGGTAGCTGTGCGGCAAAAATAATCATGGCGAGCACAGAGCCACCAACCATGCGGCGTAAGAAAAAAGATGATCCATTCATAAGTACAATCTCCGATCGTTGAGCACAGGCCGGTGGCGAAGCGCGACGGCAATTCTGATGGATACAAATATAAACGCTTTGGCGGGGAAAAAAAAGAGCCGGGGCGGGTAAAAGGGCCGGAACCCAACTGCCATTGCCCATGATCGCATATCGACAGAATTGCCAGGCAGCGGGTATGATGAATTTATGTTCGTTGTTGGAGTTGACGGTGGCAGAATTAATTCTTATTCCTAAACCACGACAGGTGTTGGCGGGGGCGGGAACCTGGCGTTTGCCGGAGGTAGGCACCATTTCCCTGAATTTTCGTGATGACGCGCTGCGGGCAGCCGCGCAGAAACTGCGCCAATGCCTGCCGAAGGAACGAGCCAAGGCGTGGCGTATTGCGACCTTGCGCGAGCCGCTGGATAAGGCGCGGGAAATTCATTTACGGCTGGACCCGCGCGTCAGTCATCCGCAAGGCTACGAAATTCATATTCAAGAGGATGGCGTAACGGCGGTTGCGGCGACGCCGCAAGGCGTGTTTTATGCCGTGGAAACCTTAATACAAATAGCCCGGCAATGCGGGGAAAAGTGGCCGCAGGTCAAAATTCAGGATCAGCCGAGTTTTGAACGCCGTGGTTTCTATCATGATATTTCCCGCGGCAAAGTTCCCAAGCTCTCCACCATTCTGGCGTTGGTAGACGATCTAGCGGCCCTGAAAATTAATGAGTTTCAGTTGTACATTGAAAATGTGTTCGCATTTCAAAAGCATCCGGATATGTATGACGATACCGATGCTTTAAGTGCGGAGGAAATACTGGAAATAGATGCGGCCTGCCGGGCGAGGTTCATTGATTTTGTGCCGTCCATAAGTTCGCTGGGGCATTTTGAAAAAATCCTGCAGCGGCCGGCGTACCGGGCGCTGGCGGAAGTTGGTGCGGAGGGGGATCCGTGGTCGTTGTGTCCGTCGGATCCGGGAGCGAAAGCGTTGCTGGAAGAAATGTATGCGGAATTCCTGCCCAACTTCAGCAGTTCACTGGTCAATATCTGCTGCGATGAATCGTGGGATCTGGGTAAAGGCCGCAGTGCGGCGCTGGCCGAGAAGATCGGCGTCGGCCGGGTCTATCTTCAGTGGGTGCAGTTTTGTGATGCACTGGCCGGCAAGCACGATAAGCGAATTGAGATGTGGGGAGATATTATCCTGAATTATCCGCCGCTGGTGGCGGAATTGCCGCCCGAGGCCACGGTGTTGGAATGGGGGTATGACTGGGACCACCCATTTAACAAGGATGCGGCTTTATTTGCCTCGTCCGGGCGCCGGTTTTATGTTTGTCCGGGGACCTCCTCGTGGCAATCCATTGCGGGCCGTACACAAAATGCCTTTGCCAACATGCGCTCCGCAGCGGAAGCAGGCGTGGCGCATCGCGCGGCGGGCTTTTTAAATACGGATTGGGGTGACTGCGGCCATCAACAGATGCTGGCGGTGAGCTACCTGCCCATGGCCTTTGGCGCGGCGGTTTGCTGGAATCCAGCGGATACCGTCGACCGGGAGGTGATTGCGGCGACGGCGCTGCATGTTTTCCGGGCGGACTCGGTAGAGTTCGGACAGGCGGTAGCGGACCTGGGCGATGTACACCCACACATTACGCGGGAGCGCATTAACAATGCCTCGCTGGAATATTTACTGTTTCGCGAGCCCTGGAATGAGACCAAGGCGTTGGCGCTGGTGAAGCCAGGGGGGCTGAAATCTCAACTTAAACGGGTGGAAGCGCTGCGTGAACAAATTGCCGCGGCCACGCTGGATCGACCGGACGGAAAGCTGATTCGCGATGAAATGGTGTTTAGCGCTGATACCATTGTCCACGTGTTGGAGCGTACGCAAACGCGCCTGGCCGAACCGGCAAAAGCCACCTTTGAGGTGCAGGCCAGGTTCCGGCAGCTCTCGGAGCAGGCGGGCAGGCTTTGCCGGGATTTCAAGCGACTCTGGGCCGCGCGTAACAGGCCCTCGCAAGTGGAAGCCACGCTGGCCCACTTTCTGAATGTACGGCGGGAATACTGGTTCCGCATGGCCAAATACAAAAAGTCGAGGTAGGCGGGGGCGGATGTTTTTTTCTGATAAGGAAATGTGCATTTATGTCATTATTAGTTACCGGTTCCATCGGCATTGATACCGTGCAAACCCCCCGTGGTCGGGCGGGCAATGTGCCCGGAGGATCGGCCATTTATTTCAGTTGGGCGGCGGCGATGTTTGGCAAAGTTCGACTGGTGGGTGTGGTAGGGGATGATTTTCCACGAAGTTTTGAATTTTGCCTGCAACATCCGAACATCGACATCCGCGGGTTGGAGCGACGCCGCGGCAGCAAGACCTTCCGTTGGAGCGGTCGTTACGACGCCACCATGAACGAGGCGCAAACCACCGCGGTGGATTTGAACGTTCTGGCGGAGACGGCTCCGACCATTCCGGCCGCCTTTGCGGATAGTGCGGTGGTATTTCTGGCGGCGACGCATCCGGGACTGCAAATCCAACTGCTTTCGCAGGTGAAAAAGCCGCGGTTGGTGGTGGCGGATACCCGCGATCTGTGGATCAAGAATTACGGGAAGGAATTGATCAAGAGCCTCAAGTCGGTGAACGGTCTGGTGCTTAATGATATGGAAGCACGGCTGTTGACCAATAAGGTAAACCTGGTAGCGGCCCTGCATGATATCGGCAGGTTACTTAAGAAGGACGGGCCACAACTGGTCATCATCAAAAAGGGCGAGCATGGATGTCTGGCCTTGTACGACGGTGCGCTGCTGGCGATGCCGGCATACCCCACGGCCGAGGTGGTGGACCCGACGGGTGCGGGCGACAGCTTTGCGGGCGGGCTGTTAGGCTGCCTGGCGGCCAAAAAAACATGGAGTCTGAGAAGTATCAAAGAGTCGCTGGTGGCGGGCACGGTAATGGCCAGTTTCACCATCGCCGATTTTTCGCTGGGCGGACTGCGCAAGGCCACACGCCCACAGGTGCGCAAGCGGCTGGAGACCATGCGGACAATGCTTAACGCTTACTGAACTGAAACGCCCGACGTGCGCCACGCAGGCCGTATTTCTTACGTTCTTTCATGCGGCTATCGCGGGTCAGGAAGCCACCATCGTTGATCGGCTTGCGTAGCGCCGGATCGTAGAGGGAAATGGCCCGCCCCAACCCCTGGACCACCGCCCCGGCTTGTCCGGTGAATCCACCACCCTGGACATTGACAAAAACATCCACCGATGCGGCCAAATTAGCGGCAACCAGGGGTGCCCGCACCATTTGCTGATCGCGCACTTCGGTAAAATAGCCGTTGACATCACGATCATTGACGATAAATTTTCCTTCACCGACAACAATGCGAACCCGCGCCACCGAAGTTTTACGGCGTCCGGTACCGAGAAAGAAGGTTTTGCCGCCAACCACGACCCGGGCGCGGGTGGGAGCGGCTGCCGGCGCAGCGGAAGTTGCTTCAGTTGTGGGGTTTGCTTGTACTTTCATGAAAACCTGCCTTGCTATGAGGGTTGATGATAATTTTATCCACTAAAATCCGCGGATGTACTTCCGCGTTGCCACTCCGCGGAGGATTACAAAGCCAGCGTTTCGGGCCGCTGGGCAACATGGGGATGATCCGCATTTTTGTAACATTTAAGTTTGCGGAGCATCTGCACACCCATCGTGGTTTTCGGCAACATGCGCCGGACGGCTAATTCAAAAACCGTATTGGGGTGGCGGTCTAACAGGTCGCGCATGGAAGTGACCTTGCGCCCGCTGGTGTAATAGGTGTAGTAGTCGTATTCACGCTGTTGGAGCTTACGGCCGGTGACTTTCAGTTTACTGGTGTTGATCACCACAATGAAATCGCCGACGTCCACAGTGGGCGTATAAATCGGCTTATGCTTACCCATCAGCCGCACGGCTACGGCGCTGGCCAGACGGCCGAGAGTTTTGTCGGTGGCGTCGACGACGTACCAGCGGTTATCGGTATGGCCGACACGCGCCAGGGTGGTTCGTCCCGCGGCTTTAGAAATTCGTCGAATGGGCTTTTCCGCAATTGCTGTCATGGGTCATATACTCAACTTAAAAACGAACAAAAAATCAATCCGGGCGTTTCCACCACCCGGGCCAGGGTATTGTTGCCACAGCTTAATCTTGGAGCAACAGCCGCTTGCGATTGGAATTTATCGCACCGGCGATTTCCAACCTACCGCGTCTTTTTTCACTGGGGAGTTCAGTTCGACTCCGGGTTGGCCATCCCATCGGAACGGACAACCGTGAAAACCCAAAATTTTAACCTACTTGGCGGAAATGTCAAACGGACCCGACGAATTGTGGGGAAATTCCGGGCGGGGGCGAAAATGTGGTGCGTCGGGCGGGATTATTGACCGGATTGCACCCCCGTCGGCATGGAGGGAAGATCCACGGGTAATGCCGGCCGTCAGTTCCCGCTCCATGAGCGGCTCGGTGCAATGCAATATCCTTAGAGGGGCACGGTCGCAGCTACCGGAGCACCGGCCAGGGAGGCGCGGTCTTCATGCGGCCATGCGGGCGCTTTGCCGAGCACATCTTCCCAGTAGCAACGGAGAATTTCGCCCACGGACCACGCCTGGGCGATGCAACCGCGCGGCCGCCACGGGGCATCACCATCGGCGATTTCACTGATGGAACCCAGCCCCGCTTGGAGCAGATGGGTGACAAAAGGGGCAAGAATTTCGCGGCCTTGACCGCGGGCCGCGGGGGAATAGCCCTGCACTTTGACCAAAGCGGAAACAAATTGGCCCGTGAGCCAGGGCCAAGCTGTGCCCTGATGATAGGCATGATCGCGGGCATTTTGATCGCCTACGTATTCGCCCCGGTAGCCCGGTGATCCCGGAGCCAACGTGCGTATGCCCAGCGGCGTCAGGAGACAACGGCGAACGGTTTCCACCACGGCGGCGGCCCGGTCGCCGGTCAACACCGCAAAGGGCAGGCTGACTGCTAAAATCTGGTTGGGACGTACGGAAGCGTCCGGGCGGCCATCGTCGCCGATGACATCGTAGAGGCATTTGGCGGACGGATTCCAAAATTTATCCAAAAAGCTTTGCTGGCAGTGCCGGGCCAGATCGGCAAAGGCGGAAGCCCGTTGGGTATCACCAACGGATTTTGCCACGAGTTCCATGATTTGTAAGGCATTGTACCACAAGGCATTGATTTCCACCGGTTTGCCATGGCGCGGGGTGATAACCTCCGTGCCGACCTTGGCATCCATCCAAGTGAGTTGGACGCCCGGAACACCGGCGCGAATTAAACCGTCGGTATCCATGCGAATACCAAAGCGGGTGCCGGCACGATATTTCTCGATGATCTGGCACAAGGGGCGGTAGAGATATTCATGGAGAAGTTTCGCGTCGCCGGTGTAACGCTGGTATTGATAGGCCGCCTGCACGAGCCAGAGAGCGGCATCGACCGTGTTGTAGTCCGGCTCGGAGGATTTGTCCGGGAAACGGTTGGGAATCAGACCGTCTTGAATATGATCGGCGAAGGTTACAAGAATGCTGCGTGCCGCATCGTAATTGCCGCGCGTGAGGGTCAGGCCGGCGAGGCTGATAAAGGTATCGCGTCCCCAGTCTTCAAACCACGGGTAGCCGGCGATGACGGAAACGCCGGCGTGGGTGTCGGAGGCACTGCCGCGCCGCACGAGAAATTGATCCGCGGCCGCACCAAGCTGGGCGATAAATTCATCGCCTGGTGCCGCGGCCGAAAAGGTCGACATGACCCGTTGGTGATAAGCCTGCTGGGCATTGCATAATTGGACATGCTGATCGACGGCTACCGGCCGGGTGGAACAAATAATTACCGCCGGATGGCCGGGGGAAAGCGAAAATTCCAGAGCGCCCGGGGTCCATAAATCGTCGCGATCGGGGTAGCCGCGGGCCTGTTCCTGCCGCAGGGTAAAATTGTACCACCAGCATGGTCCCTGATTAAACCGCTGGGCGTTATGACTGATGTAGACGGGCAGTGGACATTCCGCCGCGGCCAGCAAGAGCATCTGGCGATGGCCGGCATTATCATCGGCCAATTTCCACTGGGGGCGATGCGGTCCAACGGTGGTGGAATGGAAATCGCGGCCGGCCAGCATGGGTTGCACCTGCAAGCGGACGACTTGATCGCGGGGTGCGGTTTCCAGGAGATCGTAGCGGATGATGAGAGTATCCTGGCCTTGCAGCAGGAGAATTTTCTTTTCCACCACGGCAGCGCCGCACTGATACCGCCAGATCGGACCGGCCTGCAAATCAAAGGACAAGAGATTTTCGTAACCACGCGGATCAATGACGTCCGGAAATTCATTGGTGGACAGGGCATACGTGGAGGCACCGACGGTTACGCGGTCTTCCACGCGGGAAAGGAGCACAAATCGTCCGACGGGCGGGTGGGCCGCAGCCACCAGATAACCGTGATATTTGCGGGTATTGACCCCCGCGACGGTGGCACTGCAATAGCCGCCCAAGCCGTTGGTGGACAACCATTCCATCGCCATGACCGAATCCAGATTCCTGCACGTGGCTTTATCGAATTGTATTTTCATCAGTTACCTCGGCTTGTTTATCGGATGGTAAGCCGGTGCAGCTTTCCCAAAAGGCCACTTTATTCGGACAGCCAAGCCGCCAAGAGGTCGCGGCAGGCATGGAGATCCGCACGATGGACCATCTCCGTACAGGTGTGAATGTAGCGGGTGGGAATGCTTAGGGTGATGGTCTTATAACCAATTCGGCTCCGTTGCATTGCCCCGGCATCCGTGCCGCCCATAGGCAGAATTTCCAACTGTTGCGAAATTTTATTTCTTTTTGCCGTCGCTACAAAGCTATCCACCAAGGATCGATCACTGATTGACGCGGCGTCCATCACCTTGATGCCTACGCCATGGCCGGAGCGTGTGACCGCCTGGTCTTCGGGTACCCCGGGGGTATCACAGGCCAGGGTCGTATCCAGGGCAATGGCAACGTGGGGTTCCAAGCCAAAGGTGGCTGGGCCGGCCCCACGTAATCCCACTTCCTCCTGCACGGTAAAGACCACGGCAATGTCGTAGCGGCTTTTTTTTACGCGCTGTACCGCCCGCACGGCCGCCCACACGGCCGCTCGATTATCCATGGCCTGACCGCACACGTAATCGCCGATGGGTGCAAAATCCTGAAGCAGGGTGACGGGATCTCCGACGCTCACCAATTCTTTAACTTTTTTGGCACTTAAACCCAAATCCACAAAAAAATCAGGAATCTGATATTGTCGCTTGCGGTCTTCTTCGGTGGCGATATGAATGGGCTTTCCGCCCGGATTGAGCACGCCATGGATATCGCGCCGCCCCTGCACCAACACGCGCCGCGCCGAGAGATTACGCGGATCAAATCCTCCGGCATTGTGCAGTCGCAGAAATCCCTTGTCATCAATATGCCTGACATAAAAGCCTATCTGGTCCATGTGTGCGGCAATCATGACCAGAGGAGACGGCGCGGTATCTTTGGTGGGGCGCGCCGCCTTTTTGATGCAGATCAGGCTACCCATGGTATCGACACGGGTTTCGTCGAAAAGGCCTTCTATTTCACGCTGGATCACCGCACGGATACGTTCTTCGCGTCCGGGCACGCCGGGGGTTTCGGTTAATAGTTTCAGGAATTCCATTGATAAAGACTCCTCGCTGAAAAGTGGGCCAAAAGGCCGGGGGCGGACAACAGCCCCATTATCAACGGCAGCCGAATTACCGCAAGGGTGTGCTGGGCGGCGAGGCCTGTGGTCTGGTCGCGGTCCTGGTGGTTCGGTCCCCCAAAGACCCACTGGCGGGGTATGGGCGGCGGTCTGGCCTGGCCAGCGGTAAGAAAATTTCAGGCAGAGTTTGAGCGCCGTAAAAGACGAATTTGGTTTTGCCAGGTTCCTAATCCGCGGACGGGCGCGACTGGGGGTCTTGTAACGTCGGGTCGTCAATCGGCACGCCGGGGCCAGCGAGAACGATCGCATTTTTCCCCATGTCTTTGGCCCGAATCAATTCGCCATCGGCCACTTCCAGCAACCGATGCAGGTCTTGGGCATCCCAAGGAAAGGTGGCCAATCCTCCGCTGATGCTTAATCGGCCTGCAATAGGCCCACCGTCGGTATTCCACGGATGATCCGCGACGGCGCGGCGAAAACGCTGGGCTATGGCCAGGACGCTGCGCGGATGTTCCGAATCGGGCGAGCGTGGCTTTTGGTTGTCCCAGAAGACGACGGCAAATTCGTCGCCGCCGATGCGGGCCACCATATCTTTGGCCCGCGTACAATGGCGCAACAGCCCGATGACTTCGCGGATAATGGCATCGCCGGCGGCATGGCCGAACTGATCGTTGTACTGTTTGAAGTTATCAATATCGAAAATCAACAGGGTGACACAGAACCGTTCGCGGCGGGCCTTTTCCAGCAGTTGAGGAGTCTTTTCCATAAAATAGCGGCGGTTAAAGGCACCTGAAAGCTCATCGGTATCAGCCTGTCGCCGCAGCTTGGCGTGCCGCTCGACCAGGGCGAGGATAGCCCCCAGCCAAGCCGCAGCAGCCTGCAATTGTTCCGCAGTGCGTGGGGAACGTACGCCGCCTTCCAAGGTCAGAGAGCCAAAATTTTCGTCCCCGTAGGTGAGACGCGCCTGCGAATCGGAGGCGGCCCCTTGCGCCACGGGTTGGGGGTCTAAGCGCAATCGGCCGGGCCACCGCAAATTACTCTGGAGCAATTCCACAGCCAGGGCGGCTACCGGGGCCTCTGGATCTTGCAAAAGGGCGTTGACGATTTGCATTTGCGCCGTGGCGGGAAGTTTTAACGATGCCCCCCCCACCGCCGCTGTCGGCCCGGCGGGCGGACTTGGCCGCATTTTGGCGGACGCTTCTTTTGCCGCCGTGGAACCGGAATCTCTGGAAGGATGGCCCGGCGCTGATGGGCCGCGTTTGTTTTGAAAACGAAACCCGGTGGTACTGGCGATCGCATTGGGGGCACCATTGGCCAACGCTGCCTTGTCGGGGCGCGCATGAACGGCCCTCTTGGCACGAGGCGGCGCGGCGGGATTCACCGCTTGCTCTTTCAGGGATGGCTCATCAAACTTTGACACTAGATTACCTCTCTCTGGCCTGGCCGGTGAATAACGCGTACCTGAAACCGGCACAGAGGTATTATAGCAAATGTTCCGGCCTGATGCTTATTTTTCAAAGGTCTCCAAAATGGGTCACCAACGCATTCGATGTGAAGTCGTACCTTTCGGCCACCGCTTGGTTATAGGGCCTGCCGATAAACACGCGTCTGGTGGCCAACGACAACACGGCATGACGAGAGGGGCATGATAGACCCGGCACAAAAACGGACCAAGTTCAGGGATACCGAGCCTAACCGCAACTGGCTTTTTTTGCAAGAAAATGGAGCGGATAATTGTCTGAACATTTTGGCATTGGGCAAGGTCTCCTTTGCGTATCCACCGTAAAGCGGTTCCTCCATCATTTTCGGCAGAATGTAAAAACACGGATCAAGAAAACCCTCAAGCCGGAATTGCAGGATTTACGATTGCGGGTTGCGGCGTGATCGGGGGCGCGGGCGCTTAACCAAATGTACTAAATGGTGGATAATAGCCGTCGGCTTGTTTTGGACAGATTTTATGACAGACTCAACGAACCGCCCGGTAGATCGCCACGCGTATTTGGGCGATGTGCGTGGTGTGGTGGTGAAGATCGGGACGCAGGCGCTGTGCAACACCGCTGGAACCATTGATCCTGCGGTCATCCAAGCCCTGACCGCCGACTTAGCGCAACTCGTAACGGAGGACGACATTCGGGTAACGCTGGTTTCCAGCGGTGCCATAGGTGCGGGGGTGGCGGAGATGGGCCTGGCGGCCCGGCCCAAGGAATTGCCGATGCTGCAAGCCGCCGCGGCCGTTGGGCAAAGCGTGCTGATGAATATCTTTGCTGCCGCCCTAGAGCCATATTCGCTTCATGCCGGCCAAATTCTGGTAAGCCGTGACGACTTTGAAAATCGCCTGCGTTACCTGAATCTACGCAACTGTATTCACGCTTTGCAGCGGTCGAAGAGTATTCCGATCATCAATGAAAATGATGCCGTAACGGTGGACGAAATCCGCTTCGGGGACAACGATCTTATTGCTGCGCATATCACGAATCTGGTGCAGGCGGATATTTTAATTCTGCTTTCCGTGGTGGATGGTTTGCTTGATGCGCAAGGTCGGGTGCAAACCGTTGTCCGGGCTATGGATGACGGCGTGGCCGCCATGGTCCGTCCGGAAAAATCGCTGCGTGGGTCCGGCGGCATGAACAGCAAGCTGGTGGCGGCGGGTACGGTTAAAACTGCCGGGGTTCCGGTGATTATCGCGAATGGAAAAATACCCGGTATTGTGCAAAGGCTGTTAAATGGTGAAGACATGGGTACGCTCATTCTACCTGATGAACGCCGACTTTCGGCGCGGAGCCGATGGATTGGCCTCACCGCCCGTCCGCGCGGTACGCTGGTGGTGGACGCGGGAGCGGCGGTGGCACTCAACAACAATAAATCGCTGCTCGCCAGCGGAATCGTGGCGGCCAACGGTAACTTTGCCAGGGGGGACCCGGTCGCCATTACGGATGCCGATGGCCGGGTGTTGGCGCATGGACTGTGTAATTACAGTCGCGAAGATGTGGATAAAATTCGCGGCCACAAAACACGCGAATTTGAGGCCTTGCTGGGGAGCGACACCTTTTATGACGAAGTCGTGCACCGCGATGATCTGGTTCTCCGTGGATGAGACGGCCTTGAAACCGTCGATGGTCGGGCGCGATTGTTTATAAGACCAGAGATTTTCGGTTGCAACCGAAAACCTGCGGCCTGTTTGGCAACGTATAATGAGCACAGAAGGCCCGGGTGATGTGGTGAATGTAATGCCAGGAAATTCAGCCCAAGCCATTGCCGAAGCGCAGCCCGTGCCGCGCAGCGCCGGGGAGGCTTTGCGCATGCATGGCACCTGGCTAAGGGCGGTGGCGGTGGCCCGGCTGCGCAGTTACGAGGGAGCCGATGATGTCATGCAGGAGGTGGCGGCGGCGGCGGTGCGCAACTGGACCACGTTGGAATCGATGGAACGGGCCAAGCCGTGGCTTTATCGGCTGACCGTTCGCGCCGCACTTATGCATCGGCGCACGTTGGGCCGAGCTCGGCGGCGGGTGCAGGAAGCGGCAGAGTTGGCGCGGGCCAGAGAGGGAACAATGCCCGGTGCGTTCAGGGCTGACCCGCTTGATGCTCTGCTGGCCAGCGAACGGGTCGGCTACCTGCGAGAGGCCATGGCCCGGCTGCCCGCCCGCGATGTGGAGTTGTTGCTGATGAAGCATGTGGATGATTGTTCTTACAAAGATATCGCGGCGCGACTGGGCGTGACCACGGCGGTAGTGGAAATGCGACTGTTTCGCACCCGTCAGAAGTTGCGCCGCCTGATGGAAGAATCCTACGGCTGAATGATGGATGCACGAATTGGCCGGATCAAAAACGTCTGGAGAAAATAGCCATGAAATCAATCACCCCTCAAACTGCGGCCCGCCTTAGTGAAACGGAACGTCTGGACGCTGAACTGGACCTGCTTGTTGATGCGGAATTGCCGGAGGACCGACGTCATGCGCTTTTACAGCAGATCGCTTCCGCCCGCGACGGCTGGAAAATGTTGGCCATCCGATTTTTACAGCGTCAGGTCGAATGGCAGGCCGTTCGCAACCTTTTGCATGCCCCGGTAGCGGGTACCGCTCGGCGAGGATCTTCCTGGGTTCAACCCCAGGGTTATGCCATCCGCGGATCGACGATAAAACTCGCCGCATCGATTGTGCTGACGGCCGGACTTTTCGGTCTTGGCGGGGCCTACCTTGGCCGGCAGACGGCTATGTCGGCCAGCGCAGGGGAGAAGACAGTTGCCGTGCGAACCCCAGCAAGCCCCCAGACTCCTACGCCCATGGTGATAGGGCCGTCGCCGGGCCGCGGGTCACTGGCCAATGGCTTTCCCTTGCCGGTGGGTGTGCCGGTGGTCGATGGCCACAAGGTTCCCTTTGATTATCCCTTTGCTGGATTCGGCGGACCTGCGGCTTCCGGTCGTGTGGTCATTGTGCCGGAAGGGCATAATCAGGCGGTGGCGTTTCCGGTAGAGGAAGTTGCCGCCGAAAAGGTTTATTAAGGACAGAGGTGTTTTGCCTCCGGCATGGTTATGTTGATGCGGCCTTTAACATTTTGGTGGGGCAAAGCGCCAGCCTTGCTGGGTGCCGCAGTGATCGGCCTGGCCATGGCGTCGCGTCAGGAGGCGGTTGCGACGCCGTCCAGGTTTGTGCAACCGACCATGGTGAATCTCCCAAGAACCTCCCGGACCACGCCGGTGGCGCATCGGCCTCGTTGGATCGGCGTGATGGTGCAAGCCATTCCGCCGGTGTTTAGCCGATTGCTGGGCCTCAAACCAGACCAGGGATTGCTGGTGACCCAGGTGGTTCAGGGCAGCCCCGCGCAACAGGCGGAACTTCGCGCCGGTGATTTGCTGATACGTATCAATGGCGTACCTTTGCTTAACGAAAAGCAACTGGTGGTCGCGGTGAATCGGCGGGAGCCGGCCAAAAAGAATCCTCGTTGGAAATCCCACCAGCCACAAGTTCCCTTGTGCCGGCTAACCTTGATCCGAAATGGACAGAGCAAAACCATCACGGTGAGACCGCAGTATCGTCCGGCCCATGTGATGTTGCTGCCCGACGGCCGACTGATCATTGCCCGCAATAAACCCAAGGGTACTCTCAACACGGTACCACCCGCACCGACACCCCCGGTGGCGTTTGGTCCTGGGGTGGTCATTCACTTTGGTCCGGTGGACCAGCGCGGACCGGCCGGCCCGCAGTGGGCTCATGCGGTCATGGTCCGCCAATGGATTGATCAGCGCGGTTTTCGCCATGTGCTCCTGATTTTTCAAGGAAAAAACTACCCACTGCGCCCGCGGGCTATCCGTTCTTTACCCGTCCAGATTCAACCGCTGGCGCGTCTGATTGTACAGCGCAACCTCCGCCTAAAAGAAAGCCTCACCCCCGCTCGTATTGCCGCGTACATCGCCGGTATTCAACAACGTCTGAAAATACTCTCTGATCAACAGACCATTCTTTGGCACCAGCTTGAGTGGCTAAAGCGCCAACGTTCCCGTGCGGCGATAAGGTCCACGACACGACCATAATCGCCCTCTTGCCCTGCCAGGTGCCTTTAGCCCCACAAGCATGGTTTGTGTTTCGGCGGTACAATCCATTGGCTTTCGCTGACGGCGCGGCTCCGAACCAGGTCCCCGGTCCCGCGAATCAGCATTGAATACGGAGTCGGCCGTTCATGTCTGAACCTTACCTCACTGCGAACCTGCCGGGGATCGGCGGACGCATTAAAGATCAGCCGGAAGATTTTCGTGTGGAGGAAATTCCGTTATACAAGGTTGACGGCGTGGGTGAACATTGCTGGTTCACCATTGAGAAAAATGGCATCACCACGTACCAGGCGCTGAATCTTCTAGCCAAGGCCCTGGGGCGAAGGACGGTGGACTTTGGCTATGCGGGGCTCAAGGACGCGCGAGCGATTACTCGACAGCAGATTTCCATCGAACGGGAGCCATCGGATCGGATTAGATCCTTGACCTTTGCCAACCTTCGTATCGTAGAAGTTACACGCCATCGCAACAAGTTAAAGATAGGTCATTTGGCCGGCAACCGTTTCCGCGTGCGGATACGCCATGATGACTGGGCCAAAGCCGGGGGTTCCCCGGAACAGGCTTTGGCCAATGCCCGCGCCGTGGTGGCAATTCTGCAGCGTACCGGGGTGCCAAACTTTTTTGGACCACAGCGTTTCGGCATGCGTAAGGATAATCATTTGTTGGGTCTGGCTTTGCTGCGCGGCCAAAGCGAGGCATTTCTGGACCGCTGGCTTGGCGACCCCGATCCCGAGGTGGATCATGGTCAGGTTCTGCTGGCGAGGCGGCATTATGCCGGCGGACGGATGGATCTTGCCGCGGCTCACTGGCCGGGTCATTTGGAACAGGAACGTCGTGTCTTGCAGATGCTGGCCCGGGCACCAGCGCAAAAAGACCGGGCGATGCGCGCTGTGGATTTACGCCTGCGCCGGCTGCTGGTTTGCGCTCTTCAGGCTTACCTTTTTAATGCCGTGTTGAAGCGCCGACTTTCACAGATTGCCAACCTCATGCCCGGCGATCTGGCCTGGAAACATGACAATGGCGCGGTCTTTTCCGTGCCTTCGGACCCGGCCTTACTTGCGGCCGAAGAGGCCCGCTGCCAAGCCCACGAAATCTCGCCATCGGGCCCGATGTTTGGCTATCGCATGAGCGAGCCGGCCGGGGAACCGGGCGAAATGGAAAAAGCGGTGCTGGCCGCAAATGCCCTCACGCCGGAGAATTTTCATCATCCGCTGGCGGAAAAGGTAAAAGGCGGCCGCAGAGCCATGCGATTTTTTCCCACGGATCTGACCGTTTCGCGCAGCGTCGATGACCGGGGCACGTTTATTGAGCTGGCATTCTCGCTTCCACCGGGCAGCTTCGCCACCGTGCTGCTGGCGGAAATCATGAAGACAGATGTGGCAGTGGATTAACGCCGGCGAATATCGCTACCGCGAGCAATAGTCGATGGCCCGGGCGATTTGCGAGCGAAGTTCGCTGCGGGGCACGATGCGATCCACAAAACCCTTGCGCAACAGAAATTCCGCCCGCTGGAACCCTTCCGGCAATTCAGTGCGAATGGTGTTGGCTATGGTGCGTGGACCGGCGAAACCAATCATGGCTTTTGGCTCGGCAAAGATCAGGTCACCGAGCATGGCGAAGCTGGCCGTAGTTCCTCCGGTGGTGGGATCGGCCAAAACGCTGATAAACAAACCGCCTCTTTTGTGCAGTCGTGACAAGGCTGACGAGGTCTTGGCCATTTGCATCAGACTGATGGTGCTTTCCTGCATTCTGGCCCCGCCGGAACAGGAAATAATCACCAGCGGCAAATGTTCCTGGGTTGCCCGTTCAATGGCCCGGGTAATTTTTTCGCCTACCACCGCTCCCATGGAACCGGCGAGAAAATCAAAGTCCATTACCGCCAGAATAACCGGCCGCCCTTTGATAAATCCACATCCGGAAATAAGGGCATCCTTAGACTTGCCGCCCTTGGAAGCATCCGCCAACTGCTGACGGTACGACTTGCGAGCCGTGAATTCAATGGGGTCGCAGGAAACCAAGTTCGGGTCCATCTCTTCAAAAGCCCCGGCATCCACCGTCAGCAGGATGCGGGTCCGGGCCGACAGGCGAAAGTGGTGTTCGCAGTTCGGACAGGTGTGGAGCGCCTGTTCCATGTCCTTGCGATAGATAATTTGCGTGCAAGTCGGGCAGCGTAGCCACAAACCATCCGGAACATCCACATTTTTCCGAGGCTGACTGACGTGCACTGTCGCGAGTTGAGGCGAGCCGGGGTGGGTACTATTTACTTGTGTCATTGCAGATCCCTTGCCTTTGACGCCGCCGACCACTCTGGGGGACACCTCCAGTTAGGCTTCAGGGCCACCAAGCCTGAAAATCCGGACCGGACTTGAGTCCGATCCACTTGGAGGACCGCGTCTGCTCCACGCGGTATATTTCAAAGGGAATTATAAGCGATAAGCCCGTGGCCAACAAGCTAAGGCAGCCCTGAAATCACCCAGGACGCGTGCTCGTAGCAAGGAGGGTGCCCATGGGCCGGCGGATGCCGATAGCCCAGCGTTACGATCCGGCCAGGCTGTCGATGAGGCCATAGGGCAAGCGTGGTGTGATGAAAACCTTGTGAATTGGTCCAATACGAGGATGGTACGCCGCGAAGCGGTCAGCGGTCAGCGGTCAGCTTTCAGCGGATATTTTGATCAGGCCACCGCTGGATGGGGAAGGACCTTGCGCCCAGGGGAGGAATCGCTGGGCTGGTGCGGGCGTCGCCAGAGCCAAATCCTGGCGTGGTTGGTCTGCGGGGCGGCAAGTTGGCCAAAAACCGGTCTAACTTTAAGAAAAATCGACATTTTTTTGACTTTGGGGTAGGGCGTGCCTAGTATAAAGATGACAGGAAAGTAGGCCGAAAACAGCCAGTACTGACTGTAATCAAGTGCGAATTGTAAGGGATTGAATTCGACACTCACTCTTGAACCTGACCTCCATGGAGTGGTCGGGGTGAG
>JAJYZF010000064.1 GCA_021800165.1 Planctomycetota bacterium | reverse complement strand
AAGCCGCGGGCAATAGCTCGGCGAACCTGTGGCGTAATTTCATGTTGCAGGCGGCTGGGCCGGCCGAAAATCATCTTATGTGAAACCATCGTGGCGGCATCGGTCATCCGCACACTGCCGCGGGAAATTACCAAAGACATCGCCAGTGCCAGCACTGCTGTCGGCCATCGCCGGCCCTTAGAAAATCCGATCATCGTTATATCCCGTCAAACCGCGACATTCGTGCAGGTGGGCCAACACCAACAAAGTTTCCGGACAAAAGCCGCCTGTTCCGGCGGAACCGCCCGGCACCATTTCGTTTCCACGATACCGCTGCCGGCCAACGGCCCAAAAACCAATATTGGCGCTCATCGGTCCTACGCCGCACAGCCCAGCGAGGTGCGCCGTCCACCTTCCCTATTTTTTAGACGCACCAACAGGCTTTCGGGTTCTTTCGTTGGTACAACTTTGTTGCGCCGGGCTGCGTTTGACACGGCCTGCGCGCGACAGCTTTGCCGAACGGGAAGGCTTTAAACCGCGGTTGGCTACCTGGCGCACAGCCGGGCGGCAATGCCGGCCACATGTTTACCTTGAAACCTGGCAATGGCCAGCTCATTGGCACTGGGCAGGCGTTTGCCATCGCCACCGGTAATGGTGGTGGCTCCGTATGGCGTACCGCCGGTAATTTCCGACATGTTGGTCAATTCCTGACAGGCATAGGGTACCCCCACCACGATCATCCCGTGGTGAAAGAGTGTGGTATGAAAGCTGGTGAGGGTGGTTTCCTGTCCGCCATGTTGCGAAGCGGTACTGGAAAACACGCTGCCGACCTTGCCCACCAGACCACCCTTGGCCCATATTTGCCCGGTTTGGTCTAGAAAATTTCGCATCTGCGCGGCCATGTTGCCAAAACGCGTGGGTGTGCCGAAAATAATCGCATCTGCTTCCAGCAATTGCTCGGGCTTGATGACCGGCACCTGGGCAAAGGCTTTTTTGGCATCCGCTGCGCCCACGCGAGCGAGCACCTCCGGCGACATCAATTCGGCCACCTGAAACAGATCTACCTGTGCACCGGCTACCTGCCGGGCACCTTCCGCCACCGCCTGGGCCATCTGATAAACGTGTCCGTACATGCTGTAGAAAACCACTTGAACTTTAACGGCCATGAAAAACTCCTTGTAATAGAAAAACCAACGACCTCACAGCGAACATCGCCGTGAAAAAGGCCGATCGGATGGTTTTAACGGCATACTTATGTTTTAAGCAACATGCGCTCCAGTCGGTCCAACAGGGCCAAAAGTTGACGCGACTCTTCCACCGTCAGCACCGCAAAAGCCTCTTGAATGATCTGCCGCTGATCCGGCAGCACCTTCTTGAGCAGTGTCCGTCCCATGGTCGTCAGGGCCAGACGATAGGCCCGGCCATCCGCAGGATCGGGTTGGCGTTCCAGCCAACCGCATTTTTCCATGCGTTCCACCAGCACACACACGTTACCTTTGGTGACCAGCAGGTGCTGGGCCAGTTCCTGTTGCGATATTCCCTGGCAACTCTTCAAGGTCATCATAATTTCAAACTGGGCTAAAGTCATGTCCTGCTTGGCCAACGAATGTTCAAGCTTGCGTTGGATGCGGCTGTAAACCCGTACCAATTGCAGCCAAGTTTGCAGGGGCATAACGTCGTCGGGGTATAAAACCTCCATGCGTCGCAACAGCCCGACCATTTTCGCATCAGGAATCATAAAAGGCCCCTTGTCATGGCTTAGTTTAATCCTATACTATTTGAAAGTCAAGTTGCGGACGCTTCGGTGCAGTTGTTGGCTGGGGTGGGCGGGTGGGCTGAATTTTCTACCGGCATGGATGGAGGCAGCCGGCGGTTAGGAGTCGATGGCGGTGCGTCGGCGTTTTTGAGTTGACAGTTCTTAAAAATGCGGATAATTATTATTCAGAGTTGTGTTTGTCGGGATCGTCCCTTTACCTGTGCTGGAGGCATTACTTCATGAAAAAGCTTACCGTGGCAACTTTAATGATGGGGTTGGTGGGCCTGCTGCCGCTGTTGGGCGGCTGTCAAACGCTATCCGATACGCCGGGGTCCAACGCCGTTCGTGTGAATCAGGCGATGAGCACCAACATGCTCCAGGTCCCGGATGATGCCGAGAACATCATGCTGTTGAATCGCCCTGTTCAGCTTAGCGACATGCCGGTTCCACTGCGTTAAGATTCGGGCCATTTGTGGCATTTTCCACTGGGCACCTGTAGTGTCAAGTTGGGTCGTTGGTCAATCTGTTTTGCTTGGCCTTGAGATAGTCGGCTGTGGGTAGTCAATGCCTGTGGGCCATTGTCAGGATAAAAACCGATGGATCATAAATCACTGGTTCGCTGGCTGTGTCTGGCTGCGTTCTTGGGCGGCTTGGCGGGTTGTGCCCAGCACAGCGCCGGGCTGAAACCCTACGTGACGGGCCAGTTGGCTGCGGAAAAAGGCAATATCGCTCAGGCCATTCGCGAACTCACCTTGGCCATTAAACGCAATCCGCAAATGGTGGTGGCGTATGAGGCCCGGGGGGATCTTTACAAAAAGCAGGGCCGCTATCATCTCGCGGCCGCCGATTATAAGCGCGCCACCATCCTGAACCCTTTTAGTTTCCATTCGTTTTTTGAGTTAGGACAGGTTTATCAGCAACTGCGGCACTATCTCGCCGCCATTGCCGCCTACCAGCATGCCTTGCAGATTAACCCCAAAGATGCCCGTACCGCTCTAAGCCTGGCCGTGGCTTACACGCAGGCCGGGCATCCTTTTCGCGGTATTCTTTACGCCAACCGCGCCGTGCAAAATGGCAGCAATTCTTTTGCCACCTGGGCCAACATCGGCACCATCTATTCCCAGGCCGCCAAGCATGATCCCGCCTACCGCCGCCAAGCCATTCACTTTTTCAAGCAAAGTCTGGAAATTAAGCCGCATCAGCCGCAGGTTTATCTGAACCTGGCGCAGATTTATATGGATGAACACCGTTTTGACCAAGCCAGTCGCGTGTTCCGTACCGGGGCTAAACTTGCGGGGTCTTCTTTGATCAGCGAGCGCCTTGGCTATTGCTATTATCGGCTCGGTAAGTTGCGCCAAGCCCTGACGGCCTATCAGCAATCGCTGAAGTACCAGTCCGATTATGTGCCGGCCATCAACGGCATGGGCGTGGTGTACATGACCATGGCTTTGCAACATCACCGCCATTGGCGCGCCGCCCGAACCCAAGCCATCGGCTATTGGAACCGCAGCCTGAAAATTGATCCGCAACAACCTCTCATCGAGCATCTGGTTAAAAAGTTTTCCCCCGCGGCCAACCCTTGATCCGACCTGATCAATCCTCGTGCCGGTGGTGCCTGGGGATAGCTATGTCCGGCTCTGGCCGGCATTCCCGTCGGGGCCGGACAGCAGAGCAATTTTCCACCGGCATCACCACGACGGAATCACGTTTGGTCGGCACGGTTTCCATCGCTTCACGCTGCAGGGGCCGCAGCGTGCGATAGCCCGTATTGGTTTAATAAAAGCCGGGAATTCCACAAAAGAATGGGTGGTAAGGCTCATCAAGATATCCTCAATGGAGGTCATCTTGCAAAAAATGTACTCCTCCATGATGTCCGACGCCACCCGCAGCGGACCGAGTGCTGGCCAGGTTCCGGGGCCAAGGCCGAAGGCCCGTGCCGTCAAGGACGGTTGCGGCAAGGAGTGGTTGCGGAAATGGACGCTCCGGTTCAGCCGGTTATCAGCCCGCACGGGGCAGGGTGGTCTGATGAGCCTTGAACCAGACGCGCCACGGTCCGGAATGTTGCGGCAGTTTCTGGCCGGTCTGCCGGGTCAGATCGGACCACGCGAATTGGACTAAAGCCACATTGCGATCGTCGAGGGTGGCAATCAAGGCCCGGATCACCCGGCGGGTTTTGTAATATTTCAGGGCTTGGGCGCAATAAATACGTACCTGCATATCCGGATCGTGCCGCAGATGCTTTAACAGCGGACCAATGGCCAGTGGATTGTTGACGTAGGTAAGCCCCATGGCCGCGCACAAGCGCACAAATTTAGATTTATCCTGCAGGCCCAAAAGCAGCGTGGGGGCCACCGCGGGCTGATGCGATGTACCCAAGGCAATCATCGCCTCGCCGCGCACCAACGGATTGGGATCGGTCGTAAGGAGTTTGTAGGCGCGCATGTAGGGCTTGTCGTGACCATATTTTTGGCGGGCCAGCCAGGCCATACCGGCCATGCGCTGGTCGGCATCGGAGGTATCAAACATCCGGCGGGTTTGCGCCACCGGCGACTTGCCCTTAAAATGCTCCAGGATCGAGTTGACGAAGGTGTTGAGATTTTGCGGCTTGGAACTAGAGCCGCTGCATCCGGCCAACGCGCTACTCAGCAGCACCAGCCCGCAGAGCGTTGCGACACCCCTCCAGGCACCTGCACGGCGCTGGGTCGTGCTGATCCCGGCCGGGCATGTGGCAATCGCGAAACCGCCGCGGGTATGATTCGGCCAGGCAGCGGTCTTCATCAGATCATTCATTATTTTTCCACCGTCGGATTTTCCAACCGGTCCGGCTCCACCCACACCGGTTGAGTGATGGAGCGGCCCAAAAAACGTCCGGCCAGACTTTCAAACCGCTGGCCCTGATCGGTGACGTAACAAATCAGCCCATCGGCTGCACTCGCGCCGACGTCATTGGCCAGGTGCATTGTAGCCAATTTTTCCGCCACCACCAAGGCGGTTTGGTCGGCGGAATCAATAAGCTCGGTGGGTAAGCCCAGCGTTTGTTCGATGGCCTGGCTGAAAATTGGATAATGCGTGCAGCCCAGAATTAAAACGGGTACTTGCAGCGACTTAAATGGTTGCAGATACTCTTGAAGCACACTGCGCACCAACGGGCTTTCCGCCAGGCGGCCCTCTTCAATCATGGGCACCAGCAGCGGGCAGGCGCGGCCAAGAAGCTGGATGGTTGGATCCAGCCGGGCTACGGCCTGGTTGTAGGCTTGGCTGGCGATGGTGGCTTCCGTGGCAATTAAACCAATACGGCGCGGCTTACCGGCCGGGGTGCGGGCGGATGCGGCGACGGCGGCGGCGGCTCCTGGCTCCAGCACCCCAATAATGGGGACGGCAAAATCCTGATGCAGGCTTTGCAGGGCGGTGGCACTGACGGTATTGCACGCCACCACCATGAGCTTGGGATTAAATTGGGTTAGAAAATGAAGGCACTGGCGGGCAAATTGCAGCACGGTTCGGGGAGATTTACTGCCGTAAGGTACGCGCGCGGTATCGCCAAAATAAATCAACTTTTCGCGGGGCAGGCGGCGCAGCAGCGCCCGTACCACGGTCAGGCCGCCAAGCCCGGAATCAAAAACCGCGATAGGAGCGGACGGTTGGATGGAAAATGCCGACATCGCAACTTTCACCTTAACAAGCCACCAAGTAGCGGCATGATAACGATGAAGTGGGATAAAGCACAACGCGGTTCTGCTGCTGTCGGGCAAACCCCATGCCGCGCATGGTCGCCGAAGCTGGTCCATGCCCGGCGGTGGAGATTTTCCGTGCTGTAAGGTGAAACGATGCAGGACGACGCGGTCAGCGACTGGTCCAGATATCCAGACCGGAATCCGGAGGTGCGGCCGGCCGGGCTATTTCGGCGGCGATGGCGGCGGCGGTGTTTTCTTCAAATTTGGCGGGGATATCGACATGGGTAGGTGCTACGGTACCCTGAATCTGGACGTCGATACTGGCCAGACATGCGGCCAGGATATCATGCACATCAAAGCCGACACGCTTGATGGGCAATGTGGCGGCCCGTGTATTAGGAAAATTGCAATGGGCCACTACATCCAGATCGGTACCGACTTTGATTCCCGCAAGCAGAAGGCCGGAAAGCGCTGTCTCCAACAAGTTGTCATCAGCGATGATGAATCCATCCGGTCGCTCCCTGGCCCCGGTATAAAACATCATTTCCGCTACGTTGGCGGCGCATTCGGGATGTCGCAGGTCCACGCCCTGCAACCATCGGGCGGCGCTGGAAAGACCATGTTGAGAGACGGCTTGCACCCAAAAATCAGCCCATCGGCTAAAGACCTGGGAATTAAGAATCATGGCTATTCTGGTCCGTCCACGGGACTTTAGATAATCCAGGGCCAGCGTGATGATCGAGCGGCCCTGCGGCCCGACCGATGGAATACCGCGATCACTGGCACCGGCAACTTCTACGCGGGCGATTCCCGGTTCGGTCATCACGGGTAACCCCTGGAAGCGGGCAGTTTGGGAGGCAAAGATAACTCCGGCCAACCGGTGATGGCGCAGATCATCGACTAACTTATGATAATCCGGGCTTTCCTGGGGATACTCGGTTCCGTAATAACAGACGATACGGCGCGGTCCGTTGCGGGTAATGCGGGCGGCTTCAGCTTCCAACGCCTGCCAAAATAGGCTCCAGTTCTCCTGGTCCGAAGGACTGCCCGGAAAGACCAGGCCATATTGCCACAGGTGCGGTGGATGAGGAGCTACAAAGGTGCCGGCTCGGCCACGGGCGTAGATGTAGCCGTCCAGGGTTAGCCGGTCCAAAGCTCTTTGCAAAGTCACATTGCTGACATCGTATTTTTGCAGCAATTGCAGACGCAAGGGCAGCCGACTATTGGGGGGCAAGGTACCATTGACAATCTGTTGACGCAGGTCGTCCATGATGATGCGTTGGCGCGCCAGCGGTCGTTGGCGGCGCGGCAGACGCAGAGGTTTGGAGTGTGGATGTTTGTTCATAATCGCCCCGCCGGCGGCCAAGCCGCCGTAGCGTAGAAGAGACTTTTGGAGGATCAGCCTCCCGCGGGTGGTGCCACAACCCTAGTCTGGACAAGATCATACCAGAGTGGGGCAAGGCAGCAACTAAATATAGTGTACGGCCTGCGGTCGGTCTGTCGCTATGGAGTTGCGGCCCCATGCGAATAATCCGGACCGGCCGGTATCTGTACGGTAATCAGGTGCTCATTTGTGTTAGAGATCATTATCAGATAGCTTACATTGTTGGTGTGTTGGTTTAATGAGTCTGAAAGGACAATGCTGACCATGACTATTGAACAGGCGCTGGCGGAACATCGTTATGAAACGGCTCGCCGGCTTTGTGTTGCGGCCATGGCCGGGGTGTCCGCCGATACCTGCGTCCACACCGAACTGGCCCTGCAGATGCACCGGGCGTTACAGGGTCTTGGCGATATCGGGGGATGTCGAGCTGTACTCCATGCGCTGAACCCGGGTTCGCAGGAATTGCGGATGGAGATTGCCTTGCGGCTGGCGGAAGATGCGCATCGGCTGGAGGATTATAATTTTTACCGCATTTCGCCGGAGGCTAAATCCGGCCTCACCTACGATGAATACCTGGCCAAGCTACAGGGCGAGGTGGACGAACATCTGGACCAGGCCGCGCGGCTCTCCGGCAACGCCGCGGGGCAGCGCCGCGTAGCCCAGACCGCCGCACGCCTGGGTCGGGCGGCTACCCCGGCCCCGGCCAAGGTGGAAGAACCTGCCCCGGCCAGCGGCCCATTGGCTCCCACGGGAACGGTGGCCTGTCGGCTGCATTTTCCGGATGGCCGGCCGGCCAGCGGCGTGGTGGTGACATTGGGCCTGCAAATTCACCGAAACCTGGAAGACCCCAGCACGTATTGCAGACCCAACATGCACTATCAACCCACTTTCGGACCCGCCAGGGTGCTCACCGCCACCACCGATGAGCACGGTGATTGTCAATTTACCAAGGTCCCGGCGGGGTGCCACGACTATATTGCGGTGTCCTTGCCGCCGGCGGATTTCGATGTGGCCACGCGATTTCTGGCCCATGGAGTAACAGTCGTCGGCAGCCAGACCACCCGTTTGAATTTGACGATTCAAGAATGGACCAGCGCCCCGTCGCAACCGCCGGTCAGTCCGTTTACCCCGGAGCTTCAATGGGGCCATACTACAGCCCAACTCCTTCTCACGCAGGCCATGAGCAATCCATTTTATTTTGACTTTCCGCGCCAGATCGTGGCCTTGGACCTGCCGGCGGACCTGGGCGCCGATCCGGACCGATTGGTGTTGTTATGCTCAGACGATATGCACCGCGCCCAGCCGCTGCAGGTGGTGGCCGGCCGGATCTATTTTTTTGCGGATCTGCCGTCCCTTACACAAAGAGTCTGGGCGCTTTACCAAACGCAACAGCCGCCACCCAAATCCCAATCGCGGTCCGCCCTGGTCCTGATACCCGATTCCAACGGTGCAACGGCGGTGCTTGAAACCGGCCGCAGCGCCTTTCGGATTCCGATGGGTTCAGGCTCGGACAATCTGCCTCCGCTGTTGGCGGTGCGCGGCGAAGATGGCGTGTGGCGCGGCCAGGGGCGGCTGATTTTGCCCCCGGGCGTCACCATCACCCGCCGCACCACCACGGTGGTGGAAGAAGGCCCGTTGCTCTTGCAGGTGCGCATTGGGTACGCCCTTTCCGACGGCCATGCCTACACCATGGTTTGGACGGCCCACGCCGGGGAAGCGTATCTGCTGGCGGAAGAAACTGTGGCGGAACTCGCCGGGGCGGCATTTGAATTCTCGCTGCGGGAATTCAGTGGCGGCCGGGGATTTTTGCATTGGACTCCGGAGCATGGCAATCTGCATTGGACGGGTCTCCAGCGGGAAGAGCGCGAACTGGCACGCTTGCAGGAATCGGTGGCCTGGTGGATTTATCCTCAGGGCTTCGGCTATGCGATGACGGCGGAGGGCATAAAGCAGCAGGATTACATCGGGGTATTTACCCGCTGCCGCGGCGACTGGGAAGACCTTGCCTTTGAACGCATTGCGCAAGGCCCCGGCGATGACAAGCGCGAACTGGATTGGCCATTCCCGGAAATGGTCGGATCCACCATTTCCATGATTACCGCCCATACCACCGCGGATGGGGACGCATTTTACCGCTGGCGGTTTTTTGCCGGCAAACGCTACTGGGGAATTCTGGTTTCCACGTTGCCGCGTAATGACGGCGACTGGAAGGAAATTTCTTCAGTCCAGCATAAAACCTCTTCGCCGCGGTTGATGGATTTCATGCACTGGCGGCTGGACCTTCAAGATCAGGTGGTGCGGCCCTTCGTGGTGGCCCGCCGCGGCAACTTAAAGCATCTGCGCGAAAAGACCCGCATGTCGGCCTTTGCCGAGATATGGAAACGCATCTGTTCCGGCCAGGCCTTTGGGGCGGCGGAAGGTTTGCGGTTCGCGGTGGAAGGCAATCCGCAAATAGCGTGGCGTAAAAAGCTGGAATTGGTGAGTGTGGCTCATATCCGGGCGCGGATGACCTTATTGGGACGCGATTTCTCAGACATGTACAGCCCCGTCGGTGCCCGGCCCATCACCCAATGGGTGGAAGATTATGACCTCATCGCCGCCAGCGGGGTGTTTACTCCGGAAGAAGAACGGCTGGTGCGATCCTGGTTGATGCTCATGGGCCATTTGTACATGACCCCCGATTTAATGAATTGGAAATTCAACTCGCGCAATGCCAACTTCGAGGCTGATCGGGTCGATGTGGTCGGGGTGATCGGACTGGCCTTTCAAGGCAATCCGGATGCGGCCGAGTTTGTCAACCACGCCGCTCAACGCATGGAAAAGGCGCTCAATGTGTACTGCACCCCCGGCAGCGGCAAATGGTATGAAAATCCGGCCTGTTATTATCTTCATGCGGCCAAATGCCGGATGAACCTGGCGTTTCATCTGGCCACCCACGGAATCCAGGATCCTACCGCCATTTTGCGGCTCAAGGATTTTTTGCGTTGGGGAATTCTGCTGCTTACTCCGCCCTGCCCGCACGATTACCACACCATGAGCAAGGGATTAGCGGCCGAGGCTTACGAGAAGGCGGAGAAAGTGCGGCGCATAGCGCCAATCGGCGATCATGCGCATCTGGGGCCGTGGGTGCCGGATCATTATGCCTTGCTGGCCAAGTTGTACCGCAAAACCGATCCGGACTTTGCGGATTTGCTCATGTGGGCATGGCGTGCGGGTGGATCGCACGGGGCCTACTACGGCAACCTGCCGCTTTTATTTGCCAATCTGACGGAAGAAGACCTGAAGTTCAATCCACCGCCGCACTTGACCAGCCGCCGTCTGGAAGGGTTTGGGGCGGTTTTTCGCGGCCAATTCAATCAGCCCGACGAATTCTTTCTGCTTTTCAAACAGGGGCCGGGCGGGTACCGGTATCATCGCACGGAAGGGTCTATTATCTTGTTTGCCGACGGTAAACCGCTGATTTACGACGGTGGCGAAGGGGGCGAAACGTGGCGTCATTCGACCGTGTCCTTTGGGGCCACGCATACGCCGTTGGCTGCGGGCCATATTGAGCGGTTCCACAGCTTTGCGGCGGTGGATTTTGCCCAGGGCGTGCATCCCAAGGCTCTGGAACCGGGAGAGCCGATTTTTTTGAGCGATGCGTGTGAACATCAGTTGGTGCGGGTGGCCCAGGAGCGTTTTGCCCAGCCCGATCCAGCGGATGTGCGAAGCGTGCTCTGGGTGAAAAATGAATACGTGGTGGTGCACGATGATTTTTCGCTCCCGGCCAACGTGCAGACCCATTGGCACTTGCAAGTGGTGAGCGACGGGCATCGGGGCGATTGGCGCAGCGGCTATGAGTTTCAAGGCCGCTTCGGCGCCAATTTGCAGGTGTTGCTGCCGGGGCAGGAGTTTGCCAAGGAAGTGGTGGATCAAGTTGCCATTTTAGAGCCGGACCCGCAACGGCATACCCCGCAAGAGCGTTTTTCCATGCGGCACCTGATGCTTTCCGGCAAGAACGCGACACAATACCTGGCTATCCTGCGGCCACTGGCTCGGGGCATGGTTGGGGTGCAGGCGGAGCTTATTTATGCCGGTCAGGATGTGGCGGGTGTCGAGGTGCGCGGGCCTGGCCTGATGGATCAGATCTTGCTGGCGCGGCGGGAGCTTGCCGTCGGCTGCGGCGATTGGGAATTTCAAGGCCGGTACGGCGCTATTTTGCGTCGGCCTGGATATACAGATCTGCTTTTGCTGGCCGGAAAATCTCTGCGCTGGGCGGGCTTAACGTTGGAAAGCACCGGCCCGGCGGCGCATTTGCGCATCGGCGATGACGCTTTGGAATTGCTGGTCGAGGGCCGGGGAACTCTGCGGCTCCATGGCTTACCGGAACCGGTGACGGTGGTTGGCGACGGGCCCCGCGTGGTGCGGCGTTGGCCGCTGCCCAAGCAATTGGAGCACTCCAATTCCATGGCCCAGCGGCCGGTGGCTACAGCGGTCCAGTGACGGTAGCGGCAATCAGCCGGATCGGCTGACACCTAAAATAGCGATTCCCAGCCGCGGCGAATTCGTGCGTCGTACCGGTAGGCAATGGAAGTTTCGAGGCCGTGGCACCGCAACTGCCGAAGAGGGGCCGGGCAGTTGCGCACCGTAAAAAAAACGCCGGCGTCTGGGGTTAATAAAGGGTGGAGAATGGCTGAAAAATGACCCCTGACAATAATTTTATCCCCTGATAAAAAATATACTTACGAAAGTAGCCATATTTTTTGTAAATTTTTCCTTTGACTTTCTGCAAGCGGTATGTTACTCTCATCGCGTTGAATTTAATACAAGGTGTATTATATTATCTATGGGCGCAAAATAATTAGTATGGACTTGACTTGAACAAAAATGATAATATAATGAACCAAGTATTGAAAAGGCGTTTTGCTTACGCCGCAAGCGATATGGCTGGTCGTGCTGTGCGATTGGCAGTCTTGGTAGAAGTCCTTTTTGGAGGTATCACATCATGGTAAAGCAAATTGGTAACACACGTGGGCAAGGCAAGGATGTCAGGGCGATGCGGCGTTGGGCGGCGATGATGCTGGGGCTTGGCGCAGTGACGGCGATGGTGCCCATGGCGGGGGCTAATACTGTATGGAAAAATACGGGCAGTGATTTTAACACAGCGGGCAATTGGTCCCCCGGGTTGCCCAGCGCCACCGTCGGGGCACAATTCAACAGCGGCACCATTGTACAGCCGAACGTCAGTGCTCCGATCACCGTTGAATCGTTGGATTTCACCGCTACCGGCTACGACCTTACCTCCACAAGCAGCGCAGATGCCATTACGCTTAGCCAAGTTAACCCAGGATCCCAAATCATCAATGTCAGTGGCTCGTCTTCAAGTCCGTATACGACCATCATCAGCGCGCCGCTGGTGCTGGGCGGCGGTGGCGGCTACACGCAGCAAATGTTCGTGAACAATTACAGCACCTTGAATTTAGAGGGTGCTATCTCCGGCACCGCTGGTACGCTGTGGCTCAATGGCGGCGGCGGTACTGGAAGCTTTTACAATATCACGGCCGCCAACACCTACACCGCGGATACGCTCATTTCTTCCACCACCGTCAACCTTACCACAGGTACCTTGGGCAATGGTTCGGTGTTGGTGGGCAATTACAGTACGACGGGCGGCACGCTCAATGCCGAAGTCAACGGAGATTTGGGCACTGGGGATATTTTTGTCAATAACGGAACCCTTAACGCCACCGGCGGTGGAACTTTAGGTTCCGGCAACGTGACGGTGAACTTAGGTTCCTTAAACGTCAATACCGGCACCGCTACGATCAGTAACCTTACGCTCAACGGCAGCGGCAGCCTGGCGAACGTCGGTGGTGCCAATGGGGGCGGGTTGAATTCGGGAACAGTAGTTGATTTTGCCGGCGGTCGGCTCAATCTTTCCGGCTATACTTCCGGCTCAACTTCTACCAGTCTGACGCTGGGCGACCCAACTTTTAACCCCGGTGGCACAAACATCATAGCTGTCAGTAAGAGCAGTGGCACGACTGGCGCGACAACTCTGACGATAGGCAATACCTGGACACGCAATACGGGAGCCACAGTTCAGTTCTCGAATACCAACAGCACTATTATTTCCAGCCCGATCACCGGCTCTAATCCATCCAGCACCAGCGCGATATTGCCGTATGCCACGTCCAACAATTCCCAGTTTGCCACGGTGAACGCCAGTGGGGACGTGGTGGGGTATGGCAGCGCTATCGCGTTGCCGACCAGCGGCAGTTTGGCCAACACCAACTATACCACTCCTGGTATCAACCTCACGGGCAGCGAAGCTGTCAATTCTTTGCAGATTGCCGCATCTACAAGTGCCAACACCGTCTTGGATCTCGGAGGGGGCACCCTTTCTCTTACCTCCGGTGGAGTGCTCCTTACCGGCGGTGTTGCTGCAGATCCTCTTACCATCCAAAACGGCCAACTGGGGGCCAACAACCAGGAACTTATTCTGCAGCGGTTTAACACAAATACCACGACGAACTTGGATGCCACTCTCACCGGTGGCACGGGGACGGTTACCTTTGGCGGGGCTGGCAATTCCGGTCCGAGTGTTACCTCGATCGTGAATGTCGGGGCTACCAATACGTACTCCGGCAATACCTATATTAACGGCGGCGGGACGTTTGAGTTAAGCGCCACCCAGCCGTTGGGCACCGGCACTATTTATCTTTATAATGGTCCCTACACAGTCCAAGTCGCAACCTTGGAGGCTATGCATACGCCCACAGGTGTCACTCTGCCCAACGCCATCGTGCTGGGCGGGGAAACACAAACCGCCGCCCCGAATGCGATGACCATCGAGAACAGCGATCCCAGCAATCCGCTGACCATCACTGGCGGCATTACCGGCACCACGGGCGTGAGCAATATTGTGTTCGCCAATTCCAGCCCAGGAGCCAACAACCCGATCGTGCTTAGTGGTGCTGCCAGCAACATTGCAGGCAACTTTACCGTTACCTCCGGCGAATTGGAGGTCAATGCGGATCTGACCGTTGCAGGCGTGGCGGGTGGACCCAATATTGGCTGGGGTGTTCATAGCGGTGCATCGGTGGTGCAAAATGGCGGTACCGTGACGTCGGGCGTCGCGGCTATTCCAATTTACAACACGATTATGGATGGTAACTACACCCTGAACTCCGGCACCTTTGACATTTACAATGGCACAGGTTATGGCGGTCTGCACGTGGGGTACAGCGGCACGCCACAGGCTACCTTGACTGTCAATGGCGGGGCTTTGACGGTTGAAAGTGGTGCAGGCCTTGGTAACGCACTTATGGTCAGTGCCAACAATCAGTCGACATCCAATGCCACTGTCATTCAAAACGGCGGCACGGTGACGGCAGGATCAGTGCAGATTAACAATGGATCCACCTCGACTCCGGCCGATCAGGGGGCGGGTGTGTACGAACTCAATGGCGGAACGCTGTTGACGGGTATAGTGCAAACCGTGAATAGCGGAAGTTATGGCACGAGCACCTTTGATTTCAACGGTGGTACACTGGAGGCTTCGGACGCCAGCACCACCTTTATGCAGGGGCTGACCACCGCCAATGTGCAAACGGGCGGGGCGATCATTAATACCAATACGTTTAGTGACACCATCAGCCAAGCCTTGCTGCATGATGCCACGCTGGGTTCGACTCCTGATGGCGGTCTGACCAAGGATGGGGTCGGCACGCTGACGTTAAACGCGGTTGACACTTACACCGGCGCAACGACCATTGCCAGTGGAACCTTGGCGCTCTCGGCCACCGGAACCATTGCCAACAGTGCGTCCATTGATGTGCAAAGCGGAACCACATTCGATGTCTCAGCCAAAACGGCGGGGTTCACCCTGGGGGCCGGCCAGACGCTGGAAGGGGTAGGTACCGTGAGCACCGGTGGCCACGCGCTAACCCTGGATGGCACGGTTGCCCCGGGTGACGCGGCCATGGGCACGCTGACCATCGACCCCGCAGCCATTGTGGATTTTGCAGCCGGTTCCGACTTGACGATCAACGCTGTCGGAGCCGCCAACGACTTGTTGGCCGTTGATGGCAACCTGAACCTTTCCGGTGCGGGCGACACGCTGAACTTTATCGGTACGCCGACTGCCGGCCTCTATACCATTGTCACTTATACCGGCACCTTGACGGGAACCTTTACCAACACGAATCTGCTGGGTTACATGATCAACTATGGAAGTGGTTCAAACAGCGCCATCACACTTTCGCGTGTGCCTGAACCAGCCACCTTGGGCCTGCTGGCTTTGGGCGGGCTGGGAATTCTGTTTTTGGGTAAGCGCCGGCGGGTTTAAAGGTGGATGTGGCCAGCATCTGCCGATAATAATCGAACTGGAGGGCCGGGGTAAAATTCCCGGCCCTCCTTTTCCGCCAAGTAAAGGAGACTCATCATGCGTGTGTCACCGAGTAGCTTAATGGGGGGCGGAAATCCGAGGAGCCTGGAAGTCCAACGGTGCTCTGGGGTGTATGCGAATACTGGTGCACCGTCGTCTGTTGCGACATCGTATCGGCATTGCCTCAAGGCGATGGTCGGGGTGGGGGAAATGTCGGTCTGTTCCCGCGGTCATTCCCCGCGCACCATGGATGCCTTTGCGCCGTCTGGTTTCGTCCGTGGTCGCCGCGCGGCTTTCACGCTGGTGGAGCTTTTGGTGGTGATCCTGATTATTTCGATTCTGATCGCCTTGCTTTTGCCGGCGCTGGCCAAAGCCCGGCGTGAGGCCTTGCGCGTGGCGTGTGCGGCTAACGTGCGCTCGTTGACCTTGGCGACAATCATGTACGCAAACGAAAATGATGGCGTGTTGATGGATAATGGGCCATATAATTATATGGTTGTGGGTTATTATGATGGAAACAGCAACATGGCCTCATTTTTTCACGATTACCTTAACGTGAGTAATCAATATCCCGGCCAGGCCGGTACGAACGCCATTGATGCAAACGTGCGGTTTCATACCCCGGGCGTGCTGATCTGCCCATCGGCACCGCTGGAAGCGAATTATTCCCAGTTGAGCTACGCGTATTATACGGGCAGCTCCTTTCCAACCGGGCCCGGTGTGGGCGGTTTTGCCATGCGTCTGCAGGCTTTGCAGCAGGCGGGCTATATGGCGACCAACAACCGCGTTCCCATTCCGGGCAACCTGCCTGCGCTGTGGGGAGACCGGTACGTGCTGCAAAATGCGGGATGGGCGGATAACGTTATTGACACCCCCCATCCGGGGCGGGCCGTTGGGCAATACGGCGGGGGCAATGTGGGACGGGTGGATGGCTCGGTGGTGTGGATGCCGCTCTCGCGGACCAACGTGCTTAGTGGCGGGGCTATTGACCGCCTGGTGCAGGACAGTTATATCGTCAACGGCGCGGCAGTCGGCTCGGCCATCGCGATCCCCAGTGATGCTATTTATATCCAGACCAACGGGTCTGACAATGATGTGAACGGCTACGGCAAGGCGCAGGCCGTGGCGGGCACCGGGTACCTCACCAATCCGGATCAGATATTTCCCGGTGTGCCGTGAGTTGCGGGCGGACCCTGGGCCTCGGGCCTGCTGGCTTTGGGCGGGCTGGGAATTCTGCTTTTGGGTAAGCACCGGCGGGTTTAAAGGTGGATGTGGCCAACATCTGCCGATAATAATCGAACTGGAGGGCCGGGGTAAAAGTCCCGGCCCTTCTTTTCCGCCAAGTAAAGGAGACTCATCATGCGTGTGTCACCGAGTAGCTTAATGGGGGGCAGAAATCCGAGGAGCCTGGAAGTCCAACGGTGCTCTGGGGTGTATGCGGATACTGGTGCACCGTCGTCTGTTGCAACATCGTATCGGCATTGCCTTAAGGCCATGGTCGGGGTGGGGGAAGTGCCGGTCTGTTCCCGCGGTCATTCCCCGCGCACCATGGATGCCTTTGCGCCCTCTGGTTTCGTCCGTGGTCGCCGCGCGGCTTTCACGCTGGTGGAGCTTTTGGTGGTGATCCTGATTATTTCGATTCTGATCGCCCTACTTTTGCCGGCCCTGGCCAAAGCCCGGCGTGAGGCCTTGCGCGTGGCGTGTGCGGCTAACGTGCGCTCGTTGACCTTGGCGACCATCATGTATGCGGATGAAAACAACGATGTGCTGATGGATAATGGGGCCTTGAACCTGATGGCCGCCGGCATATATTCACCATTCGAATATGGATATGCGTACAATCCAAGCATTTCCGATTTTTTCAACGAGTATTTCAATGTGAGCAATCAATATCCGGGTTATGGTGGGGTTGATGCCATTGATAAGAACGTGCAATACCATACGCCTCCGGCATTGATCTGCCCGTCGGCACCGCTTGAAGCAAATTACCAACAATTGAGTTACGCTTATTATACGGGTAGTGCTTTTGGCAACAATGGGGTCGCGGAAACCGGTATCAATGTCGGTACCTATGCCATGACCTTGCAGGATTTGCACCAGGCGGGTTTCAGTACCGCCACCAACAGACATGCCGCCATCCCCGGCAATCTGCCGGCTTTATGGGGTGACCGCTACATTTTGCCCTATCCGCCGGCACCGCTGGGCACCGCCTCCTGGGCAAACAAAGTTAAGGATACACCCCATCCGGGGAACGCCGTGGGTCAGTTTGGTGGAGGCAATGTGGGCCGGGTGGACGGCTCGGTGGTGTGGATGCCGCTTTCGGCGAATAATATTCTAAGTGGCGGAAGTATTGATTGGCAGGCCCAGGATCAGTACGTCATGAATGGCGCTGCGGTTGGTAATAACGTGGCCATACCCAGCGATGCGATGTACATCAGACTCGACAAGAGCGATCAGATACAGGGCAATAACACCGCCGGCAATGCGGAGGCGGCTGTGGCCGGATCGATGTTCACAAATTATCCCGGCGGACTTTTTCCGGGGGCACCTTAGATCATGCGGCGGAGGTGCCGCCAAAACCGTTCGCCAGCGGACAGTGACGCAAGTCATAAACATCGCCCCCGAAACTCTTCTGTAGAGGTGCCGGCCCTTGGAATTGCGATATTTAACGATGCATAGGTCCACGCTGGCAGCATTTTTCCCGGTGCGCCCGATCCGCCGGGAGTGACGGGTTTGATTTTGCAGGGATGTCTTTGACGAGGTCAATATGAAGCGTTTGGGCTTGTTGGCGGCGTTGGCCGGAGTGCTGTTGATCGGGATGATCAGAGTTGCGGGATGGGCGCTGGCCGGCGTTAGGCCGGGCCGGGTGGCGCTTAGCGCCACGGTAGCGGCGTCGGCGCATCGGCGGATACAATTTCACTTTAACCTTCCCGGCAACGGGTTTGTGACGATGGTGATTAACAATTCCCATGGCCGGCGGGTGCGCAATCTGATCGGGGCGGTGCCGCTCCGGGCGGGTGCCCATACCGAAATCTGGGATGGCACCAATGATCAGGGCCAGGCGGTGCCGGCGGGCAGGTATCAATGGCAGATGCTTTTTGACCGTGGAATCGGCGTGCAATACCAAATGACCTATGGCAACCCCGGCACGCCGCCGTGGGCCACCAAAAACGGCACCGGCGGTTGGGGTTCCGACCATACCAACCCGGAGGCAGTGGTGGCTGCGGGCCAGACGATGGTGCTGGGCTGGCCGATGGCGGAAAACGGCTGGTATCTTATCGGTGTGAATTTGCAGGGGAAAAAACTCTGGGGGCTAAGAAATCGTTTTGCCTTTGGCGATTTGAATATCGCCCTGGCCAGCGCGGGTGGGTATTTGTATGTGGCCAGTGAACAAAACCCGCTTTCGCTGATGCATTATTACAAACGCATGGCGCATCTGGTGTTGTATCGCTACCGCCTGGCCGATCAGCGGATGGTTCCCATGTCGTACCATGTGGATCGCCTGGGGCGTATGACCGATGCCCACATGAGCGTTAAGGTCAGCAATATAATGAACGGCAACTTGCAGGGACTGGCGGTAATCCATCATATTGCATACGTATCGTTGCGGAAAGAAAACCGCATTGCCGCGGTGGTGCTGGGAGCGGATTCGCGGTTGGATCCGCGGCGGAATATTGCGATACCACACCCCGGTCCGTTGGCGGCGGAGAAAAACGGCGATTTGCTGGTGGTCAGCGGCCGGCAGGTACTGCGCGTGAATCCGCAAACCCATCACTCCGTGGTGCTTATCGGCCACGGGCTTGATGATCCGTCAGGTATATGCGTGGGTGAGCGCGGAACAATTTATGTGGCCTGCCGGGGCCGCCAACAGCAGGTGATCAAGTTTGACGCCTTCGGGCGGCGGCTGGGCACCATCGGCGTCAAGGGCGGGCGGCCACCGTTGGGGCCGACCAATCCGCAGGGGATGTACCAGCCCAAGGGCATTGCCGCAGATAGCCTGGGGCGACTGTGGGTGATGGAGCAGGATGGTCAACCCAAGCGGACGAGTGTGTGGAATACCACCACGGGAAAGTTAATTCGCGATTTTATCGGGGCCCCGCACTATGGAGCCTTGGATGGCTACGTGGCACCGTTTGACCGGCATCTGGCCTTTGGTGCAAACGTGGAATATCACCTGAACTGGAAGGCCAAAACCTATCGGTATGTCGGCACGGTAGGGCGCAAGATGGGAGCGGATGATGCTTTTGGGGCGGCCTTCGTGCGCCGCATCTGCACCCATGACGGTCGGGAATATACCGCGACCAATGGTCATGTGCAGGTCATTTGCCGGCTGATCCATGGGCGCCTGCGGCCCGTGGCGGCGGTGGGTTCCCTGGATGGCTTCACGAAGTATCACCTGGGAATGGTGACGGGTGCGGTAGCGCGGTGCATCCCGGCGCTCAAAGCGTCGGGTGCGAAATTGGAGTGGGGTACTCATTTGCCGATGGCGTCATTTATCTGGACCGACCAAAACGGGGACGGCATTCCGCAACGGCGGGAAATTGTCTGGAAGAAGAATCTGCAATGGGGTGGCTACTGGGGTGACGGAATTAGCCGGCGTATGACGATTTACATGATTGGGGCGGGGAAAATTTATCGCCTGCCCGTCACGGGGTGGACATCCGATCAAGCGCCGGAGTACAGCTTTAAGTCCATGAGCACCATCGCCTGCCGCGGATATGCCTTGGATGTGGCACCTTCGCCGGACGGGATGTTGATTATCAATGCGCGGGGTGAAATGCAGGGTATTGACATTGCCAACCACCGGCAAGTGTGGACCTATCCCAACCCGTGGGCGGGCGTGCATGGATCGCATACGGCCAATGTGCCCGCGCCGGGCCGGCTCATCGGGCCGCTAAGTATCAACGGCTTTGCGCACGTGGGCGGGCAGGTGGGTACGCTTTTTGAAATGAATGGCAACTTGGGCCAGCAGTTTCTGATGACCACCGACGGTTTATGGGTGGCGGCTTTATTTCACGATTGGCGTCTGGCCCATGGTGAGGGAATGTATTCTTTCCAGGATGAGGATTTTGGCGGCTATTTCTGGCGCGACCGGGCCAGCGGCAAGGTTTATGTGGAAGCGGGCAAAGAGGACTATCGGCTTTTTCGGGTTACCGGTTTAAGCACCGTTCGTCGCAGCCAGGGCGAATTCACTTTAACCCCCGCCGAAGCAACCGCTGCGGCTACCCTGGTGGCGGCCCGCCATGCGCCGCGCCGCCATGTACGCCATGTCGCGGTGGTGCGACTTGCCACCCCGATGAAAATTTCCGGGAGGCTTGCGGATGTGCCGGCGGCCATGCATTTCACCAAAGTGGTGGCGAATGCGGCCAACCAATTTCGTTTCGCCCTGGGCCATGACCGGAAATTTTTGTACCTGGTCTACGATGTAACCGATTACCGTGGCTTTGTGAACAATGGCAGGGTGTGGTCTCGCATGTTCAAAAGCGGCGATTGCGTGGACCTGATGTTGGGGACCAATCCCAAGGCCAACCCCCAACGCACTGCGGGTGTGGCCGGCGATGAACGTCTGCTTTTGACATTGTTCCACAAAAAGCCACTGGCTGTGCTCTACAAACAGGTGGATCCAACGCAAACCTGGCCAGCGGCGTTTGTCAGCCCAAGCCGCGCGGTCTATTTCGGCAGCGTCCGGCAGATTCCGGCGGTGCGCATGGTCGTCAGGCGCACCAGAACGGGCTACGTGGTAATGGCCAAGGTGCCGCTGGCAACGTTGGGGGTGAATTTGGCGACATCCCATACTTTTACGGGTGATGTCGGGGTCATTTATGGTTCGGCGACCGGCGGCAGCGCCCGGCTGCGGCTGTATTGGTCGAATAAGGATACGGCCATTACCTCCGACGTGCCCA
>JAJYZF010000168.1 GCA_021800165.1 Planctomycetota bacterium | reverse complement strand
CGCACCTTTTCCCGCCATCCACGCGCTTTCCGGCAATCCCGGCGCTCAGCGACCAGTTGCGCGCCACGGTACGGCGTCACGGAACGCGGACGGCGGGGATAAGCTGAAAACCATCCCGCCGCTTTCTTTAGCTATCAGGGGGGATGTTGCGCCGCGTGATTACGTCAATTGGCGGTTTTTGACTTTGTCGCCCTTTGCAGCTTCAGCGCCGCCTTGACTCGGGCCGAGACGTAACCTTTCGCGTATGGTGTCCAATGCGGCCCCAAGTCGATCACCGTATCCCCAAAGCAGGCGGAAGCGCCTTGGCCGTTGAGGCATTTCGTTAGTTGGCTCGCCCGCAAATGGTGCACCAGTGAGATCCAAATAAAGCCAACCCATTGCTGGGCTTCAATCTTTAGGCTTAGGCTGTACAACTTGCCGTTGTTCGCCTCCATTGTCGCGAACAGGAGTGGGCCAGTTTCGACCGGGGAATACGCTAGATCACCGTGCTGTAAACGTGGAAAACCGGACATGCTGTGGGCGAGGTCCCGAACGGTCTCACCGGGGCGAACGGCGGTTATCAAGAACATCATTTCGGCGAACCGCCGCTGGCGCTCTGCCAATGCCCGAGTTCGTGCCAGGGTCGCCCAAAAATGCGGTGGCATTTCTGACATCGACAATGCGGCGATAACGGCGGTGCGCTGCGCGGATTTTTTTGCGTTCGGGCGTACATAATGACGGATCGCCCAACCACTGAGCGTCAAACCAACCACCGCCCGACCGTCAACCGGGTTGGGGGCCAGAAGCCAAAATGTCCGCGTGGTGTGGGGCACGCCTGAGACCCGAAATTCAGGCCCACTTACGCTTACGCCGATAGCCATAATCCGCTCGGCCAAGGCTGCTGTGTGCTGCCCGCCTTTGAGTTGCTTGTAGACTTCTGAGAGCGGGTGCTTCCCGGTCAGGGCCACCAGCAACTGCCCATGAGGTTCCCCCGGGCTTGCGAGTTGGATGGCGACGGCCGTGCTATCGCCACCAACCGACAAAGGCCCCTTCGCATGATGAAGCATTTTCCGGTGGAGCCAAGGGCAGCCCTTATAAAGTGAGGCGACGTCCGCCAGCGTTTCACCGACGCGCACTTGGCCCATAAACAGTTGGTAGGCAGCGAACGCACGCCAAGCGGCCGGCAAATGCCGCCGCTTTGCAATCCTGGCCATCATCGGGATGGCGTAGGTGCGAATCCCTGCCCCGAAAGCCTGCGATTGGGGGAGGTAGCCGGCATTTACCGATAGGCCGGCGAACGGCGGCATCACGTACCATTCACGAGATATCCACCGGCGGAAGTCCACCTTGGTCGCCCCGGGCGAAAGAGCTGGGCTTCGGAAAACCACGGCCCCCTCGGCGAGGCATGGCTTCGGAAAGGCGTTCGCCAGCCCGCCCAGCGCCAGGCACGCGTTTGCAATAAGAAGCACCCTACGGGTTGAGTTGCCCATCATGATACGGTGCTCCGACTGTTCAACGCCAGGTGAAAGCTTCTGTTAACGGCCCGTAGCCTAACTATAGGTGAGCTTTTCGCGTCCATGATTCTCGCACCAGTTCCATTTGACCGTCAATTTTCGATTCACAGTATTGCTTACCGCTTGGAAGTTGGGCGCCTTTGTTGTCGCCCACAAATGGCCGGACGCAGGGATTGCCGACTTTGACCACCCCTGCAGGGTGACACCGGTGTAAAAGGCGGCGGTGCCGGTGTAGGTTATGCGCCCCTTCGTGTGGCGGCCCTCCTTGTTTCGCCAGTACCACTCGTCGTTGGCGCTGTCGATTTCCGGCCCAGGAACCACGTTCCCGGGCCTCGCGTGCCAAGCCTCCCAGTAGCTTATATGCTCGTCCTTCGACGGTATCGGCGCCCCGGTCGTAGCATTAAACACCTTGACGGTAATCGTCATGTGTTGAATCACAAAATCGTGGCTGCTGGCAGGCATGGCAATTTTGTGGGCGGGAGTTATGAGCCACTGTATCCGCCACCCGTGGAACGCCCCCTCATGGAGAGGACGTGGAACCCTCAGTGTATGGTAGGCGAGCGTGAACGGCGTATAGCCGCTAAATTGGACAACAATTCCTTCTTCACCGTTGGGATCGGCTGCGCCCACCGGCGAGCTTTCAACATACCCATAAAGATTGATTCCGCCTTGATACCCGGCCGGGTCGCGGGCGAGCCAGCGGCCAAGGATTGGGGCGCTGCGACGGTTGCGGGTTACCGGTGCTCGGTTTTCGGCATTGCGGTGGTGGACGCGACTGTCCGTACAAACCTCGTTATCGCCACCGCACCCTTCACCGGTGCATTCGGGCAACAGGATTTTATTGATCGCGACCATAACACGGCCTCAAAATGGAATCGTTGTCACAATCATAACGCGCCGTGGCGGGGCGGAAAAGCTGCCGCGGTGCGTGCCTGCAGAAAAACCGGTGGCACTTCCGCCTGCCGCTCCGGTATGGTAAACTTCCTGCCGCGTTGGTTCATCGATCCGCCCCTGAAAATCCAATCGACAGATCAGAATCTACACGCCCCAAAAAATCCCTGCCAGATGCACTTCGGCGGGTGTCTACGAGGCTTCACCCGCCTCATGGATATCCATCTTGGCTACTGCCTCGCAGTAAAACTTGTGGGTAATTGAAAGCTTCGTCGGACGTTTACGATATAGGTAAAGAAGTTGGGGGGTCGTGAGCACTACGCGCTCAATGCGTCAACCGGAAAAAAACCGGCCAGAATGGCCTCCGGCGGTTGCGGTCAGACCGCTCGCGGCTAAAATCGATGAAATATCCGGGCTAAACGGCTTCGTTTCAGTTCTTCGGTGTGCCAGCGCCACCGGTACCTCGGCGACTACTTGCACCCCATCCGCCCCAGCCCGGGAATACTTTCAACCCCGATAAGAATGACAACTCCTCCCGAAGCCGTGTTGCGAGCGGTGTCGGCTTCAGGAATCTACAGGAACCCAGGAAAAGGAAGCTGCCGTCCTGCGAAAATGCCTTAAGCACGTCGATCATTCTCGAGGGGTGGTAAACCTGTTGGATCACGACGGTGAACGATCTTGATGCGGCGATGCACACCGGGCTGGTACACGCGGCACCCCGCTTAAACTCGAGCCGCAGGAACGTGTGTTGGAGCGCCTCCGCTACCCCTCCATGCGCCGTTGGTGGCGTATTCATCGCGTCCTTATAAAGGTCGAACGGCGTCGCGTATTCGGCCGCCAATTCCGCGGCGAGATCCGTCCGCGGCCTGACGCCCGCCAAGTGGCAGTAGCGCGAAAATTCACGGCGATACCGTAGCCACCGCTGGCGGCCCCTTTGGGTGAATTTGGCGGGCCGCGCGAACCGCATTTCGAACTTAAATCGCTGGCCAGTACGAGGCTTCACCAAAAGGTCCACCCAGTATTCGCTGGTTGGCGATCGGTTGGCGCTATGCCGAATTTCTACGCACCGCCAGCCCGGCGGCAGCACAATGCGGAGGTGACGGTTGGCGAATGAGGGTTTTCCGGGCCTGCGGTGCAGGGCGAAATGCCCTGGGCGTGTATATAGCGCGATAGCGTGGCTACGGGAAGAGCCAACGATATTATAAAGGAGGGAAGTTTTGGGAAGGGGGCCCGTTCCACCGGGCAAATGGTAATTACAGTGCCAATGGATGCGAGCCATCTCGAAGAATACCCAAAAGAGCTGCCGCGTCGTCATCATTTTCGGCGGGTGTCGGCTCGGCAACGCCGTGATCGGGAGCTCGCCCGCTGGGGTCGCGAGAGGCGCGGGCTGCGCTTCGGCGCACCCGGTGCACAAGAGCTGGAATGTGCCCAATAACAACGTGCCGACGGCGAAAATCGCCAAATGCGGACGCCTTTTCATCCTGTGAACTCCGATCTTTACCAGGCGCAACTAGGGCCTTATCTGGAATCCCAGAATTCCTAGGCGCACGTTGCCCTGGCTTTCGTCCCCGCCGGGATTTATCCGTTCCTCCCAGACTGTGCCGGTCGCCTCAAACTCGAATTCACGGTACGGGCAGCGCCGGCCCACGAAGATGGGGAAGGGCACGTCGCGGGGGCTCCCCGAGGTGTTGGCCGCGACCCTGCCGGCCACGAACGCCGATATTTCGTGCGAGCTCGGGTCGTAGGTGACAAACGCCTTCGCGTAGTTTCCCTTTCCTCCGGAACTGCCGTACCTGAAGAGCCCCACCATCTCCTTCGGCTTCTTGAGTTGGTTGACCAAATCCTTTACGAGGTGTTTCACCACCGCCTTCCCCACCGTCTTAACCAAGGCGACGGCGAACCCCTCATCTGAAAACAATACCTTCAGAGCGGAACTAAAGGTGTCCTTGACAATAGCCGTTACCCAATCCGTTGCTATGGTTTCAAACACGTCCGCGTGTAATTTTTCCCCCGCAAGTATCTCACCGCGTTGCAATAGGTCAAAAGCGGTTTTGCCTGAGTTTGCACCGGAGGCGTTGTATATCTTTTTCATTAAATGCTGTGCCACGGTGAGGAACTCGAGGCGGTCCAACACCAGCGGGATTTGCCCGAAGGAATCGGTGTAGCCTCTGGGGTCCGACATCACGTACTCATACAGGTTCACCCCGCCCTCATACCCGATCGGGTCGTGGGTGATCCATCTTCCCAGCGTCGGCGAATAATAGCGATTCCGCACATAATAATTTTCTGTTTCGGCGTCATATCGATAGCCGCAGTAAATAATACCACTCGCGCCGTAGCTCGACTGCAAATCGTCATCCGTGAACCACGTATTGTCCGGCCCCGGGCCGGTGAAGATCAGCGTGTTGCCGTAGGCGTCGGTATCGTACGCCTCCACCGGCGTGCCGCTTGAATTCACCAACGCCATCGTGCGGTACAGCGTATCCTGCAACGGATAA
>JAJYZF010000167.1 GCA_021800165.1 Planctomycetota bacterium | reverse complement strand
ATTTATTGCCACCGCCAGCCCCTCCGCATCCACATTCCCCACCGGCGAGGAATCGACGAATTGATAGGTATTGGCACCATTGATGTATTGGGCCGGGTCCTGCTCCATCCAGTCGCCAAGGATTGGGGCGCTGCGATGGTTGCGGGTTATCGGTGCCCGGTTTTCGGCATTGCCGCGGTGGACGCGACTGTTCGTACAGATGTCGTTATCGCCACCGCACTCTTCACCGGTGCATTCGGGCAACAGGATTTCATTGATCGCGACCATAACGCGGCCTCAAAATGGAATCGTCGCCAGAATCATAACGCGCGGGCGCGATGGGCGGAAGCTGCCGCATGATTGCCGCCATCCACAACATTTGGCAGTAGCCCTGTAAGGACGATGAGCCTGTCCCATGCAATGCGACCGGTTCAACCCGCACCGGAGAACAATTAGCAACCGCAAAAGGAGAGGTAGAGGAAAACCGCCAAAGAGATCAAGGCTCCGTACACTGACAGCCGCCCCCTCATGGTATTCAGAAGTTTTCGCTTCCGGCCGGGCCTTTGGTCGTACCAAGCCATGAAGAGCGCCAGAAACGGCGACGCAAACCACACCAGAAACCAACCTCCTACCAAATCGCCCAGAGCATAGGCCAGAGCCTTCGGCAGAAACAGATACAAGGGCCCCAAGGCCACCAATGGAGCGGGCAAGACGTTGAATGCACACGCAATCCATAGCACCGCATTCTCGCGCCTCGAAAATGGCGGCGGGGGCACCCTGTCTCTTGCGGCCGGTGCGCCGAGCGGGGTGGTGAGGTACCGCCAAAACGCCGTATTACCTCGTGCCATGGGTCCTCACCTCCCCCCAACCGGTAACCACCGTGATAGCATCCACGGGACCGCTCCAGCCGATGAACCAGCCGTCCATCGAGACATCTGACCTCCAATACTGCATAGGGTCGATACCAGCCGGGTCCTTAGCTGCACCGGAGTAACACGCGTAAAGATACATTGCAGCGATCCCGTATTTGGTATAAGTGCCGGGGCTTAGCTCCGGGGTCCCGTTGGGCATGACAAGGGTTCCGTGATTCGTTTCGTCGCCGTGGCCGACGAAGACAAACTTATACAAGTCTAAAGACCCAAGGTCAGATTTCAATTTTGCCATGGTGAAGCACGTGAGCCAAACGACGTCAAGCCCCTGCCCCTTCCACTTGACGGCGTAGCCATTGGGGATACCGTGCAAGTCTGCCCACCTCATGTCCTGCCGGGAGGCACGTTCAAAATCTACGAAGGGGATGGGGAGGGGATGCCTGAGGGTGTCGGCGATGTAGGCAATGTTGGGTATCGTGAATTTCTCGTCGCACTTCAACGGCGAGGTGTCGGTGGCTGGGAGCTTAGGCCCACCGACCGGCCTCAGCCACTTTTTATATTGGCTGGCGTCAAGGAGGATAAGGTTTCCGTGATTGTCCTTGGTTGCGAGCAACGACGCGACCGTATCCCCCTTCTGGCCCGAGACCGTTGCGCGGGCCTTGCCGTCCCGCGTGATCGTCCATTTTGTCCCCTCCGCATCCACATTCCCCACCGGCGAGGAATCGACGAATTGATAGGTATTGGCACCATTGATGTATTGGGCCGGGTCCTGCTCCGTCCAGTGGCCAATGATTGGGGCGCTGCGATGGTTGCGGGTTATCGGTGCCCGGTTTTCGGCATTGCCGCGGTGGACGCGACTGTCCGTACAGATGTCGTTATCGCCACCGCACTCTTTACCGGTGCATTCAGACAACAGGATAACATTGATCGCGACCATAACGGCCTCAAAATCGAATTCTTTCTGTGATCATAACGCGCCGTGGCGGGGCGGGAAAGTTGCGGGGATGCGTGTTTTCGGAAAAATCGGCCCGCCGATGCGCCGGCGTAGACTTCCTCGTGCCGGTCCAGCGATCTGCCCGACAAGGGTCTGCTGCGCGGCCAGGTGGGCACGGTCGTGGGGACCCTGGCACCCGGCGTGTTTGAAGTCGAATTTTCCGATGGTCAAGGCCGCACCTACGCCCAACTCACCATCCCGGAACACCAACTGCTGGTACTGCGTTATCAGCCCCAGCAGGCCGCCTGAAGCGCGGGTCGCCGGAGTTGGTACCATCCACGATCGCGTCAAGCCAGCCTCAAAATGGAATCACTGCTGAAATCGTAACGCACCGGGGCGGGGCGCGGAAGCTGCCACGACGCATGTTTGCCGCCAGCCACGGCATTTGACAACAGCCCACCCCCCCCTTGTTTTGATAGGTGACTGTCCCTAGCATTTATGGAGCCGGCGCCTGTCGTTAATTATTCCGTGGGTTCGCGCCGCGAAGCCGTAGCCAGAGTCGCCTTCCGGCCAGTTGCCAAATGGTCGCAATAACCAGTAGGGCCGCCGGAGCGAACCCCAACGTGCCGAGAGCGATGAGCCACGGGCTGTACCAAAGGCTAATAAACGCCCCCTCTATTTGGAGGAGCAAGTTATTAATCACTGTTTCGCGGGGATACGGGACTACGAGACAGCCTACCGCCACGACAAATCCGAACAGTGCCACGGCATAAACAAGAAGGCATAAGAGGACTGGGGCCATGCCCAATACCGATACAGCAACCAATTTCTGCGGCGATTGGCAGGCCGTGTCGGCCGCTGGCACGGACCCGGTGGCACCGGTGCCCTGTGTGGGGCATGGACCGGCACCACCCGGCGCTTGCCTGGGAGTGGTAAAGGGCGCCGAACCAGGGAGGCATGTGAATAGAAGAATTCCCGCCGCGAGCAAGAATCCAAGGTCGCTCCCATGATCGAGTCCGTGGATTAACGCGAACACGGATACGATCCCTGTCGCCGACACGCACCAAATCCCACCAACCACGGGTCGCGCCGCAGCTAGACGTGGCTCATCCACCGCCATCAAATAATCGCTTTTTATGATCGCTGCTCCCGAAAGGCAAAGAAACGCGGCTAATACCTGCATCCACGCGAGATTGCCAAAGGCGGCGGCTGCACACACTATGGCGAGTATTTGCGTGGCGGGCAAGAAGAGGTTCTTTAGGACCGATTGGAGGGCCGGAGCGCTCTGACAGGCGTGTGTGGCAGCAGTCCCCAAGATGATCCCGATGGCAAGCAACGCGACAAACCCGGCGACCTCGGCGCCATGCAATCTCCCCAATCCGAGAAAATAGCAGGCACCAGATGCGAATGAAAGCTGGATGCCGTAGCTTCGCAAAATGGCGGTAAGTAGCCGAATCATCTTCGCCTCAACCTTGTCGGTCCCGGTAAGGGAACGCGCTCCGCCGCTGCCGGTAATTTGCAGGGGCGGCGGTCGCGCATAGCCTCTACCCATCTCGGAACGGGGTGTCTGGTTACATCGTGCATCCATTCTGCTTCAGCCCGCGTCAGCGGCTGCAGCGGCAGAACAAAGGTGCGGTGCGTGAGCTGCCAGTTAAAACCGAGGAGGTTTAGATGGTCGTAGTCGAAAATATACAGTTTTTTGCCGTCGGGCGCCACAGGGGCTTCGACAACGAAACCATCCGAATATCTTACCCTGAGCATATCCGTCGGGCTACGCGAGGCAATTTGTGAGGGGCGGCCCCTTGGCGCGACGAGGGCGGCCATCAGCTTGCGTGCCAATTCGGGTGGGGGCGCCACCCATGGGGATGGGTACCAGGGCGCCGCTACGCTGACGGCCTTTATCCGGCCGTGGTGAAGCCCCATCGCAAGAATCCGAGTGTTCGACAACTGCGTGTAGCCCGTATCAATAATGCCCAGAGTGAACCCCAGTATCCCTGCGGCCAATAGGGCCAACAGGCGTGTGTAGCTGCGCAGCACCCCGGACAAAAAGTCCCGCCCAGGCAAGGCGCCACCGACACCACCCATGGCCGTCTTTTGCACGCTACCCCCTTCACGGCTCGGCCGCGATGATGAGCATAGATCTCAGCCAAAAGGGCATACGCGGCTTGGGTCCGCTGAACGATTCGTGCCAAGTCGACTCTTGGTAGAAAGGCCCGAACCCGTACTTGTGCTGGAACTGATAGCCAGCTCTGTAAACGGGATCGAGCATCGCTGTCGCGTTCTCGTGAAAATGATAGAGGTTGCGTTCCACCATTTCCGCGGAGATGCGCCATTTAAGATGTCCGGGACAACCAGTAACCGTCAGCGTGGCGGATCTGTACCCGAGGTGGGCGTCGCCCAAGGCTATCCCCAAGTCCCCAACATCGATCAGGTGCGCCAAGTTGAGCCCGTATTTGACCTGATAAAGAAATGGCTTGAAATCCACAAGGAAAAATGTTTGACCCGGGGGAATCATCGGTGCAAGCTTGTAAGTACCCGGCTTCTTGTATTTCTCCGCAAGCATCTGGAAATGAGCCTGCGCAACGCGGTGGTACTTTGAACTCTTCAATATCTCGTGAAAGATGCCCTGAAAAGCGTTGTACGCGTTACCATTGACTGCTTGGTATGCGAAAGCAATCATCATATTCTCAGCGTACGTGTCCCCCTCCCGGATCCACTGTAGGCCCTGCCCCAGAAGTTCGTTGACGTCGCGCGCCTCCGAAAGCCCCTCCGCATCCACATTCCCCACCGGCGAGGAATCGACAAACTGATACGTATTCGCCCCGTTAATACATTGAGCCGGGTCCTGCTCCATCCACCGGCCGAGGATTGGGGTGCGGCGATGGTTGCGGGTTATCCGTGCTCGGTTTTCGGCATTGCGGTGGTGGACGCGACTATCCGTGCAAATGTCGTTATCGCCACCGCACTCTTCACCGGTGCATTCGCGCAGCAGGATTTCATTGATCGCGACCATAACCCGGCCTCAGTATGGAAATTACATAATGCAGAATAATCCATCATCCGGCTGGGGGCAAGTTTGGGTTGCGAACCACCGCCGGCAAGCCGGCGGCTA